>DASYPH010000109.1:0-5162 GCA_036006925.1 Gaiellaceae bacterium
ACCGGGCTCCTCGAGCCGAACCACTACCTCGCCGTCGCGATCGATTATCTCTTCGCCAACCGCGACGGGTGGCCGGCTTCGGTCGCCGTCGGCAAGACGGTCGTCAGCAGCACCATGATCGATCGGGTGGCGGCGCGTCTCCGGCGGCAGTTGGTCGAGGTCCCGGTCGGGTTCAAGTGGTTCGTCGAGGGGCTCGTCGGCGGAACGATCGGGTTCTGCGGCGAGGAGAGCTCGGGTGCGACGTTCCTGCGGCGCGACGGAACCGTGTGGACGACCGACAAGGACGGGTTGGTGCCGAACCTCCTCGCCGCCGAGATCATGGCGCGGACCGGGAAGGACCCGGGCGAGCACTACCAGCGGCTCACCGCGGAGTTCGGCGCGCCGTGCTACACGCGCGTCGATGCGCCGGCGACCGCGGAGCAGAAGGCGAGCCTCGCGAAGCTCTCGGCCGACGCGGTGACGGCGCCCATGCTCGCCGGCGAGCCGATCGTCGCGAAGTTGACGAACGCTCCCGGCAACGATGCGCCGATCGGTGGTCTGAAGGTCGTGGCGGCGAGCGGGTGGTTCGCGGCCCGGCCGTCGGGCACGGAGAACGTCTACAAGATCTACGCGGAGAGCTTCCGGGACCGGCCGCACCTGGAGACGATCGTCCGTGAGGCCGAGGACATCGTGAGCCACGCCCTGCAGGGGCGACCCGACGGGAGATGAGGCGTGCCCCTCCGCGTCCTCTGCGTGAACAGCGGATCGTCGTCGCTCAAGCTGGCGCACTACGAAGACGACACCCTGATCGCCTCGAGCGCGGTCGAAGGGCTCGGCCTCGACGAGGGCCGGCTCACGGTCCGCGACCAGACCGGACGGGTGGTTCGCGACGAGCGGGGTGCGTTCCCCGATGCCCGCGCGGCATTGCGCGCGACCCTCGCCGGAGCCGCGCTCTCCTCGCCTGACGCCGTCGGCCATCGCATCGTTCATGGCGGAGCCGACCATGCGGCGCCGGAGCGAGTCACGCCGGAGCTCCTGGCCGCGCTCCGGACCCTCGTGCCGCTCGCCCCCCTGCACCTGCCTGCCGCGCTCGCGGCGATCGATGCGGTGGGCGTACAATGTCCCGGACTCCCGCAGATCGCGTGCTTCGACACCGCTTTCCACCGAAGGATGCCGGCGGTCGCGCAGCGCCTCCCGCTCCCCCTGGCTCTGCGGGCGAAGGGGATCCAACGCTACGGCTTCCACGGCCTGTCGTACGAGTACGTCGTCGCCACCATCGGCGCCGCCACGCTCGGGCGCGCGGTCATCGCGCATCTGGGCAACGGCGCCAGCCTCGCCGCGGTACGCGACGGGTTCCCCGTGGATACGACGATGGGTTTCACGCCGACGGGCGGTCTCATGATGGGGACGCGGAGCGGCGACCTCGATCCCGGCATCCTCGTGCACCTGCTCGCGCACGAGGGATTCGATGCGGGCGCGCTGGAACGCCTCGTCGACCACGAGTCTGGCCTCCTCGGCGTATCGGGCACGACGCCCGACATGAAGGCGCTCCTCGACACCCGCCCGATCGATCCGCGGGCCGCCGAGGCGGTCGAGCTCTTCTGCTACGTGCTCCGCAAGCACATCGGCGCCTTCGCCGCGGTGCTGGGCGGGATCGACGCGCTCGTCTTCACGGGTGGGATCGGCGAACGCGCCGCGGCGGTGCGCGAGGAGACGTGCCGCGGCCTCGAGCACCTCGGCATCCAAATCGATCGCGCACGAAACGCGCGGCACGACCCCGTGATCAGCGCGCCGGGAAGCAGCTGCACGGTGCGGATCGTGCGAACCGACGAAGACCTGATGATCGCCCGCCATACGCGCGCGCTGCTCGGACGGGCGTCGGCGTCGTGATCTCAAAACCAGGAGGCGTGATGAAACCCAAGACGGATCCGTTGTCCAGCGAGGAGCTGCGAAAGATGGACGCCTACTGGCGGGCGGCCAACTACTTGTCGGTCGGCCAGATCTACCTCTATGACAACCCGCTGCTGAAGAAGCCGCTCGAGCGGGCGCACATCAAGCCGCGCCTGCTCGGCCACTGGGGGACCACGCCGGGTCTGAACCTCCTCTACGTCCACCTGAACCGGGTCATCAAGCAGCACGACTTGAACATGATCTACGTCATCGGTCCGGGTCACGGGGGCCCGGCGCTGGTCGCGAACGCCTACCTCGAAGGCACCTACAGCGAGGTCTACCCCGGCATCGCCCAGGATGCGGACGGCATGAAGAAGCTGTTCAAGCAGTTCAGCTTCCCCGGCGGGATCCCGAGTCACGTCGCGCCCGAGACGCCGGGCTCGATTCACGAGGGCGGCGAGCTCGGCTACGCCCTCTCGCACGCGCACGGCGCAGCCTTCGACAACCCGGACCTGATCGTCGCCTGCGTCGTCGGGGACGGCGAGGCCGAGACCGGCCCGCTCGCGACCGGCTGGCATTCGAACAAGTTCCTGAACCCGGCGCGCGACGGCGCGGTGCTGCCGATCCTCCATTTGAACGGCTACAAGATCGCCAATCCGTGCTTCCTCGCCCGTATCCCGCGGGAGGAGCTGCAGAGCCTCCTCGTGGGCTACGGCTACGCGCCTCGCTTCGTCGA
This sequence comes from Gaiellaceae bacterium, assembly GCA_036006925.1. GTDB lineage: Bacteria > Actinomycetota > Thermoleophilia > Gaiellales > Gaiellaceae > PALSA-600. Next base: position 2,606 of record DASYPH010000109.1, read on the forward strand.
AGGCGACGAGCCCGAGAAGGTGCATCGGCAGCTCGCCGCCGAGCTCGATGCGGTCGTGGCCGACATCAAGCAGATCCAGGCCGATGCGCGGACGAAGGGCGTCACGAAGCGACCGGCGTGGCCGATGATCGTGCTCCGCACGCCGAAGGGCTGGACCTGCCCGAAGGAGATCGACGGCAAGAAGTGCGAGGGCTACTGGCGTGCCCATCAGGTGCCGATGGGCGACATGGACAAGCCGGAGCACGTGCGCATCCTCGAAGGCTGGATGAAGAGCTACAAGCCCGAGGAGCTGTTCGACGCGTCAGGCCGGCTCCACCAGGAGCTCGCCGAGCTCGCCCCGAGCGGCCATCGCCGGATGAGCGACAATCCGCACGCCAACGGCGGGCTTCTGCTGAAGGATCTCAAGCTCCCCGACTTCCGGAGCTATGCCGTCGCGACGTCGAGCCCCGGGGCCGCCGTTGCCGAGGCGACGCGAGAGCAGGGGAGGTTCCTGCGGGACGTGATGCAGCTCAACCTCGACAGCAAGAACTTCCGGCTCTTCAGCCCCGACGAGAACAATTCCAATCGCTGGCAGGACGTCCTCGAAGTCACGAATCGCTGCTACATGGCCGAGATCTACCCCGACGACGACCACCTGAGCCCCGACGGGCGCGTGATGGAGGTGCTGAGCGAGCACCAGTGCCAGGGCTGGCTCGAGGGGTATTTGCTGACCGGACGGCACGGCCTCTTCAGCTGCTACGAGGCGTTCATCCACATCATCGATTCGATGTTCAACCAGCACGCGAAGTGGCTGAAGGTGTGTCACGAGATTCCGTGGCGGCGCTCGATCGCGTCCCTCAACTACCTCCTGTCGTCACACGTCTGGCGTCAGGACCACAACGGCTTCAGCCACCAGGATCCCGGCTTCATCGATCACGTCGTGAACAAGAAGGCCGAGGTGATTCGCGTCTACCTGCCGCCGGACGCGAACTGCCTCTTGAGCGTGACCGACCACTGCCTGCGCAGCCGCAACTACGTGAACCTGATCGTCGCCGGCAAGCAACCCGCGCCCGTATGGCTGACCATGGACCAGGCGATCAAGCACTGCACCGCGGGGATCGGCATCTGGGAGTGGGCGAGCAACGACAAGGGGGGCGACCCCGACGTGGTGATGGCCTGCTGCGGCGACGTGCCGACGCTCGAGACGTTGGCGGCTGTCGACATCCTCCATGAGCACGCGCCGGCGGTGAAGATCCGGGTGATCAACGTCGTGGATCTGATGAAGCTCCAGCCGTCGAGCGAGCATCCGCACGGCCTGAGCGACTTCGATTTCGACGAGCTCTTCACGAAGGACAAGCCGGTCATCTTCGCCTTCCACGGCTACCCCTGGCTCATCCACCGCCTGACCTACCGCCGCACGAACCATGGCAACCTGCACGTCCGTGGATACAAGGAGGAAGGAACGACGACCACGCCGTTCGACATGGCGGTGCGGAACGACCTGGATCGCTTTCACCTCGTCTCCGACGTGATCGATCGGCTGCCGCAGCTCGGATCGCGAGCGGCCTACGCGAAGCAGGCGATCCGGGACAAGCTGATCGAGCACGAGCAGTACATCGCCGAGCACGGCGACGACATGCCCGAGATCACCGGCTGGCGATGGGGCCGCCAGGCGGAGGCTCGTACCAGGACCACATCCACCGAGGGCGACAATGTCTGAGCACCGGATGACGTTCGTCAACCCGAGGCGACGCTATGACGATCGAGAGTCACCGCGGTCGCCGCACGGCGTCGCCGACATCGGGTCGACCGTCGCGATCAGCGTGACCAGCGATCTCGGTGCAACGTCGTAGCTCGGCGTCGCGTGGGGCGGCGCCGCGTCCCACTCGCAGATGTCGCCAGGCGGCTCGCACGACGTGTCGATCCATCGGCGCCACCCGCCCGCCACCGATGGCAGCTCGAACGTGAGCCGCTCGGACCAGGCGTTCAGGACGACGTGGAACAGCTGGCGGCCACCCGTGCTACGGACCGTGGCCGCGAGCGTGTGCGAGGACGGCCCCCAGTCCGGCTGGTCGAGCCGCACGCCGTGCCATGTGACGGTGCCGAGACGCAGCAGCTGGTTCAGCGTCATTGCCCATTCCGGCCGTGCCGTGTCGCGCTGCAGCCGATGACGGACGAGGAGGCGGACGAACCGTCGTACGTCGTCGTGGCGGTCGAGCAGGTTCCAGTCGAGCCAGGTGGTGTCGTCGTCCAGGCCATATGCGTTGTTGTTCCCGCGCTGTGTGCGGCGCATCTCGTCGCCCATGAGGAGCATGGGCGTCCCGAGGGCGAGGAGAGCGGTGGCAAGGAGGTTCTTCACCTGGCGGTTGCGCAACTGCTCGACGGCGCGATCGTCGGTCGGACCCTCGACGCCGCAATTCCAGCTGCGGTTGTCGTCCGAGCCGTCGCGGTTCTCCTCCCCGTTGGCCTCGTTGTGCTTGCGATCGTACGAGACGAGGTCGTTCAGCGTGAAGCCGTCGTGGCAGGTGACGAAGTTCACGCTGGCTTCCATCTCGCGCTGCTTGTGACCGTACACTTC
>DASYPH010000110.1:0-11318 GCA_036006925.1 Gaiellaceae bacterium
CTGAACACCGCCTGAACGCGCCGTAGGGGCCGCAAACCTGCATCGTTACCCCACGCCGGTGACTCCGAGGAATGCCTGCCAATGTCGTGGGTGTGGAACTCGTTTGCCGCGCCTGATCAGCGACACATAGCGAAGCGAGAGCCCAGTTGCATACTGGAGTCGGCTGAGCGGAACGTACTGGATGAGCGGCAGGATGTCGCACGATTGAGGGTTGCGTAGAGCTCGGCTTCGTCCAGCCGCCACAACTGGCGTCTTTGCAGTTTCTCGCGTTTGCTCAATTGTGGAAAGCCCGCGGAAAGGAGTTAAAGCGCTGGGAACTGTTGCCCAGTCAAGGGAGACATCCCACTTGGTTCGAATCCCGTATGCGCCTTCCTGCCACCCTCCCGCCTAGTCTGCCTTCCTTGTTTTTGGCTTGGTTAGGCCGGGACAGTGGGGTTGAGCGTGCTCGTCTGCCCCCGGTCGCGCTCATCTGGTGGTGTCACGGGTGGTGTCACGTGTTCGAGACCGGGTGGATTCGACCGTCGGACGGGCGAGGTACACTCGCCGGCCGTGGCGAGCTCCTACATCGTCCGGCGCGCCGGTGGGCACTGGCAGGTTCGGTACCGGCTCGGCGGCCGCGAGTCACGCATCCGCTACGGGGGCACCTTTCGCACGCAACGGGAGGCGCGGGCGCGGCGCGACTGGATCGGCGGCGAGCTTGCGGCGATGCGCGTGCCCGCTCTGGAGGCGCTGGCTGCGCTGGATCGGTCCTCGGCCGCAGAGACGGTACGGACGGCCGCCGACGCCTGGCGCTCCTCGCGGCTCGACGTCTCCGCCGGCACGGATGCAACCTACGCGGTCTCGATCGGTCGCATCCTCCCCGCACTCGGCTCACTCGAGCTCGGCCAGCTCGACCCGCGCCGCGTCGCTGGCTTCGTCGCCGAGCTGAACGAGGGAGGGCTCGCGCGTGAATCGATCCGCAAGACGCTCGGCGTGCTGGCGATGATCCTCGACCACGCCGGCGTCTCCCCGAATCCCGCCCGCGATCACGTCACAGTCCGCCTACCACGGCGCAAGCTCGTCGAGCTCGCTCCACCGACCGCCGACGCGCTCGCGGCCGTTCTCGCGCTTCTGCCCTCGAGCTACCGGCTGCCGATCGTCGTGCTCGACGCCACGGGAATGAGAGTCGGCGAGCTCGAGGCGCTGACTTGGGGCGACGTCGATGAGCCACGCGGCCGCTGGCGAGTCTCCGCGGAGACGAGCAAGACGAGCCGCCCGCGCTGGGTGACGCCGCCAGCCGACGTGTTCGCGGCCGTGGTCGAGCTCGTGCCGCGCGACGACCGCGACCTCGACGCGCCTGTGTTCGCAGGCTTCGCGGCGAGCCGGCTCCGAACGGCAATAGCCCGGGCCTGCCGCGCCGCTGGTGTGCCGCTCTTCTCGCCACACGACCTCCGGCACCGCCGTATCTCGCTTTTGCATCTCGGCGGTGTACCGTGGGCGCGTATCGGCGAGGCAATGGGTCAAAGGTCGCTCGCTGTCACGGCCGACACATACACGCACGTGCTGACCGACGAGCGCGAGCTCGACTATGCCGGGCTCCTCGCCCAGTAGGCCGAGGCTCGTTCTCAAGCTGAAGCGTCAATCGTGCGGGTCGTCGTCAGACATGAGCTCTCCGTCTCGACAAGCTGGGGTCACTGGTTCGAGCCCAGTACTGCCCACTCGAGAAACGCCTGCAAACGCCGCCGTTCGTTTTCTGAGATGCGAACGCCTCGCAGGCCGTGTCCGCAGAATGTCCGCGGGGGGACTGCAGCCGGCGTCAGAGAGCTCCTGCCCGAGTGGGGAGATCGATCAAAGTCGGATAAGTAGTCGAACTGGCGAGACCAAGTCTCGCCAGCGGGTGCTGGGATTAACGTAACCCGGACGCCCCATCGGATTTCGTTCTTTGCCGGCCTTTGGCAGGCCGTTGGCGGGTCGGCCGGTCAGAGCACCGGGATAGCGATCGACCGAACCCGGACACCTCTTCGGGGTGGGCCCGGAGTTGGCCGGGGATCTGCCGACCTTCAGGCGAGGGGCATGACCGGCGTGTGGCGGCTCGGGCGTGCTCGCACACGAGTGTGCTGATCGGGGTTCAGGGCTGCGGGATGGTCAAGGTGAAGCGGGCGCCGGTGGCGCCGGGCACGTGGACGAGGTCTCCGCCGTGCGCGCGGGCGTAGCTGCGGGCGATCGAGAGGCCGAGACCGCTACCGACGTTGGTCGACTCGGTGCGCGCGAAACGTTCGAACAAGCTGAGGCGGATCTCCTCGGCCACGCCCTCGCCGCTGTCCTCGACGGTGATTTGGAGATCTGCGTTTCCTGCCTCGGCCGTCAGCGTGATCGGCTCGGCGCCATAGCGCAGGGCGTTGCCCAGCAGGTTGGAGACAACGCGATCAAGGACGAGACGGTCGGCGACGACGACGAGATCCTCGGGAACGTGCACCTCGACGCTCGTGCCGGTCGGCAGCGCTTCTGAGACGATCTCATCCAGGACGCTTGCGAGCACGAGTGGCCTAGGCCTGACGGTGACGCCGCGTATGTCGAGGCGTGACAGGTCGAGCAGTTCTTCCAGCAGCCGGGTTAGGCGTTCGCCCTGCTCGACCCCGACTCGCAACATCTCTCTGCGCAAGCCCTCGTCCAGCTGGGCATCCCGCTCGAACAGGGTCTTGAGGATGCCGTACACAGACGTGGCAGGCGTTCGCAGCTCGTGGGAGGCGATCGCGACGAAGTTCGTTCTCAACTCATCGAGCCGCACGGTCCGCTCATGGAGGCGGCCGCGCTCGATCGCGATCGCAACCCTGTCGGCAACGAGCTGAAGCAGCTCGACATCGTCCGCAGTGAACCGGCGGTGGACGAGCGTACCGACATGGATCACGCCCAACGCGTTGCCGGCGACGAGCAGCGGCACGCCGAGCATCGACTTGATCCCCTTCTGCCGCAGGATCGGATTGAGCACGTCCGCGTGATCGACGTCATCGAGGATCACCGGCAGCTTGTCTGCTGCGACCCGGCCTGCAAAGCCGCCGCCGAGCGGGATCCGAACCCCTTGCTCGACCTCCTCCTCGATCCCAACAGCCGCCCGCGCAGCCAGCTCATCGGTCTCCTCGTCGAGCAGGAGCACTGCGCAGGTGTCCGCTTCGAGAATGTCGCGGATTCGCGGAAGCAGCACCGCGAACAACTCGTCGAGCTCCAGGTGCGCGAGCGCCGCATCGGTGACCGCCTGCACGTGCTCGAGCCGCTGCCGTGCCCGGGACTCCGCCTCGAAGGCCCGGGCATGATCGATCGCGATTGCGGCGCGGTCGCTGACGAGCTGCAACAACTCCACGTCGCCCTCGTCGAAGATCCGGGGCACGAGTGTCCCCACATGGAGGACGCCAAGCACTCGCGAGCCAACGAGCAGCGGCACACCGAGCATCGACTTGATCCCTTTCTGCCTCAGGATCGGATTGAGCACGTCTGCGTGATCGACGTCGTCGAGGATCACCGGCTGCTTGCTCGCTGCGACCCGGCCCGCGAAGCCGCCGCCGACGGGGATCCGAACCCCTTGCTCGACCTCCTCCTCGATCCCGACAGCCGCCCGAGCGACCAGCTCATTCGTAGCCTCGTCGAGCAACAAGACGGCGCACGTGTCGACCGCGAGGATCTCACGGGTGCGAACAAGCAGCGTCGATAGCAGCAGGTCGAGCTCCAGATGCGCGAGAGCCGCATCTGTGAAGGCCTGAAGCTTCCGCAGCCGGTCGGTGTTATCGACGCCAACCCCTTCTGCCACGAGCAAAGCCCCTTTGCTCTTCTGTCCGTCGAACCTCGCCGGCCGATTCGCCACGCCCCGCACCGCAGCGCCGCAAAGCCACTCTCGCACAAACCCCCGTCGCCCACCCCGTGCGGAATCCGTTAGAAGAGGCGCAGCCTTGTCCGAGCTTGGAACGCAGTGAGGCTTAAGGCCCTCGGACCCGAACAACACACGCTGGTTCTTCGTCGCTGCGAGCGGCGAGCACTTCTTCTCGGAGGTCGGCGCCATCCTCGAGCGCCACCGTGGATTACTGCATCGTCGAGACCCGCAGATCGCTCACGAGACCGCGTGGCATCAGAGAGCGCCGTGACCGTCCCTGTCGCTAGGGGAACGCGCCCGAGTGGACGCGAACCTCGGGTGAGATTAAGCCCAGAAGAACCGCCAGAACCAAGGCGCCAACCTACTGGACTCCCACGAATGTCCCCGTGGCCGCGCTGACCACTACGGCGGCGATGCCTTGCCTGGTTGGCGGGCACACGATTTTACTCTTCGCTCTCTGACGCCTCCGTCACTCGGGAATACGTGCTTTGTTTCAGCGTCCTATGCCTCTTGTGGATTGACTTCGGTTTTTTCGATGATCTTGTTGACGACTTTGTCTTCCATCGGATCGTCACGCTGTTTCCGGACTTCGCGTTCTTGGGCGACCTCTACTCGAGCGGCCTGCCAAGATGACCAGTGTCCAGCGACGAGCGCCCAGAGCGAGAGCGCCGAGACATAGACGACGCTGCTCAGCCAGTGCATCGTGTACGAGATCGGGATCATCACCAGCCAGAACATCGTGAGCCAGCCGTTGACCCGACGCATGAACACTGGATCTCCTTGGATCGATGACCAGATAGACCTAACACCCATCAGTACGGCTCCTTTGTCGCGCCGAAGGATCTCGTTGAGCTAGCCGGAGTGGCAAGGACCATCGCGCCAGCTCGCAAAGGAAACGGTCGAAACCGGTCGGGAGGTACGCGCACGTATCTCCTCCTTCCGGAACGCCGTTGTACGGCGAGCAACTCGCCTACTACCAAGGAGAACATCGCCATCATGGGTATCGGAGTCAGTCTTCTGCTCATCGCGGTCGGCGCCGTGTTGGCCTTCGCGGTCAACGTCACCGGCCACGGCTTCAACATTCACACCATCGGGATCATCCTGCTCGTCGTCGGCGCGATCGGCGCGCTGATTTCTATGATCTTCTGGTCGAGTTGGGGCGGCTTCGGGAGCGCCCGCAGTGACACCACGGTTATCGAGCGCTAGCGCACGGGACAAGACCTGGTCGCGTGCATCCGCTGTGACGCTCGCGGCCAGGTCATCACCCTCCTAGCGCAGACCCGCAGTGAGGGTCATTTCTTGCTCTTCTTCGCTTTCTTCTGTTTCGTGCGGCCGAGGACGCGATTGGCTTTGGCCACGATCTTCTCGTAGGCGCTGCGCGAAAGCTTGCCCTTCCTCAACTGCTGCTTCGCACGCCCCTTTGCGTTCGCGGCATGTTTGGCGTCGGGCATCGGGTACTTCCGCTTGCTCGGCAAGCCGAACTGGGACTTCTTGAGCTTCTCCCGGTCGAGGGCCATCTGCGCTAGATCCGTCGGTATCGCGCTTCGCTGATCGAGAAGAGCCCGAATACGATCAGACCGGCTGCGACGGCGCCGAGTAGCCAGGGCCCGAACGCCTGGTTGTAGAGCTTCGCGAGTGCGCCGTCGAGACCGATCGCCTCGTTTGCCTTGTAGTCGACGGCCGCCTTGACCAGGAAAGTCCCGACGAATCCGAAGACGATCGCCCTTGCCACGTGCCCGACGGTTCCGAATGCGGTGAACCACTTCTTGAACACGGGGCTCATCTGCTCGGTCTTCGAATCTTCGAGGAACTTCTGGCGCAGTCCGCGGACAAGCTGGTAGATACCGACGCCGATCATCACGATGCCCGCGATTCCGACGAGCCAGTGCCCGGCGGGCCATGCGAATACGCCCCTGGTCGTCTGCTTGGCGTTTCCGGAGGATCCGCCGGAGCTGATCAGGATCTCGACGGCGACGGCGCAAATCAGCGCGTAGACGATCCCGCTCCCGAAGGCTCCGAGGCGGTCGAGTGCGCTGTCTGCACCCTCGGGGCCGTGGCCGAGTACGGCGCGAAAAAGCCTCCAGAGCGAGTAGCCGCCAAGCCCGATCGCGACCAGCGCCAGAAGCACTTTGCCGAACGGCTGATGCTCGATCGTGCGGAGGGCGCCTTGCTGGTTTGTGATCTTGCCGCCCTGACCGACGGCGAGGTCGAATGCGAGCAATCCGATGATTGCGTATAAGGACCCGCGCGCGACGAAGCCGGCGCGAGAGAGCACCTCGAAGGCTCTCGTGTGTACTAACCCTTCGCCTGTCGAGCGAGCCTCGAGAACCGGCGAGATCGTGTGATCGGTGCGCATTACTCGGGACTCCTGTCCTTGGGAACGCAGATCGAGATCGCCCGGGGCTCTACCCGGACCTTGAACGACTTGACGCTGGTCCGGTCGCCTCCGTCGATCTCGTAGAGCACCTTGCGGTCGAGCTTGACGTCGATCTTCCGCGCGTTCGTGGTGCGCGTGAACGGGGATCTCTCGGGATGACCGGCGGCGGTCCGCGCGAGCGTCCGCGCCCAGTCGGCGACGCCGTCCGCGTTGATGACTCCGACCTCCAGCCGTCCGTCGTCGGGGCTCGCGTGCTCGAAGACCTTGATCCCGCCGAAGAGGTTCCCGACGTTGCCGATCAGAATGCAGCTCGCACGCCCCTTGTACCAGGACGTGCCGTCGATCGAGATCTTCGCGCGGAAAGGCTTCGCCCGCAGGTTCTCCGACGCCGTCCAGACGTAGGCGAGGCGGCCGAAGCGGTCCTTGAGGTTGCCGTCCGCCTGGTGGATCATCGCCGCGTCGAAGCCTGCGCCCGCCATCACACCGAAGCGTTCGCCGTCGAACCGCCCGAGGTCGAGCTTCCGGCGCTCACCGCGCAGACCGATCTCGACGGCTCGCTCGATGTCCTGTGGAATCTGAAGATTGCCCGCCAGGAGATTCGCGGTGCCTGCCGGCGCGATCGCGAGCTCCGCGCCGGAGCCTGCCGCCGCGTCGATGCAACGCTGAACCGTTCCGTCGCCGCCCCACACGAAGATCAGACGGGCGCCGGCCTCGAGCGCGCGCCTGACCTGCTTTGGAGCGTGCTTGCTCTTGGGGATCTCGTACCAGAGCGGATCGACGATGCCGTTCCGTTCGAGCTCGCGACGGAGCTCGAGTAGTCCGCCTCCGAATGACTTGCCGGTGTGTGCGATGACCGCGACCTTGCTCATGCTGCTCGCTCCAGGTGGGGATGCCGTCTGCGGTCGCGGGTGGCGACCGCGTAGCCGGTCGCGCGGCAGATCACTACGACCGCCGCGAGTGTCGCTACGCCGACCGCCGCGCCCCCGACGACGTCGAGCGGATGGTGCATGCCGCGATACATCCGCGAGAGCGCGACGTAGATCGGGATCGCCGCAGCGACGCCCCAGATCGCGACGCGTGCCCAACGGTTCGCAATCCGGGAGGTCACGAGAAGGGCAAGACCGCCGTAGACGGCGATCGACGCGGCCGTGTGACCCGACGGGTAGCTCGCGTTCACGGAAAGGTTCTCGAGCCTGACCACGTTCGGACGGTGCCGGTGGATCAGGAGCGTGGTCGTCCTGTACGAGGCCGACTCGATCACGAGCGCGCAGATCAGGAACGCGGCGAGGCGCCATTGCCTGAAGAGCGCGGCGACCAGACCGAACGCGCCGGCGAGGATCGGCAGCACGACTCCGCCCGCGATCATCGAGCCGATCAGCGACGCTTCCGTGAGGTCGCCCGACCGGTGGTGCGCCAGAACGCGGACGAAGCTCCCGTCGTCTCCCGCGATCGTCCCGTTCGCTATCAACACTCTGGTGACGAGGAGGCCGAGCAGGATCGAGAGGCCGGCGACGGTTGTGTAGGCAAGGACGATGCCGACGAGGAACGTGCGCGCCGGATGGACGCAGCCGGTGATCCGCGCCAAGCGGGCGGCCGCCGCATTCCGGCCGTCGAGAACGGGCGCGGCCGAGCCGTGGCCGCCGGTGGCGACGGCGTGATCTCGACTGCTCAGGTTCAACTCGTTGCGTATCGCCGTGCTCGTGGCCATTCGGAGCGGGCCTCCCGGGTAGGTGTCGGCGAGGCGTCTCCCGATCGTCGTATCGCCAAACCCTCTGTATGCCAACGGGGCAACGGTCCGGGCCGCGGCAACGCGGAGCCGTCCGGATTCAGACCGTTTGCTGCTCAGCGCGCTGGAACCGGTCGCGAAGCTCGCGGATCGTCGGGATGAGCATCAGAGCCGGACCGATCGGGAGCCAGAAGTTGAACAGGCGGTAGATCAGCACCGCGACGAGCGCAGGAGCAAACGGGACTCCCATTCCCACGAGGGCGAGCGTCAGCGCGATCTCGACGACCCCGGCGCCTCCGGCCGGTAGCGAGCGCCGGCTGAGCACGTAGCCGCCGGAGTAGGCGAGAATCAGAGCGGAGATCGTGATCTGCTTGCCTCCGACGAGCTGTAGCGCGGCCCAGAGACAGGCGATGTCGCCGGTCCAGTACAGAGTCATCCCGAGGACGCCCAGGCCGTAGTCGCGTGGGCGCATGAGCATGGTTCGCGCCTTGCCGGCGCCGGCCACGGAATCGGCGACTACGCGGCGGAGCCAGCTCGCGTTCGGCTGATCGCGGCTCAGGCGCCTCGAGCGCTTGTGGGACGTCGCCCAGAGCGCGAGGGCGAAGCACGGAATGATGATCAGCGCGGGGAAGGTCGCCGTGTCGCCGGCATGGCCATCGAGGCCGACATACAACGCGGCGGCGGCAACCAGCGCGACCACGCTCAGCGTCGCGTACTCGAGGAATCCGAGCGCAAGCACGCGGCAGGCAGCATCCCTCCTGCCGGCTCCCTCGCGCCGCAGCGCCCAGTAGTCGACGGCAAAGCCGCCGGAGCCGCGCGTCGCGGCGAAAACCCCGAACCCGGCGACCACGGTTTCCGTCGATGCCGCGAGGTCCATCTCGGGGCCGTCGTCCACAGAAGCGATGTCTCGAAGTGTGAGGACGTAGCCGAGGTAGGCCAGCAACTCTCCGATCAGGCACGCGCTCAGCCACATCCACGAGTGCCTGGCGTACATGACGTGACTCACGTGTCTCCATCCGACCGCGGCCGCCAGGAGGCACGAGGCGACGATTGTCGCGCCCGCAGCGGCGACAACCACCGCTAGAGGCTTTTCCTCGATGCGAAGCAGCTGATCGCGAATTGTGCGACCAGTCCGAAGGGGAAGTGATCTGATCTTGGAGGCGCGCATCGGCGGCTCCTGCCGGTACCCGGAAACCGTTCGGCCGAACCTCCGCGCGCCGCACGACCGTTTACCAGGGGACCGCAAGGCCAGAACAGTCGGGATCCGAAGCAGAAACAACCGGCGGCCCAACCCACGTCATGCCGTTTCTCGTACTCATCATCGTTGCCCTGGCCGCCGGCCTGTCGGTGGGGCTCGTCACCTGGCGCTACCCGAGGAGGTCGCGGTTTGTTCGGACGCCGGCTCTCGCCACCGCAGAGAAGGTGGGCGAGACGGCTAGTGGCCAGACGGGCGTTCGTCGCGCGCTCGGGCGAAGACTCAACCCTGAGTCCGCGACCGGTTTGGCGCTGTCGCTGGCTCTCCTTTTCGTCGTCGTCGCCGGGGTGGTTCTCGGGCTGCTCGCCTTCCTGGTTCGAACCAACGCTCGGCTGAACGGGATCGACAGGAGCGTGGCGACGTGGGGCGACCGCAACGCCTCCGCGCTATCGACGCACGCGCTGAACGGCGTTACGCAGCTGGGATCGATCTACGTCGTGATCGGCTTGTGCGTCGTCCTCGGGCTCGTCGAGCTGCACCGGACGGGCGGGAGATGGATCGTCCCGTTCATCGTCCTGGTCGTCGCCGGCGAGGAGGCGGCATCGACGGTGATCAAAGACATCGTCGACCGGGCGCGTCCGACATTTAACCCGGCGGCGGCGACGCTCGGCCCATCGTTCCCGAGTGGTCACACGACGACCGCCGCGGCGTTTTATGCCGCCGCTGCCCTGCTCCTCGGGCGGCGGCATCGCCGCGCGGCTCGTGCGGCGATCACGGGCGGAGCGGTCGCGATCGCCGTCGCGGTTGCCGCGAGTCGTGTATTCCTGGACGTCCACTGGCTCACGGACGTGATCGGCGGCCTGGCTCTCGGCTGGGCCTGGTTTGCCATCTGCGGCATCGCGTTCGGCGGTCGCCTGCTTCGGTTCGGCGGCGGCGCCGAGGCCGCGAAAGCGGTCGTCTCCGGCCCCTCGCCTCGCGCCGAGGCAGGAGAGTCGAATCGCGCCCAACCGGTGCCGTCGGGGGCACCGCGCACGTAGCTCGGCGAGTCGATGTCACCGTCTTCCCCCAGCCAGACCGAGGAGGCGCCGTCGTGGGCGCGGCTGCGCGCTCTCACGGTGCCGGCGGAGCGTTGGTTCGGGGCTGAGCTGAGCCGGCAGATCTGCGCGCACCACGAGCGGCGGCTACGTCGGATCGGCTGGGAACGAGCCCTCGACCCGGTCGCCGGCGGCTGGGCGACGGCTGCTTACCCGCCGCGACCCGGCAACGCCGTGGAGGTGCTCATCGACGGCGCGGAAGCGCTGCCGACCGTCGCGGCGGAGATGAGACGCGCACGCTCGCACGTCCATGTCGCGGGCTGGTGCTTCACGCCATCCTTCGACCTCGAGCGCAACGGCGACTCGGCGGCCCTACGACACTTGCTGGCGGAACTCGCGGAACGGATCGACGTTCGCGTGCTCGTGTGGGCAGGCGCACCGCTGCCGCTCTTTCGCCCTTCCCGCGGCGATGTCCGCAAGACGCGCGACCGGCTGGTCGACGGATCGCGGGTACAGGTGGCACTCGACTCGCACGAGCGACCCCTCCACTGCCACCACGAAAAGACGGTCGTCATCGACGACCGGATCGCATTCGTCGGCGGAATCGACCTGACGTCCGAGGACGGCGACCGCTTCGACACCCCCAGCCACCCCGCACGAGCAAAGGTGGGCTGGCACGACGTGGCCACAAGAATCCAAGGCCCTGCCGTCACAGATGTCGCAGAGCACTTCGGCATGCGCTGGCACGAGACAACCGGAGAGCGGCTCCCCCCGGCCGCCCCACAGCCGAGCGCCGGGGACGTCGAGCTGCAGATCGTCCGAACGGTGCCCGAGAAGATCTACAAAGCGACGCCCACCGGCGACTTCGGAATCCTCGAGTCGTACGTTCGCGCCTTCCGCGCCGCGCAGCGATTCATCTATCTCGAGAACCAGTTCCTCTGGTCACCCGAGATCGCATCGATCCTCGCCGACAAGATCGCTCACCCGCCCACACCTGATTTCCGCCTTCTCGTCGTCCTGCCCGCAAAACCCAACAGCGGCGCCGACGACACACGCGGCGTCCTCGGCGAGCTGCTCGCAGCCGACGCCGACAAGGGCCGCGTCTTTGCCTCGACGCTCTACGCCCGCTCCGGCCCCCGCGCCGA
>DASYPH010000111.1:0-10499 GCA_036006925.1 Gaiellaceae bacterium
ACCAACACCCTCGGAGACGAGCCCTCCTGGTCCCCCGACAGCAGCCAGATCGTCTTCACAAACCAGAGCGGTTTGTGGGTGATCGGCGCCGACGGCACCGGCCTCCGCCAGCTAACGAACGGCCAGACGGACGAGCATCCGAGCTGGTCGCCCGACGGCAAGACCATCGTCTTCGGCAGCGAACGCAACGACCCGTACATCTCCGACGCCTTGCCGGAGCTCTACGTCGTCGATCCGGACGGCAGCAACCTCCGACCCCTCTCCTTCACCAAGCCAACCACCGTTGAGCAGCAAGCGACGTTCTACTCAACGACCGGGCGGCCGCTCCCGACGTTCCCGGGCCTTCCCTTCCTCGCTGGACACGTCGCGGCGGTCGGCAGCACATCCAGCGGTACCGCGCTGATCACGCTCTTTGATGCGCGAACGGGGACGCAGCTCGACGTCGTTCGGGTTGGCCCCAACCACGGCCACTTCGCCGTCGCCGGCGGCGACGCCCACTGGATCGTGTTCCAACTCGAGAGAACCATCTCCGCCCTCAACACCGAGTCCGACAAGATCGTCCGGCTGACCACCGCCCATGGAGTCCCACTCGACCTCTCCGTCTCCGGCCGACGCATCGCCTGGGCCGAGAACATCAACGGCCACGGACGCATCCGCACACTCGATCTACCCAACTAACGCGGCGGAGACTCCACAAGGAGGACGCTCGCCCGGGCCAGTGTTCCGGAGTGACCCCCGAGCCGCGTGACACAACTGCGTCCGGCGGCGTATAACAGTGTGATGGGTCGAGGCATCACTGGACTTGCAGCCCTTCTCTGGCTTGCGCTGATCGTGGCCGTCGCGGGATGCGGCTCCAGCGCGCGAATCAGGGTTTCTCGTGGCGTCATCCACGTCGACCGCGGAGTGCAATTCACCGCCCTGACCAAATCGGTGGGCCGCATCAAGATCGGCACGCCTTCGGCAGTCGTCCGCTCTCGTCTAGGTGTTCCGGAGAAGAAGGATCCCGCAGGCACCGCGGGCGCAGCGGGTTTAGTTTGCTGGTGGTACCGCGCCGAGCAGCCAAACAGCTCTCTTGACGGCCTCGGCTTCTGCCTGAACTCTCAGCAGCGAGTCGAGCGCATCGTCCTCGCTGAACACCTCTGATCGGAGGACACTTGGCTGGGCCAGTGTTCCTGAATGACCCCTGACGCTGTCCCGGAACGACAGCGACAGTCGGGCGAGAGGAAGCTCGCTCACGAGGCGCGTTGTCACCCCTGGGTCGTTCTGCCGTTAGCTGACCTTGGCGCCGGGCGGACAGCTCGGGTTGGTGCCGGTGACGGTGAAGTGGTTGAAGTTGACCACGACGTTCTGGCCGCCGAATGGGCCGTTGGTGGAGCCCCCGCCGCCGTAGGCGCCGATAGCGATGGTGGCTGGGAGCGTGTTGTGGCCTGAAGTGAGTGCGTCCCACCGCCCGCTGTGTAAGAAGTAGGCGGTGATGGTGCCGCGTCGTCGAGCTAGTCGGAGCATCCCGCTCGTGTCAGCGAGTGAGACGGAAGTTGCCGTCCCCGTGTACGAACCGTACTGCTCCCCCCACTGAGCTGAGCTGC
Organism: Gaiellaceae bacterium; assembly: GCA_036006925.1. Classification (GTDB taxonomy): domain Bacteria; phylum Actinomycetota; class Thermoleophilia; order Gaiellales; family Gaiellaceae; genus PALSA-600. The sequence goes on from DASYPH010000111.1 coordinate 1,587, forward strand.
GTCGCCAGGACGACCACCCAATGTTCTTAGGTCCTAGAAAGGCGTCGAGGGTAACGCCGATGCCGTTGCTGGTTGGCCACGTGACCAGCGTGTAGTCGACGCGAGCGTCGAAGTCGCCAGGGAACTGGCACAGTGTGGCGAGGTGGCCGCCGAAGTTGTTGTACGGCGGAGCAGGCGTGCTGCTTGGCGAGAATGCGAACTGGAGGCTGGCGCTCTGCACGGTCATGTTCCAGCCCGTGCCGAAGCGGATTGGGGTCCAGATCGTCCCATCGATCTGGTTTCCGGCGAAGTTGTCGGCGATCGTGACCGGTTTTGGGCGCGGGGCAACTTGCTTGTGTTTCTTGTGCACCATGTTCGCGGCCGCGGCCGTCGTCGTGGGTCGGGTCAGGGAAGGGCGCTTCGTGGTTGTGGTGGCAGCGCCGGAGCTGGTGTGAGCTGGCGGCGGAGTGTTGTGGTTCTTGGCGGTGGTGGTCTTTTGTCCGTCGGTCGTCGGGATCGTGTCGGTCGCGAGACCGGCGGCTGTCGTCGTCAGCGTCTGGAAGATTGCTTCGGTCGCGGTCCCCGAACTGGTGCCTTTCTCTGGACGGACGAGGGCGATGGCTGTTGCTGCCCCGGCGAGTCCGAGCGCTAGGAGCGCGAGGAGTGCGACGAGGGGGAGGCGCCGCCGCTTCGGGTCCGGCGCCGCCGCGGACGGTTCGGTGTGGATGAGCGCCGCGTTGGCGTTGAGTGATGGGTCTTGGCGGAGGATCGCCTGTTCGAGTTCCTTGAGGGCCGGGCTGGGTTCGAGGCCGAGCTCCTCGATAAGAACCCGCCGGGTCTCGCGGTAGACCTCGAGTGCCTCCGCCTGACGGCCGGCGCGGTAGAGGGCGAGGATCAGGAGCCAGCGCAGGTGCTCGCGCAGCGGGTGCCCGGCGATTAGGCCTTCGAGTTCTCCGACCAGGTTGCCGTTGTGGCCCGCTTCGAGGTCGGCGTCGATCCGCCGCTCGAGCGTGCTCAGCCGTAGCTCCTCCAGCCGAGCGATGTCGTGCTGCAGCGCGGGCTCGTTGACCAGGTCGGCGAGAGGCGGCCCCCGCCACAGCGCAAGCGCCTCCGCCAACTTGGTTGCCCGCTGTTGTGCGGCGAGCTGCTCCGCGCCGGCAACCAGGGCCTCGAACCGTCGCAAGTCGATGTCTTCTGGGGCGGCTCGCAACACGTAACCCCATTCGCGGCTCGCGATCGTGTCCGCACCGAGCGTCTTGCGGAGCCGGGAGATGTGGGTTTGCAGCGCGGAGGCTGCGTTGCGGGGCGGACGCTCGCCCCAGAGCTCATCAACCAACAGTTCGCTGCGAACAACCTCGTTCGCTCGCAGGACCAGCAGCGCCAGCAGCGCACGACGCTTCAAGCCGGCGATCTCGAGGGCCTGGCCGTTGTCCCAGACCTCGAACGCACCGAGAAGCCGAAATTCCATGCTTCGGCGACGCTAACACCGTCGACTGCCCGCGAAAACCCCTGGAAACGCCGTGACAGGCGCGTGAAAGGTCCGTGCAAGCCGAATCCGTCACACCTAGTCGTGATCTACGGCGACAACTACGGCAAGGAGGCGAGATGACCATGCTTCGCACTACTTGGCTCGTGGCGGCAGCCGTCGCTGCCGCGGCAGTACTGGGGTTTGCCGCACCGGCGGGCGCGGTTGGGCAGGACGCCTTCAGTGGGGTGTGGGTCGGCGTCGAGATCCCGGTCGGCGACGGCAGCACCGATTTGATGAATATCAGCGCCCCGCAGGCCGACGGAACGCGGACGTACCGGGCCTGGGAAACGTTCGCTACCTACTGCGGTGGTGGCCCGCTCACCAGCTCGGGAACCGCACAGTCGACGGGCAACACGCTCACGGTGACGATCACCTTCGTCCAGTGCGCGAACGGGTCGCCCGGAGCCTTCCCGCCCCCGATCCAGACCACGATGACCGCAACCGCGAACGGCCAGATCAACTCGGGCGGCGTCATCTTCAGCCGCGTCGGTCCCACGACTGCCGTGGTCGTGCCACACGGCCTGCCGGTCCAGATCGCCTTCGCAGGGTCGAGCGACTTCCCGGACTTCACGCAGGACTTCCGGAATGGGATCCAGATGGCGATCGAGCAACACCCGATGATCAAGGGCTTCCCGATCACAATCAACGAGTCCGACCCGGCCTGCTTCAGCGGAGACGTGGCAGGAGCGAACGCAGCCGCCGCCACTGCCATCGTCTCCAACCCCGAGAACTCGGCTGTGCTCGGCAACGTCTGCTCAGTCGGCTTGGAGTCAGCGCTACCGATCTACGAGAACGCCGACTTGGTGACGATCAGCGGCAGCGCAACCGATGCCTCCCTCCCCAGCCTCGGCCCGCACGTATTCAACCGGACCGCCGTGGCAGATCCCAACTTCGACGCCTGGTACGGGCTCGTCACGGCACTCCCATCCGATCTTGCGTTCCAGCAGGCGTATCAGACCGAGTTCGGGGCACCAACGCTCGCCTTCACCGACCTCAACTTCGACGCCACCTCGCTGCTTCTCGGCGACCTCCAGAAGGTGTCGAAGATCGTGAACGGCAACCTCGTCATCGATCAGGCGGCCCTCGCAAGCGCAGTCCGGAACACCACGAACTACCAAGGCGTCACCTGCTCCATCACGCTCGATCCATCGACCGGAAACCGCGTCAACGACCCCGCCTCACTTGGAAGGTGCGCGGAGAACTGACCACGACAGCGAGGCAAGCCTCAGCGAGAGGGCGCCCGCCACCGCGCGGTCGCCCTCCGCCTTCCCTGTCCCGTAGAGACAGCGACAACACCGCAGACGGCGAGGACCCGAGGGAAGCGACCCTCGCCTGGGCCAGTGTTCGGGAATGTTCCCTGAACCATCGAGCGCGCGGGTTCCCGACGATCGCGCTAGTGCGGCTCGACTGTGGGTTCGGCCGGGGAGGCACGGTAGACGCGCCAGCTGCCGGGGACGCCTTTGAGTTTCCGTTCTCCGCGGTCTTCGAGGAGGAGCCCCGTGCCGGCGACCAGATCCTTGACCGTCTGCGAGACGAGCACCTCGCTTGGGCCGGCGGAGGCGGCGACTCGGGCGCCGATCGAGACGGCTAGGCCCGCGACTTTCCCGTCGTGAAGCTCGCACTCGCCGGTGTGGACGCCCGCACGCACCTCGAGGCCGAGATCACGCATGCCGTCGACGAGTGCCTGGGCACAGCGAATGGCCCGCGCCGGGCCGTCGAAGGTCGCGAAGAAGCCGTCGCCGGCGGTGTCGCGCTCCTCGCCACGGAAGCGGATCAGTTCTCGGCGCACAAAAGCATGGTGCCGCTCGAGCAGCTCGCGCCAAGCACGATCCCCGAGCTCGGCCGCGCGCTCGGTCGAGCCGACGATGTCGGTGAAGAGAACGGTCGCCAGGACGCTGTCGGGGACCTCCGGCACCGCCTCCCGGGCGACGAAACGCGCCACCTCTTCGGGGATCTCCGGCGACAAGAAGATCTGCTGGTAGTCCGTCCCCGAGACACGCAGCGCGCGTGCAGAGGGGATCAGGTCGGTCACTTCTCGGGCGTATCGTTCCGCCTTATCGATTCCGCGCGAGCTGCTGCCAACCTCCAGGGCCGTCCGATACATGACCAGCGTAGGCACCCGGACGGCCGGCAGAACCTCGCGAAGGTCAGTCTCTATCCAAGCGCGGTGGAGCGCGTAGGCGGCGGCGGGGCTGGCCCCGACTCGAAGCCAGTTGGCGAACCACTCCCGCTCCGTCTGGTTGGCGCCGAGCGACGGCGCGGTGTCTTCCAGAATCTCGTCACTGAGGTCCCGAGTGCCCCATCGTTCTCGTAGCTCGGCGATCCGGGCGCGCCAGGACTCGCTCTGCTTGTCAGGTTCGTAAGCGGTCGGGTGAAAGAGGATGAGCGCGCGCGTCCGCTCGGGATACGTGGCGGCGTACAGCGCGGCCATCGAGCAGCCTTCGTGCGACGCCAGAAGGACTGTGCTTGATGAGTCCGCGGTGTCGAGGACTGCGTGCAGGTCCTCCATCCGCGTCTCGAGGGCAGCGAACTGCCCGCCGTGATCCGAGAGACCTGTCCCGCGCTTGTCGAAGAGAATCAGCCGAAACGACTGGGCGAGCTGCTCGTAGAAGTCTCGCCAGTGCCGCGACTCCCAGCCGTAGACGAGGTTCGAAACGAAATCCGGGACATAAGCGAGGTCGGTCTCGCCATCGCCCACTAGCTGGTAGGCGATCGCGACGCCACCGTTCCGCGCGTATCGGATGTCAGCTGTCACAACCCGAATCTTCTCGAACGCTGCGTCCGCCGCCAACCCTAGTCGGCTTCCATGCGCTAGCTCACTCCCCTGGGCCAGTGTTCCGGAATGACCCCTGAGCGCTGTAGAAGCGGAACCCTGAGATAGTCCCGCTTCGTGACGGATGCGCCGGCGGAGATCGTGGAGCTTATGGAGCAGGCAGTCGCGCGTCGCCGGTCGGCGATGATCGGAGTCGCGGCGATCGATAGCTTCGAGGTCGCCTGGCTGGCTGCCGCCGGGGGAGACGAGGATGCTCTATTCATGGCGGGTTCGCTGTCCAAGACGGTGACGGCCGCGGTCGCGCTCGAACTCGTCGAGCGACAAGAGCTGGATCTCGACAGCGCCGTCGGCGACCAGCTCATCTCCTGGCGCATGCCTGCCGAGGGGAGTGGGACGACGCTTCGCGACCTGCTCGGCCATACGTCCGGTGCGAACGTGCCCTTCTACCCCGGTTACCCCCAGAGCAGCGACGTACCGACGCTAGCGCGGTCGCTGAGCGGGCTCGAGCCCGCGACCACGCAGGCCGTGGAAATGGATCCGAAATTCGTGGGGCGGTTCCGCTACTCGGGAGGCGGCTTCACAGTTGTTCAGCAGCTGATCGAGGACGTGAGCGGAGTGCCGTTTGCACAGGCCGCCCGGGAGGCGATTCTTGATCCTGCCGGGATGACGAGAAGCACGTTCTTGCAGCCTCCACCAGCGCCTCTCCGCGATTCAACCGCACGGACCGACTGGCGCTTCTACCCCGAGTGCGCCGCTGCAGGACTGTGGACGTCTCCCGGTGACCTCGCCCGATTCGTCTCAGCCCTGCAGGCAGCCGCGAACGGTAGAGGCGGCTCCCTCACGCGCCACACAGGGGAAGCGATGACCGCCCCACACATCACCCTCCCTCCTCGCGGACAGTGGACCGTGCTGGCGCTCCTAGGCCTCGAGCCTCCGCTCAGTCACGGGCTCGGTCTCTTCGTCCGCGAACAAAGGTTCATCAATCTCGGGGGAGCGGCCGGTTTCTTCTCCGCCCTAGCCGGCTCGAACGAAGACGGAACCGGAGCCGTCGTCATGACCTCCGGATGTCGCCCTGCACTCGTTCTTCGCGTTCTGCTCGAACTCAGCGATGCTCAGGCCTGGAACGGCTTCCGAGCCTCTCGTGGTGCGATCAAGCGCCGGACGTCCGATCTGCTGCTGCGAGTCTTGTCCTGACGCCGCTAGTCATGCTGCCGCGACCACGCGTCGACCCGAGCCCACGCTGACTATCCCCACCCGCCACTCCGGGTGGAAGAACGCCCGACTGGGCGAGCGTCCTTACGCCTGACGAGAGCTAGAGGTGCCGGCCCACGTCGGCGGCGCGTGTTCGCAGCAGTTCGACCAGGAACTGGTCGTGGGTCGGCGGCGGCTGTGGCAGAGGCTGGCGGCAGCCGCCGTCGAATCCGCCCCGTCGCCGCGGAGCCGTCGCGCTGCTGGCCGTCGCCCGTGGGAGTGGGCCGTGCAGGACGGCCTGCAGGAACGGGTCGTTCCGGGGCCTGGTCACTGCTCGGCTCTCGCGTAGCGGCCCTGCTCGTCACGGGCAGGTGGGAAGCGGCCGCAGAGCGCGTCCACGAGCGCCTGTTTCCGCTCGGCCTTCTCGGCGGCGGCGACCTCGAACATGCCGGCTGGCCGGGTCGGCTCGGGCTCGGGCTGGCTCCCTGAGAGCAGCTCGGCGAGCTGGGTGGCGGACTCCTCCAGTTCCGGGATCGTCTCGCCGACGAGCAGGTTGGCGGCGCTCCAGGCGAGGCCGTGCGCCTCGCAGACGGCTCGCCGCACCTTCAAGTCCTCGTTCATGACGCCGCCACGAGCGGCTCGCCCTGCACCGGCTGGCGCGGGTCTCCGAACACAGGGTCAACTGCGTCGAACGGAACCGCTTCCCCCGGCCGCCGCTGCTCAAGCGCCGTCCGGAGCACGATCCGCCAGACCCAACCCTCGAGCGATCCACGACCCGAGTACTGACCACTCGCCCGCAACGCCCGCGCAAAGCCCTCCTGCACTGCGTCACGGGCAGCCTCGTAGCTACCAGCGACGGGCGCGACGCCGTTCCGGAAGCGGGTGTAGCGCTCCCGGTAGAGACGTTCGATTGCGGCGGCCATCTCGTCCACTAAGCACAAGACGGTAGTGGCGCCGATTTTCTTTAGTGGTCCATGCCCGCGGGGCACAGGGAGACGCGAACTTGCACGCCCCTATCGCGCGGACAAGATTCTTCCTTCTCCTCGTCGGAGCGCTAAAGGATTCGTCGCTGGTCGGCCTCTTAGCGGGTGATGGATGAGCGCGTCTCACCGCCTAAGGCGACCCCGCTCACACTGCTCAACCTAGGAACGGTCGGTTTCATCGTCGCGTGGGTCGCCGTTGCCTGCTACGCGATCGCCTATCTCACGTCCCACTAGCGGCGGTGTTGCCGCCGTCACGCTGATCATGACGGCGGAGTCCGGCAACTCCGAAACCAAGCTCGACGGCTTCTGCGCGGCACCGAGCTAAGGCTCGATTGGCGTTCCTTCAGGGGTCATTCCCGAACACTGGCCCAGCCGACTGCACCGTCACCTGAATAGGTACGGCGCGGGAGCTAATCCGAGCTAGGACTGTGGTCCTGGTCGTTGCACTCGTCGGAACCAGTGAGCCTTTGATCTCCTCGGCCACGATGCTCACGGCGGCCGGATCGACGCCTACCCCTCCCATCCCAACGCCCCTCTCAACATTGGTTGCCGCAACAGTAGGACCGAACGAGCGGTTGATACGACCAGGATCCACCTGTGCCGCTCAGGGGTCATTCCGGAACACTGGCCCAGCCGAGCGGGACGACCTCTAATCGGCGGCGTCTGGCTTCGGGCTTGGGGTGAACAGTCGCCAGTGTCCCTCGGAGATGACTTCGACGGTGCCGCCGATCACCTTGATGGCGGTCTCGTCGTCCATCGCGTACCCCGGCACGGGCACGCGCTCGGCCCATCGTTCTGCGTTGTCCGTGGAATGGTCCGGCATAGCCTCGTGATCCAGGTGCGGAAACATCGCGAAATCGACCAGCCCAAGCGCTCTGTCGCCACCGGTCGTGGGCGGACTCCCGTACACGAACTCCTCCCCGACGTGAGGGCCCATCACCAAGCTCCCGGCGCTGACTCCCACCCAGACTGTCTCACGCAGCGACGGCAAGAGCTCGGCCAGTCCAGAATGCCGAATCCAATAGCAGAGGTAGACAGGATCGCCACCTCCCACCAGGAGGGCGTCGGTTTCCTCGACCGCAGTTGTCCAAAGCGCTTTCTCGATGCTGGGCAGTGCGGTGAGCTCCAGCACTCCCAACGATTTCCAACCTAGTTCGCACAGGGGGCTGGCGGCGCGTCCGGCGATCAGCTTCCATGCGCTTTCGGCGCCGCCGGGGAAGGCATAGATCGCGGTCGGGATGCAGAGCGCGTTGCACTCCTCGATCGGCTTGCCGAGGAGGTCGACCAGCGCATTGCGGATGCTCATGTTCTTGATGCCAGCTGAAGTAAGAAGAAGCTTCATGCTGCCTCCGAATCGGTGGGGATCTTCCGAATGCCTACAGGCCGTACCCCGTAGAGACCGACCGACGATCGGAAACACATCGCTCCGACCAGATCCAACCTCACAACCGCTCTGGCGTCATTCCGGAACACTGGCCCAAGCCGACCCAGAGGTGGCGGCAGCCGCCCCTCGCCGGAGGCGGTGTGAACGGCCGTGCGAAGCGACGCAAACGTGCGATTCGTGCGAGCGCGTGCGGTCCCCGGTGCGGTCCTGGAGCTGGAGGAAGGCCCGTTTTGCAGGCTGGTTCTATACCTGCCCGGCCCATCGAGGGAAGCCCTGGAACCGGGGCTTTCCTCGTTTTGCATCTCCTCCAACATGCTCGGAGTGGCCGGCGAGGTGGCAAGGCCAACTCAGTGGTGACGAAGCGCTCGACCTCTGCGCGCTCTACAAGCGTCCTTCGTCCCGCCTTCCTCCTCACCAGTTACCGGTGCTCAGGAGGTCGTAGATCGCCTGTGGCGTCGTCCTCAGGTAGCCGGCCGCTTCCTTGACGGTCAAGTAAGGACTCGCCGCGGGGTCCTTCGGCTCGCTCGGAGGTGAGCTTCATTGCGCACGTCGCAGCTCGTGCGCCTGGGCCAGTGTTGCGGCATGACCCGTGAGACCCTAAGCAGCCGGTCGAGTACCGGAAGCGAGCAATGTCCGAGGGGGCGCCGGTTCGGCACCCCCTCAGCTGTGTTACTCGTTCTAGCCCCTACGAGATTAGGGGGTTACAACTGACTCGCTCCGCACGCAGCCGCCTGCGCCGTCGGTGTGGAACCAGTCGGCGTTGCTGAACTCCTCCTGGGTGATGTAGTGGTCTCCGTTGATCGTCTGGTTGTAGAACATCCCGGGGGAGCCGCCCAGGTCGGTCCACGTGCCATTGCCGAACACGTAGGCGCAATCGTCACCGTTCTCGTTGCCGATAGCGTCGAACCAGCCGTTGAACGTGTTGGGATCGGTGATCGACTCCATGATCTCGTGACTCAGCGGGCTGACCTCGACGTCGGCGTCCGTGGAGCTGGCGCTGCCGTTGAAGTTCGGCGACTCGATCGTCCCATGACCACCCGCGTCGGTGCCGCACGTGAACCCGACAGGCGAGTGG
>DASYPH010000112.1:0-6501 GCA_036006925.1 Gaiellaceae bacterium
CTGGCCGAGAAGCTCGGACTCGTGGGTCTCGTCGAGCAGGACTGATGCACCGACCGCGGGTCCTGGTCGTCGACGACTCCGTCGTCGTGCGCAGGCTCGTCTCCAAGGCGCTCGAGGCCGAGGGCGAGGTCGAGGTCGTCGGCGTTGCTGCCGACGGTGCGATCGCGCTGGTCAACATCGAGCGCCTGCATCCCGACGTCGTGATCTTGGACGTTGCGATGCCGGTGATGGACGGCCTCGTGGCGCTGGCGGAGATCCGCCAGCGCTGGCCCGGCTTGCCCGTGATCATGTTCTCCACGCTCACGAGCCGGGGCGCCGAGGTCACGCTCGACGCGCTGGCGCTCGGCGCGTCGGACTACGTGTTGAAGCCCTCGAGCTCCGATCCGGAGTCGGCGATGGCCGAGATCCGGACGCAGCTGCTCCCCCGGATCGCCGCGCTCCTCCCCCAGGCGCGGGAATCCAGAGAGCGGTCGACACGCGCCAGCGACCGCGCTGCGCGACCCTCGGGCACCGTCACCCGGCCCGCGGGACCGCCCGAACGGATCGACGTGATCGCGATCGGGGTCTCGACCGGTGGGCCGACGGCGCTCGCGCAGCTGATCCCGTCGCTGCCGGGCGATCTGCCCGTGCCGATCGCGATCGTGCAGCACATGCCGCCGATGTTCACCAAGATCTTGGCCGAACGGCTCGATCACAAGAGCGCGCTGTCGGTGGCCGAGGCCAGTGACGGCGACCGTCTGCGGCCGGGCCACGTCGCGATCGCGCCCGGCGACCGCCACCTGTCGGTGGTCGAGCGGGACCGCGACCATCTGCACGTCTACGACGGACCGCACGAGAACTCGTGCCGGCCGTCGGTCGACCCGTTGTTCCGGAGCGTCGCGGCCGCCTACGGCCCGCACGCGCTCGGGATCGTGATGACCGGGATGGGCAGCGACGGGTTGCGCGGCGCCGAGCACCTCGCGGCCGCCGGCGCGCATCTGATCGTGCAGGACGAGGCGACCAGCGTGGTGTGGGGCATGCCGGGGTTCGTCGCGCGGGCCGGGCTCGCCGACGTGGCGCTGCCCCTCGCCGGACTGCGCGGCGAGATCCTGCGCCGGGTCTCGGTCGGACGCGACACGCCGGCGCTGCTCGAAGGGGCGGCGTCGTGAGCGCAACCACGACGACCGGGACGGGCCTGCCCGAAGAAGACTTCGAGTACCTCCGCGACCTGATGCACCTGCGCGCGGCGATCGTGCTCGAGCAGGGGAAGGAGTACCTCGCGCTGTCGCGTCTCGAGCCCGTGGCGCGCGACCACGGCCTGACCACCGTCTCCGAGCTGGTCGGCCTGTTGCGCACGCGCGAGCTCACCTCGGCGATCCACGACCAGGTGGTCGACGCGCTGACGACGAACGAGACGACCTTCTTCCGCGACTTCAACCCCTGGGAGTCGCTGCGGACCCGCGTGCTGCCGGATCTGCTGGAGCGCAAGCAGGGCACGCGCACGCTCGCGATCTGGTCGGCGGGATGCTCGTCGGGCCAGGAGCCGTACAGCATCGCGATGTCGATCACGGAGCACGTCCCCGAGCTGCTGAAGTGGCAGCTGTCGATCCTCGGCACGGATATCTCCGGCTCGGTGCTCGAACGCGCTCGGCGTGGGCGGTACGGCCAGCTCGAGGTGAACCGGGGGTTGCCCGCGCACCTCCTGGTGCGGCACTTCACGCGGGCGGGCATGGAGTGGGAGATCGAGGAACCGATCCGTCGGATGGTTCGTTTCGAGCGACACAACCTGAACGACACGTGGCCGAGCATGCCCCCGTTCGACCTCGTGCTAATGCGCAACGTGATGATCTATTTCGAGACGGAGGCCAAGCGGCAGGTGCTGGCGAAGATGCACCGCCAGCTGGCACCCCACGGCTACCTCTTGTTGGGGGCCTCGGAGACGACGTACTCGCTGTCAGACGATTTCGTTCGTGAACCGGATGGCCGGACCGCCTGGTACCGGCCGGTACGCACCGACCCCGTCGGCGGGGCAGGCAGATAGGAGGACACCATGGAATTCAGCACGGATGCGCTCGGTCAGATCGTGACCGACATCTGGACGTCGATGCTCGGGTTCCCCGTGGAGGCGCGGGGCGAACCGATCGACGTCAACGGCACCCGGCATCTGTCCGCGTCCGTCCAGATCTCGGGCGGATGGGAAGGCACGGTGCTCGTGAGCTGCCCGGAGGCGCTGGCACAGCGCGTCGCGGGGGTCATGTTCGACACGGCCGAGGCCTCGGACGATGAGATCCGGGACGCCCTGGGCGAAGTGGCGAACATGACGGCGGGCAACGTCAAGGCGTTGGTCGAGAGCTACTGCCGCTTGTCGCTGCCGATGGTGGCGGAGGGCAAGGAGCTCGCGATCAGCATCCCCGGCAGCAAGGTGGTTGCGCAGGCGAACTTCGACTGCGGCGAAGACCCGCTATCCGTCGAGGTGTTCGAGAAGGCCTGACGGCCTTCTCACGATCTGCCTGCGTTACCGCCGAGTTGTGCGCGGGGCGGGGGCCTTCGGCCCCCGCCCCTCACCGCGTCGCCTCTGTCTCGGGCAGCACCACCGCTAACCGCCCGCGGCCAGTCGACTCACGATGAGCCGTTCGGTTCTGCGTGCGAATGTTCGAGGAGCCTTTCCGTTTCCATGCGCGCATGGGCGTATCCCATCGAGGCGAAGAGACTGCGTGCCTCGCTCAAGGGAGGCTCTGCTCTGGCCAACGACTGCACGGCCACCGTGCGCCCTTGTCCTAGGAGTGCGTACGCAGTCTCGGGAACGTTCCCGAACGCTTTCCAGCCTTGGGCCGCCAGCTCGTATCGTTCCGCGGCATCGACAGGGTCGCCGGAGTCTTCCGCGATCTGTGCACTGGCCGTATCAAGCGCGTGCTGATGGAGGGGGTACCGTGGCTCAAGGCCGTCGGCGAGGCGCTTCGCGAGCGAGCGATCGCCGGCGCGGAGCGCGGTTCGCAGCATGCCCGGAAGATGCCTCACGTAGTAGGTCGTCTGTCGTGTTCCGGCCGCCTGCTCCAGCTCCGTGAGGAGCGCGCAGGCTCGCGCTGGAAACTCCTCCACCCACGCAGCGGCGGCCGCAGAGAGCCCAAGGACAAGCTGATCAGCGGCGCCCATCTCTCGCGCGGCACGCATGAGCCAGCCGGGTCGGGCATCGGCGTTCGTAACCGTTCCACGAGCAAGATCGATCATGAGCGTCACGGAACGCAGCTCCACGACTGCATGCTTGACGCCGCTCGGTTCGAGCGCGGCGATGAGCCTGTCCGCTCGTTCGACCGCTGCGGTCGGCTCGCCCAGATCGGCGAGCAACCCCGGACAACTCGCCTCAAGGATCGCCTCCGTCTCGGCGAGACCGCGCTGCTTGCAGAACACGATCGCCTGTTCGAACGCGGCGAGCGAGCGAGCGGGACCTTGGAGGGGATGCCCTGCCACCGCGAGGTTGTTCATGACGATGGCAGCATCCCGGCCCACACCTTGCTGGAGCAATAGGTCGAGCGCGTGTTCCATCTCGGCGAGCCCATCGACGTCCCCGAAGTACGCGCGGGCGAAGCCACGGTAGGCGACGGCGCGTGCGGGCTCGGGCAGGTCGAGCATTTCTGCGAGATCGCTGGCTCGATCCGCGGTTGTGATCGCATCCGCATACTCCCCCGAGATGGCGTACGAGTTCGCGAGCTGACCGTACGCGGCGATGAGGGCTTCCCCGGAACCGTCCTGCTCGAGCAGGTCGACCGCCTCGGCCGCGAGCGCCACGTGCCGACCCTCGCCGAGTCGCAGGGCGACACGAGACAGCAGCTGCAGTGCTCTCGCGATCGTCTCCGTGTTGGCGTCCACACGGAGAGCCTCGAGCGCCTCCTCGAGCGCCTCAGCAGCCTCTCGCGAGTGACCCGCTTGTGAGGCGGCATCCGCCCATCGGACAAGGTACGCGGGCCGGTCGAGATCGTTCGGCGGCGTGAGCTCGAGGGCTCGGGCGAGCCGCGTCTCAGCTTGAACCGTGTCCAGGCCGAGAGCGCGTTCACCAGCCAGGGCCAGGAAATGGCGAGCGGGTCGCGCGAGCTCATCGGCAAGCTCGGCCTCGCCAGTCGCTTCGACCAATTCGAGAGCCTGCAGGTAGTGGTGGGCGAGCACCTCGGCCACGTCCTCCACACGGCCGCCGGCCTGGCGCTCGATCCACGCGGCCGCGGATCGATGCCGACGTGCGCGCTCCGCACGGGGGATCTGGCCATAGGCGACATCACGGATGAGCAGATGCCAGAACGTGTACTCGCTTTCCCCCTGCATCGAGGTGGTTCGAGAGGGACGCACGAGCTCCTTCCGGACGAGTTCGTGAAGGGATAGTTCGACTCCGCTGCGCTCGCGGCCATTGATTTCGGTGAGGGCGCCGACCCAAAACACCTTCCCGATCACAGCGGCGTCCTGGAGCAGGCTCTTGCGTTCAGGATCGAGCGTGTCCAGGCGCGCGGCGATCAGCGCCTGCACACTGTCTGGCAGTCCCGGCGCTGCGTTGCCACCCGTTTGCAGCTCGGAGCCGCGGTCCGCAAGCAAACGGACGAACTCCTCGGCGTACAGAGGATTCCCCTCAGCGCGTTCGAGGATCGCGCGCTGGAGATCATCGCTGAGCCCGCCGCTCGCGATCAAGTGTGAGACAAGTTCAGCCGTCTCGCGGTCTGATAGCGGCGAAAGATTGATGGTGTGGGCGTTGCGCTGACCCGCTCCCCAGCCTGGCCGACGTTCGTATAGCTCTGGCCTCGCGGCGCATAGGACCAGGAGCGGAACCCCTTGTGACCACTCTGCCAGATGCTCGAGGAACGCGAGAAGGGCGTCATCGGCCCAGTGCACGTCGTCGAAGACGAGCACGGTCGGTCGCGTTGCAGCGAGATCCTCCAGGAACCGTCGCCACGCTGTGAACAGCTCCTGCCGTTCGGCGAGCGACGCGGCCTCAACCCCGACCAGCGGCGCGAGCCGCTGAAGGAGCCACTGCCGGTCGGTCTCGTCCGGAGGCACCGAACCCTCCAACTTCGCGATCGCCGTAGCGGGTGGATCCGAGTCGAGGATCCCGGCCTCTGCCTTCACGATTTCGCCCAACGCCCAGAACGTGATGCCCTCCCCGTAGGGCAGGCACCGCCCATGCCGCCACCGAACGATTTCGGGGTTCGCGTCAAGGTGCGCGCCGAGCTCCGAGATCAAGCGTGTCTTTCCCACGCCCGGTTCGCCGACCACGGTGACCAGCTGCACCGAGCGCTGCTGCGCAGCGCGGTCGAACGTGCCAATCAGCAGCGCCTTCTCCAACTCGCGGCCGACGAGCGCAGTCTTGAACGTGGGTGCGACGTCGGACCCGAATCGCGACCGTGCGGCTCGCGCCCGCCACAGAACGATCGGCTCGGCCTTGCCCTTGACGGAGGCCGGCTCCAGCGGTTCATAGTCAAAGAAACGATCGGTTGCACGGTAGGTCTGTTCAGAGACCACCACGGTGTTGACCAGAGCGGCGCCCTGGATACGCGAAGCTGTATTGACGACGTCGCCGGTGACCATGCCTTCACCTCGCTCGAGGCGCGCACCCATCGCCACGACAGCCTCTCCCGTATTGATGCCGATCCGCACTCGGAGGTCTAGCCCGGGATCCGCCTCGTTCAAGTCGGCGATCGCGTCGAGGATCCGGAGCCCGGCGCGGACGGCTCGCTCTGCGTCGTCCTCATGCGCGACGGGCGCACCGAAGACGGCCATGATCGCGTCACCGATGAACTTCTCGACCGTGCCGCCGTACCGCTCGACCTCTTCGCGCAAGCGCAAGTGGTAGACGCGGATACGGGCGCCGACGTCCTCGGGGTCCTGGTGCTCGGACGTCGCCGTGAAGTCGACCAGATCGCAGAACAGAACCGAGACGATCTTGCGCTCTTCGAGCGGCGGCGTGCTCCTCGGTTCGACCGAGGCGGCACAATAACCACAGAACGCGAACCCGTCGGGGTTCTCCTTGCCGCAGCTCGGACACACGAGCATCGTGTGAGTGTAGAACGCCTCATGCTGCCGAGGATCCGGAATCGCATGACGTCTGGCCGCGATTCCCAATGGATGCGGTTCCCGGCGTCCGACGTCAGTGCCTCACGACGCCGTGCTGGTTGCTGCGTTGCCGTTCACCTGGCGTCCCAGCGTCAACCGCACGAGACGGCGACGACGGGGGCGCGGGTTGATCGCATCGCTCAGCGCCGGGCCAGCGCCCACTGGGTCGACGGCGCCGACGTCGCGCCGGAAGCGCGCACGCAGGCGGGGGTTCTGAAGCAACGGCGCTACTGCGCCGTGACGCTCTCGCCCTCGCGTGGGTGTGTCGGGTCGATCCGCACACCCGGTCCCATCGTCGAGGACACGACGAGCGACTCGATGTACCGGCCCTTCGCGCTCGAGGGCTTCGCCTTCAGCACCTCGTCGACCACGGCCAGATAGTTCTCGAGCAGCGCGCGCTCCTCGAACGACTTCTTGCCGATGATCAGGTGC
>DASYPH010000113.1:0-26646 GCA_036006925.1 Gaiellaceae bacterium
GCGCGAGCAGCTCAACGCGGTCGAGCGGGCCGAAGCGCGCGTCGCCGACGGGACGTTCGGCCTCTCGATCGAGAGCGGTCTGCCGATCCCGGACGAGCGGCTCGAGGCGTTCCCGACGGCCGAGCGCACGGTCGAGGAGGAGCGGGCGAGACGCTGAGGGCCGGCGTCACTCGCCGGCCCCTGCGCATCACTCGCCGTCGGTCTGCCGCGGCTACGCCGCGAGCTGCTCGAGCACCGCGTCCACCCGCTCGAAGCCTGCCTTCGCGCCTTCCTCGACGCCGTACTGCATCGTGGTGTCTCGCTGCTCGGTCGTCTCGAAGCGCATCGTCTGGGTCAGCTTCGTCCGCTCACCCAGATCCTCGAAGTCGAGCGTCTGCAGATGGTTCTGGAACGTCTGCACGAGGCGCGCAGGCGGCTCGACCTCACGGAACTCGCCCTCGACGACTCCGAACGCCGTTCGGAACCGGTACGTGCCGCCCGGACGGACGTCCATCTCCTCGACGACCGTGCCGTCGCCCCACCACTCGGGGATCAGACCCGGATCCGTCCAGACGGAGTAGACGTGCGCACGTGGTGAATCGAAGATCCGCTCCACGCGGATCTCGAGCTCGTTCGGGGTGGTGACGGTAGTGCTCATCGTGCTCCTTTCGTGCGTTGGACGACCTGCGCGAACCGGTCGAGCCGCCCTAGCCAGGTGCTGATGCCCTCGAAGGCATAGGGGACGAGGACGCAGCTGCGGGCACGGCCGACCTTCTCCGTGACGACGAGGTTCGCGTCCTCGAGCAGCCGGATGTGCTTGCGCATCCCCGTCAGCGACATGCCGAAGGGCTCGGCGAGCTCGCTGATCGTCGCACTGCCGGCGCCGAGCCGTTCGAGCACGGCGCGCCGAGTCGGGTCGGCGATGGCCGCGAAGGCGAGATCGACGGTCGTTTGATACTGAACCATTAAGTTCAGTATTACAAAAAACTGGGCGAGCAGGCAAGCGCCTGTTGAGCGATACTCCCGGCATGACGGTCTCCTTTCGCTACCCGCTCTACGGCGAGGACGACCGTCGCGGCGACCTCCACGACTGAGTCCGGCTCCGGCCTCTCACCAGTCGACCGAAGGAGGATTCTCCGTGCCTACGATCTTGGCCGTCACCGCGGCAGCTTGGGGCGTCGTGATGGCGCTTTCCCCGATTCTTCAGATCCGCTCGATGCGGCTTCACCGCTCGTCCCAGGCGGTGTCGATCGGATACCTCTGCGTGCTGCTGACCGGGTTCCTGCTGTGGCTCGCCTACGGCGCATCGATCCGCAATCCCGCGCTCGTTGTCGCCAACTCGATCTCGATCATCGTGTCGGGCGCGACGATCGGCGTTGCCCTCCACTACAGAGGCCGGCCGAGAGCAGCCGGAGAGTGAGCGTTCGATGGGGACGCCTCAGACGTGCGCCAAGACGCAGTCGAGCGGCCGCGGGACACGCTCGAGGTCGAGTGCCTCCACCAGGAGCACAGCGTATCTCTGCTTCCGATTCCACATGAAGCCGTGCAGCTGCTCCTCGAGCGGCCGGGCGCGGTGCGCGGGCTGCTTCTGGTACGTCCGGAACGCGCGCAGCTCGCCTTGCTCGGCGAGCACGCGCTCCACTCCGGCCGACCCGACGGCGCGCGTCAGCTCGTCCTCGAGATCCCGCGTGCAGGCGTAGAACCCGACGCGCTCGAGCTCGTCGCGGCCCTCGCAGCCCAACGCGCGCAAGAAATACCGCTCCTCGCCGACGTCGTAGAGCCCCGCGCGTCGGACGTCGGGGTACTGGTCGAGAAGGCGTGGCAGGTTGCCGTAGCCGCCCATCGGGACGACGGCAACGGCCTCGGCCTGGAGGTCGCGGCCACGGCGACGTGCAACCGTCTCGACCGCATGGCGGTCGCTCATACCCTCGACGAGCACGACTCCGCGCAGCGACATCCCTGGATCAGATCAGCTCGACGAACAAGCGGCGGGAACGGCTAGGGAGCCGGGTGAGCGAAGGGGCGGCGCCCGCGCGGCCCCTTCGCTCAGGCGATGTCGCTCCGGCCGAGCGGCTACTCGATCGGCATCTCGAAGCGAGCGATGATCCCGGGGTCGCCCCCTCCCGCGAGCAGTCTCGGGTCGGGATCGCGAGTCGCGACCCAGGCGTATCCGTGTTCGGGATAGGCGACGACGTCCGGGAAGCTCCCGGCACTGATCGCGAGGATCTGGACGGGTTCGTCAGTGGGGTTGCTGAATGTGTGCAGGCCGGCGCGTCCCTCCGGGCAGAAGACGAAGTCGCCCGGAGCCAACCCTTCCTCACCGTGTTGGTTCCGGAACACCGGACGGCCGCTCAGGACGAAGAACATCTCTTCGGCTCCGAAGTGCATGTGCAGCCGCATCTCGGCCGAATCGGGGGCAAGCTCGTACAGCGTCGCTCCCATCCTGGCGTCGTCCGGCCGCCAGAAGATGCGCTGCCGCGTCTCGGCGTCTTCGGTCTCTCGTTCCCATTCGTCTGAGAAGAGGTTCTGACGATTCATGTGTGGTACCTCCGAGTCGTAACGGTGGGTGCGCAGCCGCCCGAGCCCGTACGACGGGCTCGGCAACACTGCGCCGGAAACGCGCGGCTGCTCGCCGCGTCGAACCGCTACCTCGCCGCCGGATCCACAGCAGGATCATGCCTGCTTCGAGCGCAGCTGACGAGCGCAAACGTTCCGCAGAATCTCCTGGCGGGCATAGTCAGCGAGCAAATGGAACCTCACATCCATGTAGTCACGCTCGCCGTGGACGACCTCGAACGCGCGCTCACCTTCTATCGCGATGGGCTCGGTCTCAGCTCGCCCGGCATCGTCGGCACGGCGTTTCAGGGCGGCAAGGATGCCGCAGCCGGCGCCGTCGTCATGTTCGAGCTGCACGGCGGCCTCATCCTCGCTCTCTACCCGCGCACCGAACTGGCAAAGGACGCAAACGTCGCGTTTGGCGCCCCCAAGACGGGAGAGTTCAGCATCGGGCACCTCGTCGAGCACAAGGAAGACGTCGACCGCGTACTCGCCCAAGCCGCTGCGGCCGGGGCAACGCTCACAGACCGACCTCACGACCGGCCGTGGGGGATCTACTCCGGCTACTTCCGTGACCCGGACGGCCATCTCTGGGAGATCATCTGGAACCCGCGCCGCGAGAACTCCTAGCGGCGGCAGGTGCGCCGGGCCCCACGAAGTAGCTCGACCGCGATGCGGAGGGTTCTCGTCACAGGAATGTCGGGGGTCGGTAAGTCGACCGCGCTGGCCGAGCTCGCGAAGCGCGGCTTTTCAGGTCGTCGAGACCGATCACGCACGCTGGAGCGAATGGTCCGAGGCGGCAGGTGGATACGTCTGGCGCGAAGATCTGATCTCGGAGCTTCTGGCTCGGGACGACGGGCCAACGCTGTACGTCTCGGGAACCGTCTCGAATCAGGGCCGGTTCTATTCGAAGTTCGATGCAGTCGTGCTCCTGAGCGTCCCTGTCGACGTCCTCGAACGACGTCTTCAGACCAGGACGACCAACCACTTCGGCAAGACAGCTGAGGAACGCGCCCTGATTCTGAGTCAGGTCGAAGCGATCGAGCCGTTACTCCGCGCCACCTGCAGACATGAGCTCGACGCGACGCAGCCGATCGACCTCGTCGTCGAGCAACTCGCGGAGCTCGGTGACGAGCGAACAGCTCCTTGACCAGGGGACCGGCCAGATTCGGCAGCATGTGCTCGGGCGGCGCGACCGCTTTTGCGCAGATCGTCGACGAGCGAAAGGAGCACGATGAGCCCCACAGCAAAGAAGGGCACGAAGAAGCAAGAAGGATTCTCCGCGGACGAAAAGGCCGCGATGAGGGCGCGCGCGAAAGAGTTGAAGGCGAACGAGGACGGCGAAACCGCCGTGCGCGCCGCGCTTGCGGCGATGTCACCACCCGATCGCAAGCTCGGCCAGCGTCTCCACACGCTCATCAAGGAGAGCGCCCCGGGGCTCACGCCGAAGACCTGGTACGGGATGCCCGCCTATGCGAAGGACGGCAAGGTCGTCTGCTTCTTCCGCGACGCCGGCAAGTTCAAGGAGCGCTACGCGATGATCGGCTTCAACGACAGTGCGAACCTCGACCAGGGCGCCATGTGGCCGGTCGCATTTGCGCTGAAGGACCTGACCGCCGCCGACGAGGCAAAGATCCGCACACTCGTAAAGAGGGCAGTGAAATGAGACCTGCGCCCTCCGCCAGGCGGAGCTGGCGTCGGCGTCTCGAGGTGATGGCAACCAAGCGGAGGGCGTGACATGGGAGCGATCAAGGTGCACGAGTTCATGAGCCTGGACGGTGTGATCGACACGCCGACGTGGACAGCCGAATACGGCTTCGATCCGAAGATGGGCGAAGCGATCGCCGCAGCGGTGTCCAGTTGCAAGGGCATCCTGCTCGGGCGTACGACCTACGAGATGTTCGCGCCCACGTGGTCGCAGCGAACCGCGGAAGATGATCCAGGAGCGCCGTTCTTCAACGACACCACGAAGTACATCGTCTCGGCCACGCTCACCAACGCGTCGTGGCGTAACTCGATCCTGATCGGCCCTTACGACCCCGACGCGATTCGCCGCCTCAAGGACGAGACCGACGGCGATCTCTACGTCAGCGGCAGCGGCACACTCGTCCGCGCGCTGCTGGCAGACGGACTGGTCGACGAGCTGCATCTCTTCGTCTACCCGCTCACCCGCGGGACCGGGCCGCGTCTCTTCCCCGACGGCGCCGCACCGAAGAAGCTGACGCCCGCGACGAGCGCCTCCTATTCGAACGGCGTCGTCTACCTCGCGTACCAGCCCGACGAGACGTGACGCTGTAGGTCAGCGCAGAACGAGGAGGTCGAGCCAGTTGCTTCTGGTCTCCCGGCTCCCCGTGTCCTCGGCCAGACGTACGGCGCGGCGGAGCCGTTCTTTGCCGCGGAGGAATTCGTCCTCGGTGAGCTGGCGCATCGTCGTGTCGGCGTGGCGGAACGTGTCCACCTGGCCGAGGAACTCGGCGAGGCTGGTCGGGTACGTCTCGCGAACCTGCTCGAGTCCGTCCTGGCGGAATCCCGCGGCCGCGAACGCCGTGCACGTCTCCTCGAGGGAAGGGAAGGTCTCGACGGTCCGGGCGGTCTCAGGGAACCAGCGGACGATTTCGATCCCGTCGCGCTTCAGATTCCCCGAAGGCTCGTATCTGTCTGGAAAGCCCTGGCGGATCAGGACGGGAGCACCGGGGCGCAGAACGCGGCGGATCTCGCGTGCTGCGACTTCCAGGTCCGGGATGTGGTGAAGGACGAGGGAGAGCCACGCGGCGTCTGCCGACTCAGGCGGCAGCGGCAGGGCGCTCGCATCTCCGGCTAGCGCCTGAATAGCCGGTGTTCGAGGGATCCGAGCTCGCATCGCGGCCGATGGCTCGACTGCGACGATGCTGAGGTCGAACCAGTCGCTGAACGCAGCGGAGAATGCACCGGTCCCCGCGCCGATGTCCACCAGAGTCATTCCCCGCGCCGGATCCAGGTGACGCCGTACGGCGTCGCGCCACTCCGAGAGTCCGGCGCGTGGAACCTCCCGGACCGCCTTGTACGCAGCAGCGGTCTGCACGTCATAACTGATCCTGGCCATGTCTGCCTCCTTGCTCCGTCGTCCACTCGTCCCGGCACCCTGCGCACCTCCTTCCCACGCGCGCAAGCGGTGCTCTGGGAACGGTGGAGAAACGTCGACGAGCGGCGCGACGTGCTGGTCCGGTCGCCTCGTTATCGTCTGCGACGGTGTCCGACCGGCTTTCGCTTGGGTATGGCCGCAGCGGTGAGTCTCCGTGGTTGTGGCTCGTCGTCGTCGGAGGCGGCATCGCCCTCTATGTGTTGGCCCGAATCGGTGGGTGGCAGCAGCCCCGACGATGGAGCGACGTCGGCGACGCTTTGCTGCTCGCGGGCTCGCCATGGTGGCTACAAGCGCCCCTCTTGGCCATCATCGGCGGCGCTTCGGTCTACCGCCTCTCCTCGGGTCACTACCGCTGGTTCTGGTGGTTGCTGCCGACTGCCGCTTGGCTCGCATGTGCCGGGGTGGTGCTGCTGAGGAAGCGGTCCGGCGGCGACTGAGGCCGCGAAAGTCGAGGCGTGACGCGCTCGCGGCCCGCCCGGCTGCCGTCTATCCTCGAATCATGGTGCGGGAGGCCAGGAGCGAGGACTTCGGGTCCGCGACCGAGCTGCTGAACCGCGTCTGGCCGCTTCGCGTCGGATCTGAGCGGGGTCTCCGACACGCGGCGGACGCGGCGCCGCCGAACGCGCACCGCCGCTACTGGGCGGCTGAAGACGACGGCACGCTCGTCGGCTGGGCGACGGCGGCAATCGAGCACCAGAGCGCAGAGCGCCCGGGATTCCTGCAGGTGGGTGTCGCGCCGGAGTTTCGCCAGGCCGGCTTCGGCACCGCCCTCCTCGAGCGCTGCGAAGTGCACCTGGCGGACCTCGGCGTCGCGACGGTGCTCTCGCTGACCACTCCCGAGGAGGCGTCGCAGACGCTCGCCCGCGCATACGGCTTCCGTCACACCCACACGACTCGGATCTCCGGCGTCGACCCGCGCACGATCGAGCCCGGAAGCGCACCGTGCGATGTCGAGCTGCGTCCACTCGCGTCTCTCGACCCACGCAAGGTGTACGACCTCGATGCCGAGGCGATGTTGGACGTCCCGGGTGAGGTTGCGATGGACAGCGTGTCGTTCGAGCAGTGGCTCGAGGACTATTGGCGTCATCCGGATACGGATCTCGACGCGAGCGTCGCGGCCGTCATCGATGGCAGACCGGTCGCCTTCTCGCATCTGCGCATCGTCCCAGGAGGCCAGGCGATCACCGACATGACCGGGACGCTGCGTGACTATCGTGGACGCGGCCTCGCCCTGCTGGTGAAGCGCGCGACCCTCGTGAACGCCGCCAAACTCGGAGTCGAGCTCGTCTCCACCGACAACGACGAGACGAATACGGCAATGCTCAGGGTCAATGAGAAGCTCGGCTATCGACCGATCGGCAGCACGCTCTCGTGGGCGCGTCCCTGAGCCGGGGGCCACCAGCGCAGCTGCTACTCAAGTGCCGGATCGGTCGTGCCGATCTCATCGGCCATGACCGCACCTACCTCACCCTCCAGGCAGTTCAGCGTTGCACGCGACGAGCTCGGCACTCTCAGAATCGTCAACGACACGAGCAGACACACGATCGCGGCGCTCAGCCGGCGAGAAGCAAAGCAGCTCTCGCGGGAACTCAGACGCGTTCTCAAGAAGTCGTCGAAGTCGTAGAGCGAGCGTCCGAAGCGTCCGCCGCTTCGTCAGGTCGAGCGCAGGACACGACGGAGCACCTTGGCGTACTCGTCAAGGCCATCGCGATACAAACGCGCTTCGGGTCCCGCAGCGATGCCGACACGCTCGGGGACGACACCCCAAACCGCAACACTCTCGCCCTTCCACCAGTCGATCGTCTCCTGAAGGTCGTTCGTCCCGAGACGCGCGGCAGTGATGACAATGCCACGAGGCGTTTTCGACGGGACCATCCCGAGTGTGTACGCAACGCGTGCGAACTCGACGCCGCCGGCTCGCGTCGGGATAACGACAGCGTCGGCTGCGGTGATCGCCGACTGAACGAGCCGCTCGTCGCCGGGCGGCAAATCGACGATGACCGTCCCTTCGTCGGAGTTCATCGCGCGTGCCAGCGTCCGTTCGGACGGGGCTTCGATCACCTCGACGCCCTCGATCGGCCGTTCCTCGAGCCACTCTGCTGCTGACGCTTGCCGGTCGGCGTCGACGACGACGACGGGGCTGAGACCTCGGGACGCGGCAACGGCAGCGAGATACAGCGTGGTCGTCGTCTTGCCGACGCCGCCCTTGAGATTCGTGACGACGATGTTCACGGCCGCCGAGTCTACTCAGCCGCGCGCATCGGTCATCGAGCACGATGCTGCTGGACACCATCACGTGGGCGTGCTGAGATGGCTTCGTGAGATCGAACGCTGAGAGCGCTCGATGAGCGTCGGGGGCAGAGGGCAAGCGCGCCAGCGCCTGCTGCGGCGTGCGGGCTTGATCGCCGGCCTGCTGGTGCTTGTCGCACTGTTGTTCTTGATCAGCGGCCACTGGGTGCTGGGGGTCATTTTCGGGGTGGCCGCCGCTGTTGCTCTGTGGGCGTTCAGGCAACTGCGAACCGTGCACTAGGCCGTCTCAGGCTGCTCAGCTCTTACGCTTCCAGGTCCCGGCGAGCAGGCCGACCCGTGCCGAACACGACCGGTCGGAGACCGTCCGGAGCACAAACGAGTCCCGCGCCGGCTTCACGGCGTAGACGCCGTTGGTTGCGCAGACGGGACGTGACCAATCGTCAAACGCCCGCCGCCGACGCTGACGTGCGACGTGAAGTCCGAGGCCGAGTTGCACTTCGACGAGCCCGGCGTGTATGCCGCAAAGGCACCGCCGCTCTGGATCCGGATCAACCAGACACCAGCCGAAGTGCCGACGGGAAGCGCCGGTACGTGCCGACTCCAACAGCCGACGAGCGATCGCGGAACGGCCAGCGACTCGGTGCCTTCCGCACGACCGTGCGCGGCGCTCGTGGCAGCAACTAGCCCGAAAACGAGCAGCATCACGCGGACTCTGCGGACTCGCACGGTGACTCCGCTGGTCGCTGTGGCGAATCTACTGCCGCGAAAATGCAGGCGCAAACAAGCCCCCGCGGCGAGCGCCGGTTTCTCGGAATGGTTGGGCCGAACCGTGCATGACGCGCGACGGTGAGCCTTGCGGGTGCAGGCCTGGCGCCGGGCGTTTAGGACGCAGCTAGCGCTTGATGATGTTGTGGACGTCGAACACTTCGGGTTCGCCCGGGTCGAGGTCGATCTCTGCCAGAATCGGCATCAGCCGAGCGGTGAAGGCATCGAGTTGCTCTTTGGAGTCCCAGACCAGGCTGACGTTGAGTTGGTCGCCCGAGCCGAAGCAGAGTTCGTAGTCGAGCCCGTCGGCGGGGGAGATGCCCTCCTCGTTCAGTCGACGCACCACGTGGTCGTACTGTTCTGCTTTCAGCGACGGAGGCGAAAAGCGGACGAGCAAGCTCACGATAGTCCTCTCTCTTGGGGTCAACAGCGACCATAGCCCCAAAAGCGGCGTGCCGAGGCACAACGGGTCCACGGCATGTTCTCGGACAAGTCGAGAGCTGGCGAGAGACGATGAGTCATCGGCGGTCTGGCGGTCTCTTGTGCGTACGGATCCGTAAGCGCCTGAGATTCTCGGCCAACGACTCCAGGAGGGATCATGAAGCTTCTGCTCACTTCGGCCGGCATCAAGAACACGAGCATCCACGACGTGCTGGTCGGCCTACTTGGCAAACCGATTGCCGACTCCAACGCCCTGTGCATTCCGACCGCGATCTACGCGTTTCCCGGCGGTGCCCGAAGCGCCTGGCGGCTGATCAGCGGGCGAGCCGCCACCCCGTTGTGCGAATTGGGTTGGAAGTCCTTGGGAGTATTGGAACTCACCGCACTACCCAGCATCGAGGAGACGCATTGGATCACCGCGGTCCAGGAGGCTGACGCCCTACTGGTGGGAGGCGGCGATCCGCTGTACCTCTGCTACTGGATCCAACAGTCGGGACTAGCTGACCTCTTCCCGTCGCTGCGCGAAATGGTCTGGGTGGGAGTAAGCGCCGGGAGCTTGGTAATGGGCTCTCACATCGGGGAGGAGTTCGTCTACGGAAGTCCGCTCACCGACGGTGACAGAGCGCTGGGAATCGTCGATTTCGCGATGTTCCCGCACCTGGATCACCCGGCCATGCCCGACCATTCCATGGCCAACGCAGCAAGCTGGGCCGCCGGCCTGTCGGTGCCGGGGTACGCACTTGACGACGAGACCGCCCTCAAAGTGATCGACGACACCGTCGAAGTCGTCTCGGAGGGGAACTGGAAGCTGTTCACTCCTGGCCCGGAGGCGGCCTAGTCCTCACGGGGAGAAGCGCGTCCAGTTGGGCCAGCCAACGAGATGACGCCTGAGTCGGTTGGGTCAGCGACAGCTCACGAGTTCGCCTGAGCCAGCGTCCGCGAATGACGCCAGAACCGCTAGGAAGCATCGCCGTTGAGCGAAACCGCATCGACAGCCAGCTTCAGCGACCCGTCGGCCTGCCGCTCGTACAAGACGACGTACTTGCCGGCGCCGTGCGGTGAGTCGTACGTGCCGACATCAACGACGATATTGCCCGCCTCCCAGAGGTCACCCGTCTGGAAGGTCATTTGATGCGGGCTCTCGGCGAGCCACGCGCGCATCATCCTTGCGATCGCTTCACGGCCGCGGATCATCGGGATCCCGGTGAACAGAAGGCGCGCGTCGTCGGTGTACAAGTCCACGACGGCGTCCGCATCCTGGCCGGCGAGTGCTTCGCTGAATCGTTCGTTGATCACTTCCAGTTCGTCGCGGATGGCTATTCGCTGATCCTACGCCCCGCGTGTAGCCATCACCCACTCTGCAGCCCGGGTTGGCAAGCGGTCGCCTGCGCCAGTGTTCCGGCATGACGCCGGTGACTGTGAAGTGTGAGGTCTAGAAGTTGCTGATCAACGATCAGCGGCAGGACGCGTGTCGTGCTGAGGAAGGTCGTCGAGGATCTCGTACCACGGCGCCTTGGAGCCGACGAACTGGTGGTACATCGGCTTGAGCGCAGGCTCGTCGATCAGCGTTCCATACGGAACGCCGAAGTACCCGTCGCGGGAAGTCCAGTAGAGGAGCGAGAAGCACTTGCCGCAGCGCACCTCGTAGTTCGAATCGCGGTCGCCCTCAACGAGCAACGATTGCTCACCCTTCGTCACCTTTAGTTTGGCGCGCTCGATCCGGCCCACGGGCAAGAACGCTGCTCCGGTCATCGCACGACAGTTCGAGCAGTGGCAGTTGTAGGCGGCGACGAACGCGTCCGAAACTTCGTACGCGACGGCAGAGCAGGCGCAGCGACCTCTCAGCACGACCACACCCTAGATGGCCGGCCGATGCCCGCCAGGGCCAGCGTCTTCTCGTCCGGAAGAACCTCCTACGAGTCCGGGTTGGCGCGGCGCGGATCTACCGAGCGTGCCGCAGCGGAAGCAGGATCAGCAGGCCGCTGATCTCGGCGACGCGGTCGAGGATCGCCTGCTCGTCGCGCTTCAACTTCCGCACCTCGTGGGTTCCGAACTCGCTCGGGAAGGCGCTCGCCCGGTGCTGTGCTCGTTCCAGTTGCCGATCGAGCTCCTGGAGCCGTCGGTGCAGCCGGATGTGCTCGAGTGCGAGACCGTCGAAATCGAGCGCATCTCCAACCATCGTCGGTAGAGATTCTCGGTCGGCCCGCTGTTGTCCTTCCGATGCTCGCCGGCGGCGCCCGCGAGCCGGCACCCGAGGACCAGGCCCGCGAGGACGACTGTCAGCCAGGCTCGCGCAGCAGGCGTACGGTGCAGAGAACTGCCAGAACCGCCATCACGAGGTCGCTGGCGAGACACCATTGGCAGACAGCGTGGATGCGGGCGAGCTGCGCCCAGAGCAGATAGGCACTGAAGGCCACGCCGACCAGAGCGATCACGCACCCGGCGAACGCTGGCGCAACCCCGCGCCACGCGGCGCTTCCGATCACGCCTAGATAGGCGAGCAGGCCGAGCAACGCCACAGGCACGCCGGCGAGCGAGGCGTACGACGAGCGTTGCACCTTCTCGCAGCCCCCACTCGTGCAGATGGGCGAACTGTGCGTGTAGTGGACGATCGTGAGGTAGGCGGCGATCGCCAGGCCGACCGCCGCGACCGAGGCGATTGCGGCACGGAGCCTCACGCGAGTGCGTGCTCGAGCGCCGCCTCGAAGGTGGCGGTATCGAGCGCAGACAGCTGCAGCGCCTGCGGTCGCGCGGGCGGGTTCTCGAGCACGAACGTCGGCGTGCCGTTGATCCCCGCAGCACCGGCTTCGGCCGCGGCCTGATGCAACCCGGCCGTGACCACGGGCGAGTTGGAGTGGGCCAGGATTGCCTTGCCGTTGGCGCCTACCAAGCCTGCGGCGGCGCTGATCGTCGGGTTCGTGATCCAGCCGCTGTTCTCGGCGCCCTGCTGACGGTAGAGCGCCTCGGCGAGGTTCCAGAGCTTGTTCTGCAGTCCTGCCGCGTAGATCGCGCGAAGGCCCGGCTGCGAGTTGGGACCGATCACCTCGATGCCACGATAGGCGAGCTTCACGCGTCCCGTCTTGACGTAATCGGTCACGACCTGCGGCAGGGTCCCGAGTGCCCACTCCTGGCAGAAGGGGCACTGCGGATCCTCGAAGACGAGCAGCGTCGCAGGCGCGGACGGGTCGCCGAGCACGTCGCCGTGTTGCGGCACCCCGGCGAACGACGAGGTGGCCGAGGCTGCAGGAGCCGCAGCGGTCGTCGTCGACTCGCCGTCGTGCTTGCTCGACGCGACAGCGATCAAGACGCCGGCGATCACCGCGGCGGCGATCACCGTGACGGCCAGCAGGACCAGGCGGTTTTGTGCCACGCCGGACAGAGTGCCCGAAGCGGCGATCATCTAGGCTCCGGCCGTGGCGCTGCTGGAGAGCCGTGTCGAGCGAACCGACGACTTCGCGCGCCGGCAAGCTCGGATGGAGCAGCTCGTCGGCGAGCTGAAGACGCGTACCGCCCAGATCGCCGCCGGGGGTGGCGAGCGCGCGATCGAGCGCCATCGCTCCCGCGGCAAGCTGCTCGCCCGCGAGCGGATCGACCTGCTGGTCGACCCCGGCACGGCATTCCTCGAACTGAACGCCCTAGCCGCCTGGGACGTGTACGAGGGACAGGCCCCGAGCGCCGGGATCGTCACCGGCGTCGGCGTGATCGAAGGTCAGGAGTGCGTGATCGTGGCCAACGACGCGACGGTCAAGGGCGGCTCGTACTTCCCGTTGACCGTGAAGAAGCACCTCCGCGCGCAAGAGGTCGCCGAGCAGAACCGGCTGCCCTGCCTCTACCTCGTCGATTCGGGCGGCGCCTTCCTCCCGCTCCAGGCCGACGTGTTCCCGGACCGCGAGCACTTCGGACGGATCTTCTTCAACCAGGCGCGCATGTCGGCCGCCGGAATCCCGCAGATCGCGGTTGTGATGGGCTCGTGCACGGCGGGCGGCGCGTATGTGCCCGCCATGAGCGACGAGACCGTGATCGTGGCCGGAACCGGAACGATCTTCATCGGCGGGCCGCCGCTCGTAAAAGCGGCGACCGGTCAGGACGTCACGGCGGAGGAGCTCGGCGGCGCCGACGTCCACACCCGCCAGTCCGGTGTCGCCGACCACTACGCCTCGAGCGACGAGCACGCGCTCGCGATCGCCAGACACATAGTCGCGAACACACAGGGACGGCGTCCCGAGCTGCCATGGGTGCGCTCGGCGCCCGAGCCACCGGTGCTCGACCCGAACGAGCTCTACGGTCTGATCCCCGACGACCACCGCACGCACATGGACGCGCGGGAGGTGATCGCGCGAGTCGTCGACGGCAGCCGCTTCGACGAGTTCAAGACGTTGTACGGCGAGACGCTCGTCTGCGGCTGGGCGCACATCGAGGGCTACCCGGTTGGGATCCTCGCGAACAACGGCGTCCTCTTCGCCGAGAGCTCGCAGAAGGGCGCCCACTTCATCGAGCTCGCCTGCAAGCGTTGCGTCCCGCTCGTCTTCCTGCAGAACATCACCGGCTTCATGGTCGGCAAGGAGTACGAAGCCGGCGGCATCGCGCGCGACGGCGCCAAGCTCGTGATGGCGGTCGCGTGCGCGGAAGTGCCGAAATTCACGGTCGTCACCGGCGGCTCCTTCGGCGCCGGCAACTACGGCATGTGCGGCCGCGCCTACTCGCCGCGACAGTTGTGGATGTGGCCGAACGCGCGCATCTCGGTGATGGGCGGCGACCAGGCCGCAACGGTGCTGACGATGGTCGGCGACGCCGATCCCGACGAGATTCGCGCCAAGTACGAGGCCGAGGGCAACCCGTACTTCTCCACCGCGCGGCTCTGGGACGACGGCGTGATCGATCCGCTCGACACGCGCCGGGTGCTCGCGCTCGGGCTGGCTGCGTCGCTCAACGCTCCCATCTCCGAGACGACGTTCGGCGTCTTCCGGATGTAGCCGCCGCTGCGGCCGATATCGCTCCTAGCCTCGCCGAGGCGTCGACGCCGACTCGCTTGGCTCGTCGGCATCATCGCGTGTGTCGGACTGATCACGGCGGTTGTGATTCTCGTCCCAGGTCGCAGCACATCGCTCACGCGCACACGGCCGACCCCGCCCCGGTTCGGAGCGACCACCACCGAGACGCCCGCCTTCACGGCCACGGTCAGCGCGGCCGAGGAACGCGCCAGGGAGCGGGCCGAGGCGGCGGTACGGCCGCTCGCGAACCTCTTCGTGAACGCGATGATCCAGCAGAGGAACTTCGAGAAGGCGCACGCCCTGCTCACGCCGCAGTTCCAGACCGGTTCGGTAGGGGATTGGCGACTCGGGCAGCACCTGCCACTCGAGCTCGGAACAGACGGCAGTCTTGGCAGCACGACCATTGCCTATTCCGGACCGACCGAAGTTGGCCTGATCGTCTCGGTCAGCACGCCGGGCGAAACGGACGGGCACCTGGTCGCACTCAGGTTCGACAAACGTGGCAGCCAGTGGCTGATCGACTACATCCACCAGGGGCGCTCATCGACTCGCGTCGACCCGACCAACTACTCGCCGGCCGGGTTCTTGCCCGGGACGCATCGAGAAACCGGCTGGACCTGGCTGATCCTGATCGGCGGCCTGGTAGGGATCATCGCCGTCGTCGCGTTGGCCGATTGGTGGCTCTCACGCATCCGACCGGCCTCCGACTAAGCTCGCCCGCATGGTCGTCCGGCTCGTGCTCTGGAACCTCGCCGACTCGCTGACCACCGTCGGCGAGCTGCGCCGTTACCTGCAGGACGAGGCGGTCCCTGCGTTCGAGGATGTGCCCGGCCTGCTGCTCAAGCTGTGGGTCTCGGACGAGACGACCGAACGCTGGGGCGCGATCTATCTGTTCGAGTCGCAGGAGGCGTCGGAGCAGGAGCTGCCGTCCCGGGCGCGCGGGCTGATCGGCAGGGAGCCGGACATCGTCGAGGTGTTCGACCTCGAAGCCTCGGTCTCCGTGTCGTCGCAGCTCGCGCGCCTCGGGCTGGCTTTCAGCTAGCGGTAGCGCTTCACCTCGACGTTCGTCACGCGGTCGAGCTTGCGGTCGAGGCGTGCCACATCCCTGCCGGGGCCGCCGTCGACGACATCGCGGTGCCCGTCCCTGGCGTAGATGGTGTCGTTGCCGGCGCCGCCGCAGATCACGTCGTTCGCCGATGTTCCGACGAGTACGTCGGCGTGGATCGTGCCGCTGATCGTGCACCTGCCGGTGCCGTAGGCCGGCCCCCAGCTCGGGGCCACGTCCCAGAGACGGCTGTCCGCGAACAGCCGGTGCTGGTCGCCGCCCTGGGCGTCCATGCTGTAGAGGTCGCGGTTGTTTTTGGCCCCCCGGTCGCTCTCGAAGACGATCGAGCGGCCGTTGGGCGAGTACGCGGGCAGAGCGTCGAGCGCCGGGCTGTTCGTCACCTGCTGCTCGTTGGAGCCGTCGGAGCTCATCGTCCAGATGTCGAGGTTGCCCCCGTCGCCGCGGTCCGAGTCGAAGGCGATCTGCCCGCCGCGCGGCGACCAGGCGGGGTTCTCGCCGCCGATGTTGGGCGCGTTCGTCAGCTGCTGCTGGTTCGA
This sequence comes from Gaiellaceae bacterium, assembly GCA_036006925.1. Lineage (GTDB taxonomy): Bacteria > Actinomycetota > Thermoleophilia > Gaiellales > Gaiellaceae > PALSA-600. The sequence continues at coordinate 15,706 of DASYPH010000113.1, forward strand.
GCCGTCGGCGCGCATCGACCAGATCTGTTTCGAGCCGCTGCGGTCGCTTGTGAAGGCGATCGTCGTCCCGTCGGGCGACCAGGCGGGATCGGTGTCGTTCGCCGAATCGGTCGTGAGCCGTGTCTGCCCAGTTCCGTCGGCGTTGATCACGTAGATGTCGAAGTTGCCGTTGCGGTTCGTCTCGAACGCGATCTTCGCGCCAGTCGGATCCCAGGTCGGATCGCCATCGAACCCGCGCGAGAACGTCAGCTCCTTCAGGCCCGATGCGTCGGGCGCGACCGACCAGAGGTCGGTGTCGCCGCGCCGATTCGATTCGAAGGCGATCCGACTGCCGTTCGGCGACCAGGCGGGCTGCGAGTTGTTGCCGCCGTAGCCTCTGACGAAAGTCAGCGCGACCTGACCGGTGCCGTTCGCGTTCGCGAGATAGAGCTGGCCCGTGCCGCCGTCGTACGGACTCTGTCGTGCGTACACGATCCGGCCGCCCCCACCCGCAGGCGCACCGTGCGCAGCTCCGGCGAGGATCGAGAGAGACAACATGAGCGCACCTGCTGCAAGACGTATCACTGCGTTCCCTCCTCGTTGCGAATCGACCTGCCGATCCTCTGACTGCGATGTGAGGCGCCGTTGACGCTTCCGTAAGCGTTCGCGCGTGATCTGTAAGGATCGAGCGAGGTGACTGCGCTCCGGATCGAACGAGACGGCGAGCTGCTGCGGGTCGCAATGGCGCGGCCTGAGCGGCGCAACGCCTTCGACGCCGCGCTGATCGGCGAGCTGACCGAGGCGTTCGGCGACGTCGGCGACGCGCGCGCGATCCTGCTGAGCGGTGACGGGCCGTCGTTCTCGGCCGGAGCCGACGTCGAGTGGATGCGTTCTTCGGTAGCGCTGTCGTACGACGAGAACGTCGCCGACGCGCTGAGGCTGCGCGCGATGCTGGACGCCCTCGACGGCTGCCCGGCGCCCGTCGTCGCACGTGTGCAGGGCCACGCGCTCGGCGGTGGTGTGGGGCTGGTCGCCTGCTGCGACGTGGTCGTCGCCGAGCCGTCGGCGCAGTTCGCGTTCAGCGAGGTGAAGCTCGGGATCGTGCCCGCGGTTATCTCGCCTTTCGCGCTCGCCAAGATCGGCCCCAGCGCGGCCCGCCGCTACTTCGTCACCGGCGAGCGGTTCGATGCCGTAACCGCCCTTCGAATCGGGCTGGTGCACGAGGTCGACGCCGACCTCGACGGAGCGGTCGCCCGGATCGTGAACGAGTTGCTTGGCGCCGGCCCGGCCGCGACCCGAACTGCGAAGGGCCTGGCCCGCGCGCCGCTGTCGGCCGACGAGACGGCACGCACGATCGCCGAGCACCGAACGAGCGGCGAGGGCCAGGAGGGCCTGCAGGCGTTCCTCGAGAAGCGCCGAGCAGCGTGGCGCGCCGACGAACCGTCCACGTAACACTCTGTTACTTACGAGGGTTTCGCGGTTCGTTCTTCGCCGCCCGCCGGTAGGGGAGCGGCTCGCCATAGAGCCGGTGCTCGAGGTCGTACGCCGGCCGCGTCTGCCACACGAACACATCGGTGAGCACTTCCAGATTCGTCACGCCGGCCCTGCGGTCGCGCGACGCTCGCAGCAGGATCCGCACCCGCTCGTAGCTCGGCCGCGCCAGTCCGAGCGCCGCGGCCGCATCCCCCACGCTCCGCGTCAGGTCGGCGGCCGAACGTGTCCGGGCTCGCGTCGTCGATCAGGCGATGCAGTCGCTGATCGATCCGCGGAGCCGACGCCATGGGGCGAGTCTGGGCGGCGGAATGTGGCGGCTCTGTGTCAACTTCGCACCGCTTTCCGTCCAAGTAACACTGTGTTACTTGCGCGGTGCCACGCGAGCCGCGCAGGGGCACGTCCGGGCCGACTGCTGGAGTTGCACCATGATCGAGACGGGAAAGGCCGTGGCAATCGAGGAGCGGCTCGCTGCGATGCTCGACGTCAGCGTCGAGGAGATCCGCGACTACCTGCGAGGCAACATCCGCGCCGGAGCCGGTCGCCGCACGGGAATCAGGTTCGTCCGCGGCACCCAGAGCGGTCGCTACATCCGTGACCCGGAGGGAACAGACATGCTGCCGCCGGGGTACGAAGAGCCGCCGCGCTAGGCGCCTTGGCCGTCCGGAGACTTCTCTTCCTGACGAGCGCCGTCGTCTTTTTCGACACGCTCTTCTTCGCGGCGCTGACGCCGCTGCTGCCGCACTACGCGCACACCTTGCACCTGAGCGAGACCGGCGCCGGCGTGCTGGCAGCGGCCTATCCGGCAGGCGTGATCGTGGGCGCCATCCCGAGCGGAATCGTCGCCGCCCGGGTCGGTGTGAAACCGACGGTGATCGCCGGACTGAGCGCCGTGGCCCTCTGCACGACGCTGTTCGGGATCGCCGAGACCGCCTGGCAGCTCGACACCGCACGCTTCGTGCAGGGGCTCGCCAGCGCGTTCACCTGGACCGGCGCACTCGCCTGGCTCGTGTCGGCCGCCCCAAGCGAGCGGCGCGGCACGCTGATCGGGCGCGCGTTCGCCGCGGCCGTCGTCGGCGCGCTCGCGGGGCCGGTACTCGGCGGCGTCGCCTCGGTCGCCGGGACGGGCTGGACGTTCGGCGCCGTCGGCGTTGCGTCGCTCGCGCTCGTCGGCTGGGCGGCCGCCGTTCCTGCGGAGCGCCCCTCCGGGCGCCAGCGGTTGTCGGTGCTCGGGCGCGCGCTTCGTGACCGGCGCATGCTGGGCGGCTTCTGGTTCGTCGTCCTGCCCGCCCTGCTCTTCGGGACGCTCTCGGTGCTCGGGCCGCTTCGCCTCTCGCACCTCGGACTCGGCTCGGTCGCGATCGGCGCGGTCTTCCTCTGCTCGGCAGCAGTCGAGGCGGCGAACAACATCTACGTCGGGCGGGTCACCGACCGCAGCGGGGCCGTTCGGCCGCTCATCGTCGGGCTGATCAGCTCGGCTGTCCTCGCCGCGCTGCTGCCGTGGCCCGACCGGGCGCTCGTGCTGGCGCTCCTCGTCGTCTGCGGCGGCTTCGCCTTCGGCACCTTCTTCACTCCGGGCATGACCCTGCTGACACAGCTCTCGGAGACCCGCGGACTCGACTACGGCTACACGTTCGCCCTGATGAGCCTGGCCTGGGCGCCAGGTCAGGCGCTGGGAGCCGCGGGCGGCGGGGCGCTCGCGCACGCGACCACCAACACCGTTCCCTACCTGGTTCTCGCCGGGGTCTGCTGCCTGACGCTCGCCCGCCTCTGGCCCGCCCGGGCGACGATCGGCTAGGTCCTGCGCCGGGCCCTTCAAGTCTCAGGCCCCCATGCCGATACAGGGGCGATGGACGCTCCAGCGATCTCCTGGCGGCCTCTCGGCCAGCTCTTCATCGAAAAGGGACTCCTCACCAAGACACGCCTCGAGCATGCTCTCGCCGAGCAGGCTGCCACCGGCGGCCGGCTCGGCGAGAAGCTGGTGCAGCTCGGTTACGTCTCGAGCTCATCGCTCGCCCAACTGCTCGCCGAGCAGTACGGCGTCGAGATCTCGTACGACACCGGCTTCGGGACCGGACTGCGCGCGGAGCTCGAGCGCCGTCACGAGAGCAAGTCGCGTCCCGAGCCGGTCGAGCCGGAGATTCAGCCCATCCTGAAGCTCGCCGACCCGATCGACGACGGCAACGGGAGCGATCCGCTGGCACCGCTCGCGGGGCTCGAGGAACAGTGGGCCCGTTTGGCGGCCGCCGAGGCGCGGGTTGCCGAGATGGAGTCCGAGCTCGAGTCGATGCGCGAGAAGTACGAGCACGCGGCCGAAGAGATCGAGACGCCGAAGCAGCGTGCACGTTCGAGCAACGGCAACAAGTCCCGCAGCTAGCTAGCGTCCCTGCCCGTGCAGACCGTGCTCGTGGCGAACCGCGGCGAGATCGCGCTGCGCGTCTTTCGGGCCGCGCGCGCACTCGACCTGCGCACCGTTGCCGTGGTGGCACCCGACGACGCCGGCTCCCTGCACGCGCGTTCGGCCGACCAGACGGTCGAGATCGGTTCGTACCTGCGCGCCGAGGAGCACATCCGAGCGGCCCTGCAGAGCGGCGCCGACGCCGTGCACCCGGGTTACGGCTTCCTGGCCGAGAGCGCCGACTTCGCCGAAGCCGTCGAAGCGGCGGGTTTGATCTGGGTCGGGCCACCGCCCGAAGCGCTGCGGCGTGGTGGCGAAAAGCTCGAGGCAAAGCGGATCGCCGCCGCGGCCGGCGTACCGACGGTGCCCGAGGCGGACGCGCCGCCGTTGATCGTGAAGGCGGCCGCGGGCGGCGGCGGCCGCGGCATGCGCGTCGTCCGTACCGCCAACGAGCTGGCGCCGGCTCTCGAGGCCGCACGCCGCGAAGCGCAAGCGGGCTTCGGCGACGACCGCGTCTACCTCGAGCGCTACCTCGAACGGCCGCGGCACGTCGAGATCCAGCTGCTCGCCGATGCTCACGGCACGGTGCTCTCACTCGGAGAGCGCGAGTGCTCGGTTCAGCGGCGCCACCAGAAAGTCCTCGAGGAGTCGCCGTCGCCGGCCGTCGACCCGGACCTCCGTACGCGGATGAGCGACGCCGCGGTGCGGTTCGCAACCGCGATCGGTTACGTCGGCGCCGGCACGGCCGAGTTCGTGCTCGACGGCGGCGAGTTCTTCTTTCTCGAGCTGAACGGGCGCATCCAGGTCGAGCATCCCGTGACCGAGGCCGTCACCGGCGTCGATCTCGTGCAGTGGCAATTGCGAATCGCGCGCGGGGAGAAGCTCGAGCTCGCGGTGCAGCAACGCGGCGCGGCGGTCGAGGTGCGCCTGTACGCCGAGGATCCACGCACCTTCCTGCCGCAGACCGGCACCGTCGAGCGTCTGCGGCTGCCGTCGTCGATCCGTGTCGAGAGCGCGGTCGCCGAAGGCGACGAGGTCGGAATCGCGTATGACCCGATGATCGCGAAGCTGATCGCGAGTGGCGCGACCCGCGACGAGGCGTTCGACCGGCTCGCGGCAGCGCTCGCCGACACCGAGGTCGCCGGCGTCACGACGAACCTGCCGTTCCTGCGCTGGCTCGTCTCGCACCCGGCGGTGCGGGCGGGTGAGACGACGACGGCGTTCCTGACCGAGTACCCCCCGCTCTCGGCGCCGCCCCGCGCGCTGCCGGCCGGGGTGTGGCGGGGCGGCTTCCGGCTCAACCTGCCGACCGCACCGCTCGCGGCCGCGCCCGATCTCGACTCGCTCGCCGTCGATCACAGCGCGGGCGGCGGCGGACCGCGCACCGTGGTCGCGCCGATGCCGGGCACCGTGATCAGCCTCAAGGTTCATGAAGGCTCAACAGTCAAGGCCGGCGAGCCGCTCGTCGTACTTGAGGCGATGAAAATGGAGACACCGCTCACGTCCCCGTACGACGCCGTCGTCCGCGCCGTGCACGTCCAGGAAGGTGATCGCGTCGCAGGCGGTGCGCTGCTGGTCGAGCTGGACGGCTAGCGCGCTCGCGGCCGGGGCGTTGCTCGCTGCGTGCGGCGGCAGCAGCTGGCACGCGACGTTCGCGTCGACCGGCATCGGCAAGGACCAGTACTGGGTCGTTCACTCGAAGGGCGATCCGAAGGCGGTCGTCGTGCTGCTACACGGGCTCGGCGCGAACTCGGGGGAGCAACTCGAGCCGTGGCAGGCGCACCTGGCCGGCGAGGGCTACGACGTGATCTACCCGCGGTACGAGCAGCCGCCGCCCGACCTGAACGCGCGCAACAACATCGTCGGCGCCGTCGGCCGCGCGCTCGGCACGCTCGGCCGGCCGAAGGTGCCGCTCGTGATCGTCGGCCACTCACGCGGCGGCAGGCTCGCGGTCGAGGCGGCTGCGTTCCTGAAGCCGCGCCTGGCGATCGCGTTCTACCCGGGCCAGATCAATCCGCAGCTGGAGCCGCCGACCAACTTCAAGCTGATCCCGCCGACGACGAACCTCTACCTCTTCGTCGGCGACCAGGATCGCAGCGTCGGCAACACGGGCGCGCTCGAGCTCGACGACCGCCTGCTCCACTACGGCTTTCCGGCTGCACGGATCCACGGCGGGATCATCAAGTCGGTGCCTGGTTTCACGGCCGACCACATGTCCGTGTACTCGCTCACGCCGGCCGGGAAGAAGGCAATCTGGGGCCGCACCGACCACCTGATCGAGCAGGCGCTGAAGCAGTAGTAGACTCGCCCGGCCCACCCGCCCGGCGAGCTTGTCGCCGCGGCAGCTACGACAACCGAGGGGAGAGAAATGGTCTTCCAACGTTGGCACAAGCGGGTCTTCGGCGCGACGTTCATCTCTTTGCTGGCAGCAGGCGTGCTGCTGCTCGGCGGCGCGTCGGCGGATCCAGGACATCCGTACCTGGCGCTCGGGGACAGCGTCTCGTTCGGCTACATCACCCAGGCCGGGTTCGAGTACCAGAACCCGGACAACTTCGTCGGGTTCCCGAGCTACGTCGGGCTCGCGCTCGGCAAGACGGTGACCAATGCATCGTGTCCGGGCGAGGCGACAGCCGGCTTCATCTCCGCGACGGGCGCGGACAACGGCTGCCGCCCGTACAAGGCGAACTTCCCGTTGCACACCGGCTACAGCGGGACGCAGCTCGCATTCGCAACCGGGTTCCTCGACTCGCACCCGAACACGAAGCTCGTGACGCTCCAGCTCGGGGCCAACGACGCGTTCATCCTGGAGCGGTGCACGCCTCAGCCGTCCTGCGTGACGGCCGGGATCCCCGGGTTGCTCACGACGATCAGGACGAATCTCGACACGATCCTCGAGGCGATCGACGCGACCAAGTTCCACGGGACGGTGATCGTCGTCAACTACTACTCGCTCAACTACGCAGATGCGGCTGGGACGGCACTGACCGGCCTGTTGAACGGCGCGATCAAGGCCGCAGCCGATGCGAACGGGGCGACCGTGGCCGATGCGTTCACTGCGTTCCAGCAGGCGACTGCGGCGGCCGGTGGGAATACCTGCCACGCGGGTCTCCTGAACACGACGCCAGGCAACCAGGCGACCTGCGACGTCCACCCGACTCAGTCCGGCGCGGAGTTGCTCGCGCAGTCGGTGATCGACGCGTACCAGTCCAACTCCGACGGCGACTGATCCGGCTCGACCGTGCGAGTGGCGCCGGCCGGCGCCCCTCGCACGGTTCGACGCACGCACGGCCCGCCCGGCTGATCGCGGTGGTTTTTGTGCTGATTGACCTTGGGACGCCCCCGTCCTAGTGTCCGTGGCTCCTGCGGAGAACCTAGGAGGTTCGTGATGCGGAGAAGAACCACCAAGCTGGCGCTTGGTTTGGCCGCTGTGGCGGCACTGCTGAGCGTTCCGGTGGCGCTGGCGACGCCGCCGACGATCTTTCCGGCGCCCGGAAATGACTTCACGGATACGACGAGTTGCGGGTTCGACGTCGCTGTCCACTACACGACCAACGGCGAAACCGCGAAGATCTTCAGCGACGGCAGGATCAGCGTGACGGGGCCGCTGGCGGCGACGTTCTCGGCGAACCAGAAGATCGTCTCGCTGAACATCTCGGGCCCGGCGACGATCGACGGCGAGTCGGTCATCGGCCACGGCGTCGGCGCGGGGCCGACACTGCTGCCGAACGGACAGACGACCCTTGCCTACAACGCGGGGACCGTCGACATCTCGGGGCCGGCCGGGGTGATCATCCACGGACACATGCTGCTCGACATCTGTGCCGCGCTCGCAGCCTGAACCAGCTGACCCTGGCCCTAGCACCGCTGAGAGGGCGGTTACCCGCCCTCTCAGCGCTTGTTCTGTCAGCGCCGGCCGGTCTCAGGTGTTGGCGATGTCGCCGGAGTTGCCGCCACGATCGGGTGAGGCGTTCTTCCACTCGTGGTAGGCCAGCCCTTGACTGCCTGCCGAGTAGTGGAAGAAGAAGGTGCTGACCGTGTAGGCGCCCGGTGTGAAGTGCGTGCCGATGAACGTGGCCGTGTCGCACGGTGCGGTCGCGTCGTTTGCAAAGCAGCTCGGGTCAGTGGACGTCTGCATGCTTCCCGCAGGCAGCTCGATGATGAAGTAGCGTGCATGCTGCCGGTCACGCCTGCGGCGACCGTTCCGCCCGGGTTCGTGTCGCACCCACCAGGACTTGGCCCAGGCATGGTCACGAAGCTGCCGTTCTTGAACTGCTCCACCACCGTGAACGTGCCGTCCTGTTCGGCTTGACCGTGAAGTGGCGGTCGAACGTGTCGGTGGCCCAATCGTTGCCGCAGGTGCTGGAGTCCGTGTCTTGGGTCGTGTACGGCCCGTAGTGCTGCGTCGAATTCGAACCGGCCGACGAACTGGCCGCGTTCGTCTGGAGCGGAGAAGCCGCCAGCCCCTCGAGTAGCCAACTCAGGTCGGCCGTCGAGAAGACGTCGTTGGTGATCAGCGCAAGCAGCGATGGGCTCGTCACGCCACCTACAGGCGCATTGCGCTCAGGAGCAGCTGATGCCGTTGCGCTCATGACCAGCGCGCCAACGACGGCTAACGCCGTGAAGAAAAGGACGATGCGCTTCATTTGCAGACCTCCTGGTGTGCGGATTCGAGAGCGAAGCCTTCGCGATTACCTCTTGAGGTGCGCCGCGATCAGCACGCCTGAAACGCAGGACTTGAACGACCAGGCAGTCAAGGTGGAGCAGACCAGCTGAACCGGTAGCCGGGCTTGGCCGCTCACGCGCAGGGATCGAGGCCCGGTTGCTCCCGCGTATTCGAATCCTCGTTTCCCGCGGTGTCGCGGGCACGAACCACGAAGTACGCCGAGCCGTGTGACGGCAGTCCAGGTGTGCGGAACGTCGTCACGCCGCGAGGCGTCGTCCAGCTCGGCCTCGAGAAGTCCTCGCCGCGAGCGGTGTCTGCGGCGTACACGTCGTAGACGATCTTGGCGCTCGGCGTACGATCGTCCGCCGCCGCGTGCCAGGCCAACGTGTAAGGCGTCGTCTCGCCCGGTCGCTGCGGGCCGGGCGTACAGGCAAAGGCTCGCTCGAGCCCGGCGAACGTCGGCGCCGTCCTGTCGGAGCCGGCCGCCGCCGGGTGCACCGCCAGAGTGAAGCGGTCGACGGTGCCGAGCAGCCGAACGTAGGTCGGGCACATCGTGCCGGCCGGGCAGACGAGGGTCTGCAGCTCGACGATCTTCCCCGCATAACGCCCGGTGCACCACCGGCCGCCCAACGCGAACGGGTCAAGCCTGACGTTGATGCGCTGACCGCGGCGTGCGACGGGAACGGGCGACTCGACCTGAGCGAGGCAGCCCTTCTTGGGGGTCACGCTCACCGCCGTCAGCTTGTCGAGGAGTCGCTTGCTCCCGATCACCCCCGTGCGGTCCGGTGAGGTGAACGACACGACGAAGGACGAGGCCGGTGTGCCAGTCGTCGGCACCACCGTGGCAGGAACGAGCGTTGCTCCGGCGGCAACGCACACGAGCAGCGTCGCAGCGATCACGACCGCCGCGGACTCGAGCATCCGTGACACCCTGAAAGCATGCCCACAGGCAGCGACAGATGGCCGGCGACGACGTCGAAGCCCTGATCGGAGAACATGTGCCGAGACCCGACGGCTACCGCTTCGCCGCGCTCGAACGTGACCTTGGAGACGGGGTTCGCGTGCAAATCGTCGACGCCAGGGGGAAAAGGTCGGCTGGGCGGCAGGTCCGACCAAGCACGATGTGATCCGCGACGCGAAGCGGCAGACGTCGGCCCACGCGGCCCCGCCGCTGAGTCACCGGATCGGCCGCTACGTCTGGTTCGCACCGACGAACACGAGCACTTGTGCGTTCGCGGGTGCGTGGTTCCCGGTGAGCGGTGACTGCTGGACGATCTTGCCGACCTGCGCGCGGCTCGTGACCGGGTACTTGACATAGATCAGGCGCAGGTGCGCGGCGTTCAGCGTGCTGACGGCCTCGGTCAGTGTGCGGCCGACGACGTTCGGGATGGCCGCGTCTGCCTTGGCGCCGGGTCCCCGTGAGATGTTGATCTGGACGTGGCTGTGGTACGGCAACGTCGTGTTCGCAGGTTTCGCCTGCTGCTCGACCGTCCCGAGCGGGTCGCTCGCGGGGACGAAGAAGAGGCTCGGCAGAACGCCCGCCTTGGTCAGTTCGGTGACGGCGGCCTGCTCGGTCTGGCCGCTGACGTCCGGCATCGTCGCGTTGGCGGGTGTCGGCGCGGGACTTGGTGCCGCAGAGATCGTCGTCGTACCGGTCGTTGTCGACGTTGTCGGCGCCGTTGTCGTCACTGAGGTCGTCGCGGGCAGGGTCGCCCCGCTGGCAACCGACAGCGTGACGACGGAGCCTTTCGCCGCTTGGCTACCGGCACTCGGCAACTCGCCAACCACTTGGCCTCGGGGGTTTGTCGATGAGACCGGTGCTCGCACCACGCGGAAACCGAGGTTCGCCAGCGTTGCCTGGGCGGAATCGAACGATCGGCCGGTCACGACGGGAACGTCGATTCGCGCCGGAACCGACGGGCTGCCCGACGTGGCGCGGGTCACCAGCACCGTCGTCGTGGACCCGTTGTCCCGGTGGGACAGAAGGTAGGCGACCGCGATTCCCAGCGCCACGAGCGCCACGAGCGCCAAGCCGAGGAGCATCCCCGCCCCGATCCCGCGATCGGACGGTGGCGCAGCTGCGTACGGTGGCTCGGCGTCGACCAGAGTGTCTCGCTCGACCCTGTCGACGACCGTGGTTTCCTGCATCGTCGGCCAGGTCGATTCCTCGGGAGGTTCGGGAGGCGGCTGCGTCACCACCGGCGTCACCTTCCCGCCGACGCACGTTCTCAACCGCCGCGCTTGCCGATGCGGACAGCAAGCTCGCGCCGATCACCACCACTCTGCACGATGCATCGCCCCGAAACCTGCGACGCGCTCACGGGCGCCTGGCGTGACCCACGGGGAATCGAGTGGAAGCTGATCGAACCTCACTCGCCGCGCCGAGACGCGAACGACGCGACTCGGCGCG
>DASYPH010000114.1:0-11972 GCA_036006925.1 Gaiellaceae bacterium
GATGGTCGAGCGGACCGCGGTCGGCGGCGGCGAGATCGTCAAGCTGCTCGGCACCTCGGCCTGGTACGCGCCGGGCGCGGCGTGCGCGCAGATGGTCGACTCGGTGCTGCTCGACGAGAAACGGGTGCTCCCGTGCACCGCCTACCTCGAGGGCGAGTACGGGATCGACGGGCTCTACATGGGCGTTCCGGTGAAGCTCGGCGCCAAGGGCATCGAGCAGATCCTCGAGGTCGATCTCGACGACTCCGAGCGCGCGGCCCTGGCGAAGTCCGCCGACGCCGTCCGCGACGTCGTCTCGGTCCTCTCGACCTAACCTCATCCACACAAGCGGTCGGTTACCTTCCCGCGATGGATCTCGGTCTGCGCGGCAGGACGGCGATCGTTTCCGGCGCCTCCTCCGGTCTGGGCCTCGCATCTGCCGATGCGCTCGTCGCCGAGGGCGCGAACGTGACGATGTTCGCGCGCCGCCGGGAGGAGCTCGAACTCGAGGCGAACCGCCTGGGGGCGCTCGCCGTACGAGGAGATGTGACGAACTCGTCGGACCTGGAACGGCTCGTCGATCTCACGCTGCAGGCGTTCGGCGGCGTCGACATCGTCGTCTGGAACTCCGGGGGGCCACCGTCGGGCACGGCGTCCTCCGTGACCGACGACGAACTGGAGACCGCGTTCGACCTGTTGTTGCTCCCCGCCGTCCGCCTGGTGCGCACCTGCCTGCCGCATCTGCGGCGAAGCACCGCGGGCCGCGTGATCTGCATCACGTCGGGAGCGGTCAAGGAGCCGGCGCCGAACCTGGCGCTGTCGAACGCCTTCCGACCCGGCCTGACGGGCTGGGCCAAGTCGCTCGCCAGCGAACTCGGCCCGGACGGGATCACCGTCAACTGCGTCGCACCGGGCCGGGTCGACACACCGCGGATGACCGCCCTCTATGGCAGCGAAGGGCCTCCGCCGGAGCAACTCGAGCAGATCCCGCTGCGGCGTCTCGGGCGAGCGCAAGAGTTCGGCGACGTGGTCTGCTTCCTCGCCTCCGACCGTGCCTCGTACATCACCGGCACGACAGTCCAGGTGGACGGCGGCGCGGCCCGCTCACTTCTGTGAAACGCCTCTTCTCCCCGTCCAGCCTGCTCGTGATCGGGCTCGCGCTCGCCGCGCTCGTGCTGGCGCTCGTGATCGTGCCGTCGAGCGTCGTCGGCTCCAACCAGTACATCTTCCTACCCGACCGCGCACACCCGGTCGCGCCACTGGTCACCTTCCGCGGCGGACACGACCCGAAGAAAGGCGGCGTCTACTTCGTCGATGTGATCGTCCGGAAGGCGACGGTCCTGGAACGGCTCTTCAGCGGGCTGCACAAGGGCGCCGACCTCTACCCCGCCGATGCGGTGAATCCGCCCGGCGTCGACGAGCAGCAGCGCCAGCGGATCGACTTGCAGGACATGCACCGCTCGCAGGAGATCGCCGCAGCGGTGGCCCTCCGCGCCGCCGGCAAGCGAGTCGTGCTGCAGTCGACCGGAGCGCTCATCGACGCGATCGAGCCGGGTAAGCCAGCGGTCGGCAAGCTCGAGCCGGACGATGTGATCACGGCCGTCGACGGCACCTCGGTGCACACGCCTGAGAACGTCTTCGCCGCGATGAAGAACGTCGCGGCCGGCTCGAACGTCCGCTTCACCGTTCGCCGCGGCAAGCAGACCCTGGTCGAACGGATGAAGACCGTCGCCTCCGACCAACCGCCGAAGCGGGCCGTTGTCGGTGTCTTCCTGGAGCCGGCACTCGACATCCACCTGCCGTTCCCAGTCCGGATCGATGCGGGGAATGTCGGTGGCCCGTCGGCCGGCCTCGCGTTCGCCCTCGAGGTGCTGGAGGAACTCGGCCGCGACGTCGTCTACGGGCCCAAGGTGGCGGCGACCGGTGAGATCCGGCCGGACGGCTCGGTCTTGCCGATCGGTGGAATCAAGCAGAAAACGATCGGCGCGCGCGAAGCGGGTGTGGATGCCTTCCTCGTCCCGGCTGGGGAGAACGCCCGCGATGCCCGCGCCAACGCGGATGGCCTCCGCATCATCCCTGTGAAGACTTTTCCACAGGCGTTGCGCGCCCTGGCGACACTCGGTCCGAGCACGTAGAAACGCCCATATTTCGGCGGGTTCGAAGTAACCGGAAAATGCGGCGTTTTCCGTTTGGGCAAGCCTGTTTCGGGGCCGCGGGCGGCCCTAGAGTGGCACCTCGTCAACGTCAGCCCGCCCCCCCGGAAGGACGACCAATGCCCCGCCTCGACGCTCCGACTTGCAACGACTGCTATTTCCGCCGCCACGGTCTGTGTGCGATGGCCCCGGAGCGCCCCTGCCCCACGTTCAGAGCGGCGACGCGCGCGCTGCAGCCACCACGCCAGCCGCGGCTCGTACCGCTCGCCGCAAGCGTTGCCGTCGCCTAGGAGACGTTGATCGCGCTGCGCGGCAGCGCCGCTGCGAGCCGTGCTACGCCTTCGGCGATCTCCTCCGGCGAGACGAAACTGAACGCAAGCCGCAGCGTGTCCGGTCCGCCTCCGAAATCCGGCCCCGGGACGAACGTGACGCCCTGCTCCTCGGCGCGCGCGAGCACCGCACCGACGTCGGCGCCGTCGAGTGAGAGCCACACGAAGTAGCCGCCGTCCGGGCGCGTGGCCGGTGCTTCCGGCAGCTCGCTGTCGAGCGCCGCGAACATCGCGTCTCGCCGCACACGCAGCAGGCCGATCACGCGCTCGAGGTTCGCTTCGAAGAGCCCTCGCGAGACGAACTCGTACACGGTCGCCTGCCCCAGGAGTACCGGGGTGATGTAGGTCGCCGTCGCGGTCGCCTCGACCTGCCGCGCCAGCGCCTCGGGCAGCACGAACCAGCCGACCCGTAGCCCGGGTGCGATCGTCTTCGAGAACGACGAGCTGTAGACGACCTCCCCCTTGGAGAGGTCGAAGAGCGACGGCAGCGGGTCGCCCTCGTACCGGACGAGACCGTAGGGATCGTCCTCGAGCACCAGCAGCTCGTGCTCCTGCGCAAGCTCGACGATCCGGTGCCGGCGCTCCGCGCTCAACGTGCGCCCGCTCGGATTCTGGAAGGTCGGGATCAGGTAGAGGAACGCAGGCGGCTCGCCGGAACGCAGTGCTGCTTCGAGCGCGTCGGGATCGAGCCCGTCCTCATCGCAGTGCAGGGGAGCGATCTCGGCGCCGAGCTCACGCAGGATCTTCAGCGGACGGTCGTACGTCGGCTGCTCGACGAGCACGCGCTTTCCCGGTGGGGCGAGGCTCCGGGCCAGGAAGACGAAGCCTTGGAGCGAGCCGTTGGTGAGGAAGATCCGTGAGGCGTCGACGTCGTGGCGGGCGGCGAGCCACTCGCGCAGGGGACCGTAGCCGGGAGAGGGGCCGTACGACAGGATCGTGCGCCCGTCGCGCTCCAGCACGGCGCGTGCGCAGTCGGCCAGGTCCTCGACGGCGAGACACTCGGGCGCCGGGATACCGCGCGCAAACGAGATCGTGGCCACGCAGCCACCCTACCGGCCGTCCGGCTTATGCCGCTCTTAGCCGAACGGGCAACAATGGGGCTGTGACGACACGAGTCCTGGTGGTGGACGACGACCCGGCGGTGCGGTCGGCGATCTCCCGTGCCCTGCGCATCGACTACGACGTGGACGAGGCAGCCGACGGCGCCGACGCGCTGGCCCGGCACGCCTCGGCTCCTGCCGACGCGATCGTGCTCGACCTGCTGATGCCCGAGATCGGCGGCCTCGACGTGTGCCGCTCGCTGCGGCGACGCGGCGACGCGGTGCCCGTGCTCGTCGTCACAGCCCGCGATGCCGTTTCGGACCGCGTCGAAGGGCTCGACGCGGGAGCCGACGACTACCTCGTAAAGCCGTTCGCGGTCGAGGAGCTCCGCGCGCGGGTGCGGGCGCTCCTCCGCCGGACGGGCGCCGGCGACGGCGTGTTGCGCTTCTCGGACGTCGTGCTCGACCCCGCCACTCGCGAGGCCTCTCGCGGCGGCCGCCGGATGCAGCTGACCCGGACCGAGTTCAACCTGCTCGAGTTGTTCTTGCGCAATCCCCGGCAGGTCCTCACCCGTTCGCAGATCTACGAGCGCGTGTGGGGCTACGACTTCGGCGCGACGTCGAACGCGCTCTGGGTGTACATCGGCTACCTGCGCCGCAAGCTGGAAGAGGGCGACGAGCCGAGGCTTCTTCACACCGTGCGCGGCGTCGGCTACGCCATGCGCGAGGAGCCATGAGCTTCAGGGCGCGGATCGCGTTGCTGACCGCCGTCGCGATCGCGGTGGCGGTCGCGACCAGCTCGCTCGCGGTCTGGGTGATCGCGAAGCACGAGCTGATCAGCCAGGTCGACCAGACGCTCTACACGCAGGCGAACGCCCCGGGGCCGTTCGGCGGCAGCGCTCTGAATGTGACGGTCCACGCCGACGGCGACGTCAGCGGCCCGCTCCAGGGCAGCGTGCCCTACACCTCGCAGGCAGCAGCCGTCGCCGGCGGCGCGCCCGCCTACTACACCTCGACGACGATCAAGGTCACCGGCCAGACCTACCACGTCCGGGAACTCGTGCAATCCGACGGCCATGGCGGCGTGGTCATGGCTGTTCAGCCGCTGGGCGCGACGGACAAGGCGCTCAACCGAATCCGTTTCTGGATCCTGCTGATCGGCGGGATCGGGATCGCACTCGCCGCCGGCCTCGCTGCACTTGTCGCGACGGCGGCGCTCCGCCCCGTGCGCAGACTGACTGCGGCGGCGGAGAACGTGGCTGCCACCGGCAGGCTCACCGAGCGCGTCGCAGTGCCGGGCACCGACGAGCTCGGGCGACTCGCGTTGCGCTTCAACGAGATGCTCGCTGCGCTCGAACGGTCGGTCGGCGCGCAACGCCGCCTGGTCGCCGACGCGTCACACGAGCTCCGCACACCGCTCACGGCGGTGCGTACCAATGTCGACCTGCTGCGCGAGGGAAAGCTGCCGGAGGGCGAGGCGCGACACGCGCTCGATGAGGCGTCGGTCGAGCTCGACGCGCTGACGCGCCTCGTCTCGGATCTGGTCGAGCTCGCCCGCGGTGAGGAGCGGCAGCTGCGGCTCGAAGACATCCAGCTCGACGATCTGGTCGCCTCGGTGGTCGAGCGGGCACAGGCACGCGCGCCGCAGGTGCGCTTCGTCACCGCGCTGTCACCGACACTCGTGCAGGCCGACCCGGTGCTGCTCGAGCGCGCCGTCTCGAACCTGCTCGACAACGCCGTCAAGTACAGCCCCGACGGCGCGCCGATCGAGGTGACGGTGCGTGGCGGCGAAGTCGTGGTCGCAGACCACGGCCCCGGGATCGCCGAGGTCGACCTTCCCCGTGTCTTCGATCGCTTCTACCGCGCGGCGACCGCGCGTTCCAAGCCGGGAGCCGGTCTGGGCCTCGCGATCGTCCGGGAAGCAGCGGAGGCCCACGGGGGTACCGCGAGCGCGGAGAGCAGTGCCTCGGGCGCACGCTTCAAACTCGCCCTGCCGCTCGCGCCGGCCTGACGGGCCGTGAGTACCGCGCTAGGACGCGGCGGCAACGACGAGCTCGGCGACCTCCGTCGGCGTCGTGCCGACCTTGATGCCAACTGCTTCGAGCGCTTCCTTCTTCGCGGCCGCAGTCCCGGAGGAGCCGGAAATGATCGCGCCGGCGTGACCCATCGTCTTGCCGGGTGGGGCCGAGAAGCCGGCGATGTACGAGAAGACGGGCTTCGTCATGTGCGCCGAGACGTACGCCGCGGCTTTCTCCTCTTCGTCGCCGCCGATCTCCCCGACGAGAACCACGAACTTCGTCTCGGGGTCGGCCTCGAACTTCTCGAGGATGTCGATGAAGCTCGAACCGACGACCGGATCGCCGCCGATGCCGACGATGCTCGAGTTGCCGAGCCCGCGCTGGGCGACCTCGTAGCCGATCTGGTACGTCAGCGTGCCCGAGCGGGAGACGAGCCCGATCGAGCCCCCCCGAAAGACCTCCGCGGGGATGATCCCGACGTTCGCCTTGCCCGGCGAGAGCACGCCGGGACAGTTCGGCCCGATCAGCGTCACACCCTTCGGGCGGACATAGGTGTAGACGCGCAGCATCTCGTGAGCCGGGATGTGCTCGGTGATGCAGATGACGGTCTTGATGCCCGAGTCGACCGCCTCGTAGATGGCGTCGGGTGCGAAGCGCGCGGGCACGAAGATCATCGACGTGTTGGCGCCGGCCTCCGCGACGGCTTCGGCGACCGTGTCGTAGACCGGGACGCCCTCGACGTCCTGTCCGCCCTTGCCCGGCGTCACGCCGGCGACGAGCTTCGTACCGTAGGCACGGTTGCGCAGCCCGTGGAACCGCCCCTCGGAGCCGGTCAGCCCGGCGACCACGAGCCGCGTGTCGCTGTCGACGATGATCGCCATTACGACTCGTCCTTGACGCCGCGGAGGATGATCTTCGTGTCGTGCCAGGCGAGCCCGTCCTCGTCGGTCACCTCGGCGAGCAGCTCGCGGACGCGCTCTGCCTCGGCGCCCGTGCAATCCGTGCGGGCGAGCCAGTCGTCGAGCGGATGGGTCTTCGCGAAATGCTCGACATGGTCGACCACGAGGCCTGCTGCTTCGAGCAGCGAGCGCCAGTCGGGCTCGGACAGGTTCCGGACGTGGGTGGGATCGCGGAGCTTCTCGGCCGACTCGACGTCGGGCGAGCTGTACAGCGTGTCCTCGATCACGACGAGCCGTTTGCTGACACGCGCGAGCTCGCGCACGGCCCGCTCGATGTCGGCGAAGTGATGTGGCGCGATCCGCGTGACGACGACGTCGAACGAACCGTCGGCGAACGGAATGTCTTCGGCAAAGCAGATCACGTCGGCCTTCATGCCGGGTGCGGGATCGCAGGTGACGACCTCCGCGCCGGCGTCGCGCAGGCGGCGCGCGACGTGCCCGCCGCCCGTCGCGACGTCGAGTGCCGTCATCCCTTCACGCGGGTCGCAGAGCGAGACGACGATGTCGAGATCGGCGTCGGTCGCGTGCGTCGATGACGTGCGGTATGCCTCGGCCCGCTCACTCCAGACGTCGCTCATGCGGCGAGCTCGACTGCCAGTCGCGCTGCATCGAGCATCGTCGGTGAGACGTGCAGGTTGGCGGGCGCTGCGTCGGCCAGGATCCGGCGGCCCTCCTCGGCGTTCGTCCCGTCGAGCCGCACGACGATAGGGACCGCCACGTCGAGCCGCTCGAGTGCCTCGAGGATGCCCCGCGCGACCTCGTCGCAGCGCGTTATCCCGCCGAAGATGTTGAAGAAGATCGAGCGCACCTGCGGATCGCGCGTGATCACTTCGAGTGCGTCGACGACCCCTTCGGCGCTGCCGCCGCCGCCGAGGTCGCAGAAGTTCGCCGGCTTGCCACCGGCGACGACGACCACGTCGACCGTCGACATCGCCAGACCCGCGCCGTTGCCGAGGATGCCGACGGAACCGTCGAGCTTCACGTAGATGACGCCCTTCTCCCGCGCGAACGCCTCGAACGGGTCGGCCGCCGTCGTATCGCGGAACTCCGCGATGTCCGGATGGCGGTACAGAGCGCTGTCGTCGACGGTGAACTTCGAGTCGAGCGCCTTCACCTCACCCTTGGGCGTGACGATCAGGGGGTTGATCTCGGCCAGCATCGCGTCGCACTCGACGAAGCACCGGTAGAGCTTCCCGATGATGTCGGCGATCTGCTTCTGCTCCGAGGGGGCCTCGACGCCGGCGCCGTAGACGAGCCGCCGGGCGACCCACGGCTGGAACCCCTCGAGTGGGTCGACGTGCAGCCGCACGAGCGCGTCGGGATCGTTCGCAGCGACCTCTTCGATCTCGACGCCGCCCTGCGTGGTGAACATGAACAGCGGCTGCTTCGCGCCCCGATCGAAGGTGACGGAGAGGTAGTACTCCTTGGCGATCTCCGAGGCCTGTTCGACCCAGATCTTCTCGACGACGTGGCCACGGATGTCGAGACCGATGATCTCCTTCGCCTTCTGCTCGGCGTCGGCCGCGTCCTCGGCAAGCTTCACGCCGCCGGCCTTGCCGCGACCACCCGTCAACACCTGCGCCTTGATCACGGTCTGGCCGCCGAGCTCTTCGGCTGCTGCGCGCGCCTCGTCGGGGGTGGTCGCAAGTCGCCCGTCGGAGACGGGGATGCCGAACTGCTTGAAGAGCTGCTTGCCCTGGTACTCGTAGAGGTCCATCGGCCGCGGCGGACTCTAGCGACGTGGCTAGTCTCGCTGTTGATGGATGCGATCGTCGTCGACGACCTGAAGAAACGGTACGGCGAGGTGCAGGCCCTCGACGGCGTCTCGTTCGCCGTGCGCGAAGGGGAAGTGTTCGGGCTGCTCGGACCGAACGGCGCCGGCAAGTCGACAACGGTGCGTGTGCTGGTCACGCTGACGCATCCGGATGCCGGCAGCGCCTCGGTTGCCGGCCGTGATGTGCGCACCGAACGGAATGCGGTCCGGCATGCGATCGGCTACGTGCCTCAGGACTCGGGCGTCGACCAGTACGGCACGGGGCGCGAGAACCTGCTGCTGCAGGGGCGTGTGCAGGGGATGAGCGGTCGCGCCCTGCGCTCGCGGGCCGATGAGCTGCTCGAGCTCGTCGGGATCGCCGATGCTGCAGACCGCATCGTCAAGAACTACTCGGGCGGCATGAGGCGCCGCCTCGACATCGCCCTCGGGCTCGTCCATCGTCCGCGCGTCCTCTTCCTCGACGAGCCGACCACCGGTCTCGACCCCGAGGCTCGGGTCGCGATGTGGTCCGAGGTCTCGCGCCTGGCCGAGGCGGAGTCGCTGACGATCCTGCTGACGACGCACTACCTCGAGGAGGCAGACCAGCTCGCCGACAGGCTGGCGATCGTCTCGCAAGGCAAGATCGTCGTCGAAGGGACGCCCGCCGAGTTGAAGGCCGGGCTGCAGGGCGACGCTGTTCACGTCGAGCTCGAGAACGGCGCCGTCGACGCCGCGCGAAGCGTGCTGAGCGGCGTCGGCGCCAGGCCGGAGCAGGTGCTGGACGGGCGCACGATCGTCTCGCGGGTCGAGAACGGAGGACGCGCGCTGCCGGGAATCATCTCCGCGCTCGAGCGCGCCGGCATCGGGGTGGCGTCGGTTTCGCTCTCGCGTCCCTCGCTCGACGACGTCTACCTCCACTTCACGGGTCGCGACTTCAGCGCGGAGGACCGGGGCCGGTGACCGTTCTCAGGCACACCTGGTTCATGACGGCCCGCCAGGCGCGCAACCTGATGCGCGAGCCGATCTGGATCGCGCTCCTGCTCGTCCAGCCGATGGTGTGGCTCGTGCTCTACGGGCAGCTGTTCAAGAACGTGACCCGCCTCGGCGGCTTCGGTACGACGTCGTACATCACGTTCCTGGCGCCCGCGATCGTCGTCATGAACGCGTTCTTCGGCGCCACCTGGAGCGGCATGTCGATGATCGCCGATCTCGACCACAAGGTGATCGAGCGCTTTCTCGCGACGCCGGCTTCGCGGTTCTCGCTCGTGCTGTCGCAGATCGTGCGCTCTGCGCTGACGGCTGCGATCCAGGCAGTCGTGATCCTTCTCGTCTCGTACGCCCTCGGTGTGCGGGTGCACACCGGGGCGCTCGGCTGGCTGACGATCATCCTCGCCGGAGTCCTCGTCAACAGCGCGTTTGCCGGCGTCTCTCAGGCGATCGCATTGCTGACACGCCGTGAGGCGACGATGATCGCGCTCGCGAACTTCATCGGCCTGCCGCTCCTCTTCCTCTCCTCGACGATGATCGCGCTCAAGCAGATGCCGGACTGGATGCAGACCGTCGCGAAGTTCAACCCGGTCGACTGGGGCGTCCGAGCCGCTCGCGAGGTCGTCCTGCCGGGTACCTCCTGGAGCTCGGTGGCCGGGTATCTCCTGCTGCTGCTCGGGCTCTCGGCGGTGACCGCGTCGTGGGCGACGTGGACGTTCCGCTCGTACCAGCGATCCCTGTGAGGAACTGGAGCTCGGTAGCGATCAGGCCGGTGCGATGACGCAGATCGGCTGCCCGGTGGTCACCGGGGCACCTGCCTCGACGGCGACGTCCGTGACCGTGCCCGCCCACGGTGCTGCCACTTCGTTCTCCATCTTCATCGCCTCGACGATGCAGACGACCTGACCCGCGGCGACCTGGTCGCCCACCACGACCTTCACGTCGAGCACCGTTCCCTGCATCGGGCTCGCCACGACACCCGAGCCGTCCCCGAGCGCGCCGGACGCCGCACGCTGCCGCCGGCGGCGAGCCAACTCGCGATAGCCTGGCTCGGCGACGAGCAACCTCACCTCGACCCGCCGGCCGTCGATCTCGGCGACCGCGACCCGCTCGGTCATCGCCCCGTTCGACGCAACGCTCTGTCCGGTCGTCGGTTGGGAGAACCGGCTCGCCTGCTCGGCGAGCAGCTCGGACTCGACCAGCCCATGGCAGGTCTCGCCGGCGATGAAACACGGGTGGCCGAGCAAGGCTTGATGAAACCCGAGCAGCGACGCGATGCCCCCGATCTCGAACTCGCCGAGCGCACGCAACATGCGGCGACGCGCAGACTCGCGGTCGGTGTCGTGGACGATCAGCTTGGCGACCATCGGGTCGTAGAGGCCGCTGATCTCCGAGCCGACGCCGACGCCGGAGTCGACCCGCACTCCCGGCCCCGACGGTTCCCGATAGCTCGTGATCCTCCCCGGGCTGGGTAGGAAGCCCTTGGCGGGATCCTCCGCGTTGATGCGGCACTCGATCGCATGCCCGCGAAGGGTCACATCCTCCTGCCGCACGGAGAGCGGCTCGCCCGCCGCGACCAGCACCTGTTCGCGCACGAGGTCGAGACCCGTGACGAGCTCGGTGACGGTGTGCTCGACCTGGATCCGGGTGTTCATCTCCATGAAGAAGTAGTCGCCCTCGGGCGACAGGAGGCCCTCGATCGTGCCGGCCGAGCGATAGCCGGCGGCCCGAGCGGCATCGACTGCGATGCGGCCGATCCGCTCGCGCAACTCGGGCGTCACCGCCGGAGACGGCGTCTCCTCGACGAGCTTCTGGTGGCGCCTCTGGATCGTGCAATCGCGCTCGCCGAGGTGGATCACGTTTCCGTGCGCGTCGGCGAGCACCTGAACCTCGACGTGGCGTGGATCCTCGAGATACCTCTCGACATAGACCGACGGGTCGGCGAAGTACGACTGGCCTTCCCGACGCGCCGAGTCGAACGCCTGCGCCGCCTCGTCGGCCGAGCGCACGACCTTCATGCCTTTGCCTCCGCCCCCGGCGGCGGCCTTGATCAGCAGCGGGTAGCCGAGCTCGGCCCCGAGCCGCGCGACGTCGTCGGCGGAGTCGACCGGGTCGGTCGTGCCGGGAATGATCGGCACGCCGGCGGACTGCATCGCCCGGCGGGCCTTCGTCTTCGAGCCCATCAGCTCGATCGCGGCGGGCGGCGGCCCGATCCAGGTGAGCCCAGCTGCCTCCACAGCACGGGCGAAGCTCGCGTTCTCGGCCAGGAACCCGTACCCGGGATGCACCGCCTCGGCACCGGAGCGCGCGGCCGCCGCAAGCAGCTTGTCGAAGACGAGGTAGCTGTCGGCGGCCGTCAGTCCGCCGAGGGCTTGCGCCTCGTCTGCGTAGGCCACGTGAAGGGCCGCACGGTCGGCGTCCGAGTAGACGGCAACCGAGGAAACGCCGAGTTCGCGGAGCGTCCGGAAGATGCGGAGAGCGATCTCTCCGCGGTTGGCAACGAGGACTTTCGCGAACACACTCCGTATTCTCTCGGTCGAATGAGCTTCGCCGATCAATTGACCGTCACCCGCGCCGCGGCCGTGCCGATCGTCGTCGTGCTGTTCGCGGTCTCGTTCAACGGCCACAACTACTGGGCGACCGCGGTCTTCTGCGCCGCGATGGCGACCGACTGGTTCGACGGCCGGGTCGCGCGCCGCTCCGGGCAGACGTCCTCGCTCGGTTCGCTCCTCGATCCGGTGGCCGACAAGCTGC
>DASYPH010000115.1:0-3473 GCA_036006925.1 Gaiellaceae bacterium
GTGTCTAATTCGCTCGTGTGGCTTCGTCTGTTTTCTCGGCGACGCTTTTCTGCAACGCGTCGGCTTCTTGCTTTCCGCGTTTTTGGACGGTTTGGGTCGCGGCTTGGGCGGCGTCTTGTGCAACGGACTTTCCGCGCTCGAGTGCTTCCTGGCCAGTGTCTTTCATCGTGTCTGTGACCTGGTCCGAGATCTCGCCCATTTTTTCGTTCTCGATCTCGGTCTTTGGCAGCAGCGTTCCGGCGACGAACCCTACTGCGGCGCCTACCAGCGCGAGGCCGAGCGGGTTTTCCTTGGAGATGCCCACTTTGGCTGCGCCGTCCTTGACTTGCTCGCCGTCGGGCACGACGCCGCCGATCCGTGAGACAAGTGAGTCGGCCTTGCCGACCACCGCATCCTTGCCGCCGCTGAGTGAGCCGACCAGCGAGTCCTTTTTCTCGGCGACCGACTCTGTCACACGGCTCTTGACGTCGGCTTTGTAGCCGATCGCCTCGACGGTATCGCCCATGCGGGCGCGTGTTTCCTCTATCTCGTTCCGGATGTCGTCGGGTGTTTCGCCCATTGTGCGTCCTCCTTCAAGGTTTCGATCGTTTGACGTGGTGCGGGCGAGCCAACGGCATCGACCCTCTCCTTGCCGCGCAGGTACAGAAGTGCGGCCGCCGCTGCGTAAGCGAGTGCGACGATCAGCGCCGCCAGCCAGTTCGGCGTCACGCCGTCCAGGGCGAGGATGAAGAACGCCGTCAGTGCACCGGCTGCAAGCAACGCGACCCCTCCTGCGACAGCGATCATCCCAATCGCCGGCCCGGCCACCCTACCCTTCTCCCGCATCTCAGCCTTGGCGAGATCGAGTTCCTGACGCACCAACGTGCTTGTCTCGTTCGCGAGCTGCTTCAACAGCTCGCCGATTGGCTGCTCGTGCAGCTCGGCTCGTGTTTGATCAGTCGAGGCCAACTTCATCCCCTCCCGCACCGGAGAGCGCACGTGCCTCGTTTGTCCCGCGAACCGAGAGGCGGGGGTCCGCGCCGGTGGCTGACCGCGACGGATAACCATTCGGCCCGACACCCCGGAAACGCTCCCGACTCGTTGCCTTCATAAAGCGTGAGGCAAGAAAGCCTGCGACAGCGCTTCCGCCGACCATCAGCCACGGCTGCTTTCGGGCGAAATCCTCGAGGTCCCGCAAGATCTGGTCCCCGTCGGCCCGCCGCAGATACGCACCGAGACGGTCGCCGCGATCGGCCACTGCGTCAATGACATCCGCGGCCCGATCGTTGCCTTCGGCGCGCAGCTGCTCGCTTCCACGCCGAACCGCCTTCGCTGCACTCGCGGTCTGATCGCCGACCTGGGTCGAACGCTCGTTGATCTGCGACCGCATCCGGTCACGCGTCTGGCTCTTCGCCTGCTCCGTGACCTCCGCAACGCGCTCCTTCGCCTGCTCCGTAACCGATTGTGATTCCTGTTCACGAACAGTTGACATGGGTCCTTCGTCCTCCTCTGGGACATGCGGCGGCACGGCGGGCCAAGACCGACCACCAGCGACGAGTAATAAGAGATGAAGCTGTACCGACCCCTCGCCAGACATCTTGCCCAAGCCCAAAATCGAATAAACGTCGTGCCCGGACCAGTTCCGTCGAAACCGCCGGGGGTCAACTACTGCGGTGCCCGGGCCGCCGTGGCGGTGGCCCGGGTGATTGCGCTGCAGTGCTCGAAAGGAACAGGCGCCCGACTCGACGGCATCGCGCGGATTCCTGATCGAACCCGCGCGGAGGCCCGGTTCTTCGTCCTCACCCAGTCCCGAGCACCCGGGCGGTGCATCCGTTCGCGTTCTGCGACCGCACCCTCGAGCCACGCTTACGGAGCGGGGAGCAGCCCACGGTCGGCCGTGGGAGCCAGCCCGACCGCGCCCGTTTCGGAGACGCATCGGGCGCAACGACGATCGAAGGCCACGATCTGCTTGGCGACTCATCCACGAATACCGCGCCGCGGCATGAACCTACGTTTTGAAACCCCTCAGGCCTTTCTCCCCTGGGTTCCTCTGTGCGTGCCGTTGAATCGTGATTACGCCGGACGAGCGCATGCCGGTCTCAGTTTCGGATCCGGATAAGCGGAGAAACGGAATCACCAACGCGAGGAGAAACCCAATGCTCGCTGCATTCATCGGGACTGTTCTACTCATGGTTGTCATCGTGATCGTGCTCGCCGTGATCGGCGTTTTTAGCATGTTCTCGCGCCCGCGTCGCGGCGTCTAAGGCCGGTCACCGGTGTTGGCCGTGGGACGCGCTGCACTCCTCGATCTAGACGGCACCCTCGTCGATTCCAATTACCAGCACGCTCTCGCGTGGTACCGCGCGTTTCGCGCCCACGAGATCGTGCTCCCGCTCTGGCGGATCCACCGTCACATCGGCATGGGTGGCGACCAGTTGGTGGCGGAGATCACGGACGACCGCGTCGAACAGCGACTTGGCGACTCGTTGCGCAAAGCAGAAGCGGACGAGTTCGCTCCACTGCGCGGAGAATGCGCTCCGCTCGCAGGTGCGAAAGAGCTGATCGTCGAACTAAAGCGGCGCGGCACCACCGTCGTGCTGGCCTCCTCTTCAGGCGAAGAAGACCTTGAGTACTTTCTCGAGCTGCTCGGCGTCAAGGAGATGGTCGACGGCTGGACGACGAAGAGCGACGTGAAACGGTCGAAGCCACATCCGGATCTGGTGCATGCGGCAATGGAGAAAGCGGCCGCGACGGAAGCCGTGATGATCGGAGACTCGCGTTGGGACATCGAGGCGGCGACGAAGGCCGGCCTGCCCACGCTCGGCGTGATCACAGGCGGTTGGTCAGAACAGGAGCTGCGGGAGTTCGGCGCGGTCGATGTCTACAAATCTCTCAACGAGCTGCAGACCGCGCTCGACGAAACGCCGCTCGGCTGAACAGCGTTCAGTGCCGCTCGCACAGCCAGATAGCGGGCGCGCTCTCGTCGAGGACGTTCTCGAACCGTTGGCACCGACAAGGCGGCGCGTGGTCGGCTCAGGACCGCGATCAGAATCTCGTCGCCGCGAATGAGGGCGCAGCTTCCGCGACCTGCGTCGAGCGCCACCCTGTCAGACATCCCTACGCCGCGCTTATCGAATCGAAGTCGAGGCTGCGACCGGTCGCCAAAATCGAGCCGGCTCTCGGCCGCTAGCCGACTCGAATGCCGGCGACCCGTCGCGCGTATTCGAACGCGACCCGCTCGAGCTCGGTATCGACGGTTGCACATGCTGCGACGCAGGGTCACCTCGAGACCGTTCTCGCGCGCCGCGGTCCCGGTCTGCAGCACGCACCTTCGGTCGCGGCTCCCGCGATCAAACACCCGGTCGACACTTAGTTCCGCGAGGACGAGAGCGAGCGGCGTCTGGTCGAAGGCCGGGTAGCGCGGCTCGAAGAGGAACAGGTTGTCCTCTCGCGGCGCGAGATGCATCACGACGTCGGCGCCGTTCCCGCGCATG
>DASYPH010000116.1:0-15450 GCA_036006925.1 Gaiellaceae bacterium
CATCCTCAGTGCTGCTCTCGGCGCGACCACCGTCACCTGGCTGCTCTTCCGTGCGACTGCGCTTCTGCCTCGCCGCACGCGCATCCAGGCTCTCCTCGGAGCGGCCGAACCGCGGACCGATCTCTACATCGACGTCGACCCCGAGCGCGATCACATCCGCGGCCCGATCGAAGCACCGGTCACGGTCGTCGAGTACGGCGATTTCGAATGTCCGTACTGCGGCCGGGCCGAGCCGATCGTTCGCGAACTGCTCAACGACTTCGGAGAGGTTCGCTACGTCTGGCGGCACCTTCCGCTCAGCGACGTGCATCCTCACGCGCAACTCGCCGCAGAGGCCTCCGAATGTGCCGCCGACCAGGGAGCGTTCTGGGAGCTGCACGACCTGCTGCTGCAGAACCAGCAGGCTCTACGCCCCGGGGACCTGGCCGGGTATGCCGCCCGGCTGGGACTCGACGTCGATCGGTTCACGAACGATCTTCGTGAGCACGCCGGCGCGGGGCGGGTCGCAGAAGACGTCGACAGCGCCGATCTGAGCGGCGTCTCCGGCACGCCCACGTTCTTCATCAACGGCAGCCGTCACTACGGCGCCTACGACATCGCCACGCTGTCCGCGGCCGTTCGCGCGGCGGAGGCCCGTGCCATGCTGGTCAGCTGATGCGCGGCAGCTGATGAGCCATCGGCGGCACCGAGTTGCGCGACCGGCCTCCTCTCGTGAGAATGCCTCGGCCCCGTGGAATTCATGGGGGCCAGGCCGCGGTCACTCAGGAGGAGGCGTTAGCTCGTGTCGTCGATCGATGCTCCGCTAGACGGACCGCGTGTCACGGCCGCGGACGCCGGTCGCAAGGCCGGGCTCGGTGTGCTGATCGCGGCCTGCGTATCGGCGCTGGTCGTCAATGCGAACACGTCGGCGGTGACGATTCTGCTGCCGGCGATCAGCAAAGACCTGGGCGCACCGATCGCGCAGCTCCAGTGGGCTGTGACCGGCTACATGCTCGTCGGTGCGGCCGTGATCGTGACGGCGGGAGCGCTCGGAGATGTGTTCGGTCGCCGCCTCATCTTCCTCGGCGGGCTCGGGCTCTTCGTCGCGTCCTGTGTGCTGATCGCACTCTCATCGAGTGCCGACGGCGTGATCATCGGCCGCATGATTCAGGGGGCGGCAGGCTCGACGATTCTCGCCTGCGGCATGAGCCTGCTCTCGGTCAGTGCCTCCGGCGCCGGCCAGATGAAGGCGATCACGCTCTGGGGTGCTGCTTCGGCGGCAGGTGCGGCCCTCGGCCCGCTGGTCGGCGGCGTCCTCGCCGACACGACCGGCTGGCAGGGCCTCTTCTGGATCGACGCGGCGATCGCTGCTGCCTGTGTGCCGCTGACGTTGCTCACCGTCAAGGAATCCCGCGACCCGAACCGCTCGCATTCGATCGACTTCGCCGGCACGGTCCTGATCGCGGTCATCCTCGTGCCGTTGGTGCTCGCTCTCAGCGAGGGTCCCAAGTGGGGCTGGGTCTCGGTCGCCACGATCGGCTGTCTTGTCCTTTCCGTGCTCGGTGCAATCGGATTCGTCGTCGTCGAGAAGCGAGTCACCGCGCCGCTGGTCGATCTCCGGCTTCTTCGGAACGCGGTCCTGGTGGGGTCGACACTGGCGATCCTGATCGTCGCGGGTGCGATCAATGCGCTCATGTACGTCCTCAGCCTCTACTTCCAGGATCCCTCGGCCTTTGGTCTGAGCGCGCTACAGGCAGGTTTCGCGACCCTTCCCGCCGCCGCGGCGATGATCGCGGTCACACCGTTCATCACTCCACTCGCCGTCAAGATCGGATCGCGACTCGCGGTCGCTGTCGGGTTCGGCATCGCAGCGGTCGGCTCCGCGTCGTTGGTGTTCGTCACTGCCTCGTGGGCGTACATTGCGTTCGTGATTCCGTTGGTGGCGATCGCCATCGGTCTCGGGCTGGCGAACGGTCCCGCGTCCTCGGCGTCGACCTCGGCCGTCTCCCCCGACGAGGTCGGGGCGGCCTCTGGCATCTCGAACATGGCCCGTTACATCGGCGGCTCGCTCGCGGTTGCGGCCGTCTCGACGGTCTATAACGCAGTGATCGTCAGTCATCGCGATGCAGGCGCATCGGCAGCCGACAGCCTTGCGGCCGGACTCTCGCGCTCTGCGCTCCTGCTGGCGCTCATGTCCGCGGCGGGCGTGTTGCTCGCGATTTTGCTGGGCCGCCACCAGCTCGCGAAGACGCGTTCGATCGACCGCTTTGCGGCCGCTGCGGCCGTGACGCACACGATCCCGACCGAACCTACGTGAGCACGGGCTGTGGACTGGTCGAGCTCGTCGGCCAAGCCTGACCTGGCCTAGTCGGGAGTTGCGGGCACCGCGACTACTTGAGCGTCTTCAGGTACGCGACCAGAGCCTTCAGGTCACGCCGAGGAATGATCCCGCCCCAGTGCGGCATGCTCGCGATCGGGGCTTTGCCGATCACGCTTCCTGAACGGATCACCTCGGTGATTTTTGCGTCGGTGTTGAACTGTTTGCGGAAGTCCTGGCCGGAAAGCGGCGGGATCGTCTTGTCCGGCGACTGTGGATTTGGCACGCCACCGAGCGCGTTCGGACCGTGGCAGTTGATACAGCCGTAACGGACATAGAGTGCCGACCCGGCAACTGCCGCGCCTTGGGAGCGCGGGACCGGCACGGGTGTCGCGTCGCGAACGGGCGGCAGCCCGGCGCGGATGTAGGCCACGAGGTCGGCGACCTGGCTCGTCGAGATCACCGGACCCCAGACGGGCATGTAGGGCCGTTTCGGGTTTGCCGACTCGCCCAAGCCGTGCTTGATGATCGAGGTCAGCTGCGAAACGGTCAGCGCCTTGCCGATCTGCTTGAGCCGCGGCACGTATGGCGAGACACCTCCGCGCCCCTGCATTCCGTGGCAGGCCGAGCAGGCGAACTGGACGAACAGGTGCGCCCCCATCAGCACGTTCGCGCCGGTCGTCTGTGGGCGATTCGACTCGGCACGACCGCCCCCGGCACCACCTGTCAGCCCGCCCAGACTGATAGCCACCGCGCCGAGTCCGACGGCGGCACCCACGATGGGTCGCGCGCGACGCGCCACGCCTGCAGTATCGACCCGGGCCCCGACGATTGCAACGCCCGGGGTTCCCGGCTTTGTCGAAGCCGGCCTACCTCAGGTCCCCGCGCTCCATGGCCCGACTCCGCCGACCCGCTCCACGGTGACGCGCAGCACACACCCCGGAGGCGGGTCGGCCATCGGCGGGAAGGCGACCTCGGGTCCCAGGTACACATGGGCGAGCCGCTGCAACAGTTCCGGCGCCCCGCCTGCCACGATACGCGCGTTGCCGCGAACGACCAGGTGCTCTTTCATGCCGGGCGGCTGGATCTCCGTACCTTCGATCGAGAGTGCGACCCGCGGGTCACGCCTGACATTCCTCAGCTTGTGCTGCTCGACGTTGAGATGTCCGGAAACGATCTCATCGTCTTCGAGGCCAACCCAGATGCAGGTCACGTGGGGAGAGCCGTCGGCGTTGAGCGTGACGAGATGCGCGAGCGAGCCGGAGGCGACTAGCCGACGCCCACTCTCCGGGAGCTGCATGGCTGCAAGCCTAGAGGTCGATGCCGAGCTTTCGCAGCTCGACGATCGCGGTTCTGCGCCAGCGGACCGTGTCGGGAGAAAACGGGAGCGTGAACGGCATTCCGCTCTGTTTGCGCAGCGGCTGGCCGTCGCGCAGGACGTGGTAGTGGCCCGGTTTCGACTCGACGGTGAGCCCGGCAGACTCGAGCCGGCGGATGAACTCGCGGACGTCCTTGCGCATGCCCACCGTCCGTCAACCTCCTTCTGCGACCGCCCGTACGACATCGAGCGAGGAGAGAACGCCGATCGGAATCGGCGATGCGGCGTCGGCGACGACGATCAAATGCGCGGTCGAGTGCTCGCGCATCAGCTGTGCTGCACAGATCAGGGTGTCGTCCGCCGTCACCGTGACAACTGGTGACGCGGCGATCGCGCCGGCGTTGGCCCCGCTGTCGAGCGCTCCGACGAGGTCGAGGTCCGAGACGACGCCCCACGGCAGCAAGGTGTCCTGGTGGCCGAACACGACGATGGCGTGCACTCGATGGGTCGCCATCATCCTTGCGACCGTGCGCAACGGTGCGCTCGGAGAGCATGTGAGGATGCCCGCGGTCATCAAGTCGCCCACGGTTCCGTTCGTCACTTCGCTGGATGCGGTTGGCACAGCGCTACCTCCTCATCGACGCACCTTTTCTCGTGACCGTAGCCTTGCCGGGCCATGGTGATCATCGGGGCATGCCGTGCCCGCGCTGCGGCGAACTACGCCCTCTGTCGGAAGCCAAGTTCCGGAACGAAAACCAGTAGAAGTTCCGCACTCGGCCGCCGGTCTCGCGGGTTAGGTTGACGCCTATGCGGGACGTGACACCGCTTCCGGATCTGCTGCACGGTCGCTCGCACACTGGGCCGACTCGGGAGCGCCGCCCCGTTTACGTCGATCTGCTGCCGCCATGCAACGCAGGCTGCCCGGCCGGCGAGAACATCCAGGCCTGGCTGTCGCACATGCAGGCCGGCCGACATGAGCAGGCTTGGCGTCAGCTCGTCGCGGACAATCCACTGCCGGCGATCCACGGGCGCGTCTGTTATCACCCGTGCGAAAGCGTCTGCAACCGAGCCAGTCTCGACAGCGCCGTCTCGATCCATTCGGTCGAGCGGTTTCTGGGCGACCTCGCGTTGGAGCAGGGATGGTTGTTCGACCCTCCGCAGCGTCGCACCGGCAAACGGGTGCTGGTCGTCGGCGCCGGGCCGTGCGGTCTCTCGGCCGCGTACCACCTTGCCCGCCTCGGCCACGAAGTCGAGATTCGGGATTCCGGAGAGGAGACCGGAGGCATGATGCGGTACGGCATCCCCGCTTACCGGTTGCCCCGCGACGTGCTGTCCGGCGAGCTCGCCCGGATCGAGGCGATGGGGGTGCACGTGAGTTGCGGGCACAAGGTCAAGGATCTGGCGGCCGAGCGCGAGGAGGGCGCGTTCGACGCGGTCTTCGTCGCGGTCGGTGCGCACCTCTCGAAGCGCATCGACATCCCCGCCAGTGATGCCGGCAGGATCGTCGACGCGGTCTCGTTCTTGCGCAGCGTCGCCTCGGGTGAACGACCGGTGATCGGTCGGCGCGTCGCCGTTTACGGCGGCGGCAACACGGCAATGGACGCCGCGCGCGTCGCCCGGCGCATGGGTGTTGACGAGGCGCTGATCGTCTACCGGCGGACGCGGGAACAGATGCCCGCGCATCACGAGGAGGCGGAGGATGCCGAGAAGGAAGGAATCCGGATCCACTGGCTGCGGACGATCACGGCCCTCGACGGCCCCGAGCTCGAGATCGAACTGATGGAGCTCGACGAGTCGGGATATCCGCAACCGACTGGACGGTTCGAGACCCTGGCCGCGGACACCGTGATCCTGGCGCTCGGCCAGCAGTCGGACACCGCGTTCCTGCGCCAGGTACCCGGCGTCGAGTTCGAGCGAGACGGAAGCGTGCGCGTGTCCACGTCGCTCGAGACCGGGAGCCCCGGCGTGTTCGCGGGAGGGGACATGGTGCCGAGCGAGCAGACCGTGACGGTGGGCGTCGGACACGGGAAGAAGGCTGCCCGGCACATCGACGCCTGGCTCCGCGACGACGCCGCCGCCACGCCGCCGAAGCACGAGGCGGCGAGCTTCGACAAGCTCCATCTCTGGTACTTCGGCGACAACGCCCGCCGGCAGCAGCCAGAGCTTCCGCCCGAGGAACGGGTCTCGAGCTTCCGTGAGGTGGTCGGCGGCCTCTCGCCGGCGGAAGCGGTGTACGAGGCGGGGCGGTGCCTATCGTGCGGCAACTGCTTCGAGTGCGACGGCTGTCTCGGCGCGTGCCCGGAGGACGCCGTGATCAAGCTAGGGGAGGGGCACAGGTACCGGTTCGACTATGACCGCTGCACCGGTTGCGGGGTGTGCTTCGAGCAGTGCCCGGTGCATGCGATCGAGATGATCGCGGAGACCGACTGAGATGCGCGCGACGGTCGACGGCAACGAAGCCGCGGCCTCGGTCGCCTACCGGCTGAATGAGGTCTGCTGCATCTATCCGATCACGCCGTCGTCGCCGATGGCAGAGCTCGCCGACGAATGGTCGAGCCAGGGCCGGCAGAACGTCTGGGGCACCGTCCCGGCGGTGGTCGAGATGCAGAGCGAAGGTGGAGCTGCGGGGGCACTGCACGGCGCACTGCAAAGCGGAGCGCTCGCGACGACGTTCACTGCCTCCCAGGGCCTGCTGCTGATGATCCCGAACATGTACAAGATCGCCGGTGAGCTGACGCCGGCGGTGCTGCACGTGGCCGCGCGGTCGCTGGCCGCACAGGGACTTTCGATCTTCGGCGACCACTCCGACGTGATGGCAGTCCGCCAGACCGGCTTCGCGCTGCTCGCCGCGGCGTCGGTCCAGGAAGCGCACGACTTCGCGCTTGTGGCGCAGGTGGCGACGCTTCGAACCCGGGTCCCGTTCGTCCATTTCTTCGACGGGTTCCGGACGTCGCACGAGCTGAACACGATCGAACTGCTCACCGACGACGATCTGCGCGCGCTTGTGCCGGAGGAGCTCGTGCACGCGCATCGCGGCCGCGCGCTCTCGCCGGAGCGGCCGTTCATCCGCGGTACCGCACAGAACCCGGACGTCTATTTCCAGGCGCGGGAGACCGTGAACCCCTTCTACGCCCGCGTCGCGGACGCCGTCGAGACCGCAATGGCGGAGCTGGCGGAGCGTACCGGCCGCCTCTGCCACATCGTCGACTACACCGGGCACCCCCAAGCCGACCGTGTCGTGGTCGTGATGGGATCGGGCGGCGAAACGGTCCGGGAGACCGTGGCCTCGCTGACCGAACAGGGCGAGCGTGTCGGCGTCGCGCAGGTCCGGCTCTACCGCCCGTTCCCGGCCAAGGCGCTCACCGAGGCGCTCCCCCCGACCGTTCGCCGCCTTGCTGTGCTCGACCGGACCAAGGAGCCTGGATCGATCGGAGAGCCGCTCTTCCTCGACACCGTCACAGCTCTAACCGAGTCGTTCGGCGACGGCGAGCGAGCGGTGATGCCGAGAATCATCGGCGGCCGCTACGGCCTCTCGTCCAAGGAGTTCACACCCGGGATGGTCGCCGGAGTGTTCGCCGAGCTGGCGGCGGAGCGACCGAGGCGACGCTTCACGATCGGGATCAAGGACGACGTCTCCGGAACCAGCCTCGACTACGACGCGTCGCTCGACATCGAGCCGCCCGAGACGGTGCGCGCGATCTTCTTCGGCCTCGGCTCGGACGGGACGGTCGGTGCCAACAAGAACACGATCAAGATCCTCGGCGACGAGGGCCTCTTCGCACAGGGCTACTTCGTCTACGACTCCAAGAAGTCAGGCTCGCAGACGGTCTCCCACCTGCGCTTCGGGCCGCAACCGATCCGCGCGCCGTATCTCGTTCGGGAGGCGAGCTTCGTCGGCTGTCATCAGTTCGCGTTGCTCGACCGGGTCGACGTGCTGGGCCCCGCTGCCGACGGCGCGACCTTGCTGCTCAACTGTTCTCGGTCGCCCGACGAGGTGTGGGACGCACTGTCGCGCCCCGTCCAGGAGCAGATCATCGCCAAGAACGTCGACGTGTACGCGATCGACGCGGGCAGCATCGCGCGCGAGGTCGGCCTGGCCGGTCGCACGAACATCGTCCTGCAGACATGCTTCTTCGCCCTGGCCGGCGTCTTGCCACGCGAGCAGGCGATCGAACGGATCAAAGCGGCAGTCGCAAAGACGTACGGGCGGCGTGGCGCCGAGGTGGTCGAGCGCAACCAGGCTGCCGTCGACCGCGCCCTCGAGGGGTTGCACCTGATCGGGGTGCCGGAGCAGGTGACCGCCAAGCGGGGGCTGCCACCGGTCGTGCCGGAACATGCTCCCGCGTTCGTTCGCACCGTGACGGCAGAGATGCTCGCCGGGCGCGGCGATGACCTCCCCGTCAGCGCCCTGCCGGTCGATGGCACCTACCCGAGCGGCACCGCGGCCTACGAGAAGCGCAACATCTCCGAGCTCGTCGCGGTCTGGGACCCCGAGCTCTGCATCCAATGCGGCAACTGCAGCTTCGTCTGCCCGCATAGCGTGATCCGTTCGAAGTACTACGACCAGGCGAGCCTCGAGGGTGCTCCGACCGAGTTCCGATCGGCTCCGCTCGACGCGGTCGGCCTCCCCGACACCAAGTACACGCTGCAGGTCTACGTCGAGGACTGCACGGGCTGCGCCTTGTGCGTCGAAGCCTGCCCGGCTATCGCACCGGGCGACTCGGCTCGCAAGGCGATCAACCTCGCACCGCGCGAGCCGCTGGTG
The DNA here is from genome assembly GCA_036006925.1 of Gaiellaceae bacterium. Lineage (GTDB taxonomy): Bacteria > Actinomycetota > Thermoleophilia > Gaiellales > Gaiellaceae > PALSA-600. The sequence continues at coordinate 8,380 of DASYPH010000116.1, forward strand.
GCGGCCGAGCGGGACAACATCTCGTTCTTCGAAACCCTGCCTGCGAACGACAGGTCACGGGTCGATTTCGGCACGGTACGCGGCACCCAGTTCCTCGAGCCACTCTTCGAGTTCTCGGGCGCCTGCGCGGGCTGCGGCGAAACGCCGTACGTGAAGCTCCTGTCCCAGCTGTTCGGCGACCGGCTGATGGTCGCCAACGCAACAGGTTGCTCGTCGATCTACGGAGGCAACCTGCCGACGACGCCGTGGACGACGGGCGCCGACGGGCGCGGGCCGGCGTGGTCGAACTCGCTCTTCGAGGACAACGCCGAGTTCGGGCTCGGCTTCCGCCTGGCGGTCGACCGCAGCGTCGATCTGGCCCGCCGTCGCCTAGAGGAGCTGCGCGACCAGCTCGGGTCAGAGCTGGTGGACGAGATCCTGTTGGCGCCACAACTCCGAGAGTCGGAGCTGAGGGCGCAGCGTGAGCGGGTTGGCGAGCTGAAGCGCCGCCTCGACCACCTGGACGGAGTCGCCGCTCGTGACCTGCAAAGCGTCGTCGACCACCTGGTTCGGCGCAGTGTGTGGATCGTGGGCGGTGACGGCTGGGCCTACGACATCGGCTCCGGCGGGCTCGATCACGTGCTGGCGAGCGGCCACAACGTCAACGTGCTCGTGCTCGACACCGAGGTCTACTCCAACACGGGCGGGCAAATGTCGAAATCGACCCCGCTCGGCGCAGTGGCCAAGTTTGCCGCCGCCGGCAAGACCGTGCCGAAGAAGGACATCGCGCTCCAGGCGATTGCGTACGGCAGCGTCTACGTCGCTCGCGTGGCGATGGGTGCCGATCCGCAACAGACGTTGAGCGCCTTCCGCGAAGCAGAGGCGTTCGACGGCCCCTCGCTGGTGCTCGCGTACAGCCACTGCATCGCGCACGGCATCGAGATGCGAGACGGGCTCGATCAGCAATACCGCGCCGTCGCGAGCGGCTACTGGCCGCTCGTCCGCTACGACCCGATGGTTCGTGCAGCCGGCGGGAACCCGTTCCTGCTCGACTCGCCACGGCCGCGAATCCCGCTCACCGAATACACGAACCGCGAGTTGCGCTACCGCACGCTCACGAACACCGACCCGGCCGAAGCAGAGCGTCTCCACGCGTTGGCCGAACAGGCTGTCGACCAGCGCTGGGACGTGTACGAACAGATGGCGACCCGTGGCGCACAGCACTTCGCCGCCGATGCGCGTAAGGATCGCTGATGGATCTCTCGACCCGGTACATGGGGCTCGCATTGTCCAACCCGTTGGTCGCGTCTGCGTCGCCACTTTCGCAGACGGTAGATGGGGTGAGACAACTCGCGGACGCCGGCGTCGGAGCAATTGTCCTCTACTCGCTCTTCGAAGAGCAGGTTCGCAGGGAAGCGGCTGAGAATGCACGCCTCTTCGACGCAGGCAGCGAGAGCTTCGCCGAGTCGCTCACGTACTTCCCTGAAGCAGCCGAGGAGGAGCTCGGTCCACGGCGCTACCTGAGCCTGCTCGAACGCGCGGCGGCTGCCGTCGATATTCCGGTGATCGGCAGCCTGAACGGCGTCACGCCCGACGGCTGGACCGACTACGCGCGTGCGATCCAGGATGCGGGCGCGGCCGCGATCGAGCTCAACATCTACTACCTCCCCGGCGACACACGGATCGCGGGACGCGACGTCGAGCAGCGGCACGTGGACATCCTGACGCGCGTCAAAGGCGTTGTCAGCGTGCCGGTGGCCGTCAAGCTGAGCCCGTACTTCAGTTCGACCGGCGAGATGGCGCTCCGGCTGGACGAGGCCGGTGCCGACGCGCTGGTCCTGTTCAACCGGTTCCTCCAGCCCGACATCGACCCCGACCGCCTCACCTTGCTGCCGGAGGTCGGCCTTTCGAGCCCGTCCGAGGCCCGCCTGCCTCGAACGTGGATCGCGCTCCTTCGTGGGCGTGTGCGAGCCTCGCTCGCCGCAACGACCGGCGTCGAGACCTCTGCGGACGTCGCGAAGTATCTGCTGGCGGGTGCCGACGTCGTCATGACTGCCTCTGCATTGCTGCGACACGGCCCCGGGCACGCAACCGTGCTGCTCGCCGGCCTGTCGGAGTGGATGGAGCAAAAGGGATTCACGGCTGTCGACGATCTGCGCGGCAAGCTCGCCGTCCCGTCCGATACGGACGAAGCCGGCTTCGAACGGGCAGGCTACGTCGGGGCGCTGCAGGAAGCGAACAGCCGCAGCTTCGGACCGTGGTGACAACCCACCCGCCGATGGCCAGGCGCGGGTCTGCCGCCGAGCCCTGAGGCCCACCTGCGGGTTTTCCGTCGGCGAATCGGGCCAGGCACCGATGCCAACCGTCGCGGGACCGGCGAGGCTCGCCTTGCAAAATGACGAGAACAGAACACTCCAAGAGCTACGGCGGTTTGCGTGTCTTGATCGCCGGCGGCGGTGTAGCCGGAATCGAGGCGCTGCTCGCTCTACGAGCGCTGGCGGGCGATCTCGTCGACCTCGAACTGCTCGCGCCCGAGCCCGCCTTCTGGTATCGGCCGGTGGCCGTCGCCGAGCCGTTCGGCTCTGCTCAGGCCGGTCACTTCGAACTCGGCGAGATCGCCGAGGCCGTCTCGGCAGGGTTCACCCTGGGTGCGCTCGCCTCCGTCGACGCCGACGCCAGAATTGCCCGCACGAGTCACGGTTCGGAGATCGATTACGACGTGCTCGTGGTCGCGTGCGGCGCCATGCCGCGCCCTTGGCTCGACGGGGCGCTGACCTTCCGTGGCCCTGCCGACAGCGATGCATTTCACAACCTCCTCGCCGAGGCCGAGAACGAAACCGTTCGCTCGATCGCGTTCACGCTTCCAGCCGCAGGGGTCTGGCCGCTCCCGCTCTATGAGCTCGCGCTGCTCACTGCGGCTCACTTCGAACGACGCGCCGAAAGTGTTGCGCTCGCGCTCGTCACGCCGGAGCCCTCACCACTGTCGCTCTTCGGCCGGGCTGCCAGCGACGCCGTTCGTGTGCTGCTCGGCGAATGGGGCATCGCCCTCCACACGGGTCGATATCCGGTTCGTTACGACGCGGGTGCCCTCGAGCTCGGTCCGAACTCGACGATCGCCGCCGATCGCGTCGTCGCACTCCCGCGGCTCGAGGGGTTGCGCATTCTCGGGCTCCCACAGGACACGGATGGGTTCATCGCCACGGACCTGACAGGCCGAGTCCGCGGTCTCGACGACGTCTACGCGGCAGGTGACATCACCCAGTTCCCGATCAAGCAGGGGGGAATCGCCACCCAGCAGGCGGATGCCCTGGCGGAGGTCATCGCTGCACAAGCTGGGGCGCCCGTTCAACCGCACCGATTCCAGCCGGTGCTTCGCGGGCTGCTGCTGACCGGTGGCGGCCCGCTGTACCTGCGCACCGAGTCCGCCGGCGGCCACGGCCACGGTGGAACGATCACGGGTGAAGCGCTCTGGTGGCCGCCGAGCAAGATCGTCGGGCGTTACCTCGCGCCGTTCCTCGCAGGTCGGGTCGGACTCGACGGCGCACCTCCGACGGAGGTGCCCGAAGGGCTTGAGATCGAGATCGACCTCCCGACGCACAGCCTGCACTAGCGTCGATGCGTATGGGCTTGAAGCGGATCCTCCTCGTCGCGACGCTTGTGGGTGTCGGCCTGTTCGGGCTGATTCAGCTTGTGCCCTATGGGCGAAACCATTCGAATCCGCCGGTGCTCGCAGAGCCGCACTGGAACACGCCCGCAACCCGCAGCCTCGCCGCGAAGGCGTGCTTCGACTGCCACAGCAACCTGACGACGTGGCCGTGGTACTCGAACGTCGCGCCTGTGTCCTGGCTCGTCCAACGCGACGTCGACGGCGGGCGCAGCCAATTCAACTTCTCGGAGTGGACAAAGCCGCAGGACGTCAGCATCGGAGATGCGGTCGACGCGATTCGGGGCGGCTCGATGCCTCCGGCGATCTACAGGCTGATGCACCCGACGGCACGGCTGTCGGGTACCGAAAACGACGCACTGATCAAGGGTTTGGTCGCGACGTTCGCGGCCGACCCGCCCAAGGGCGGTGGCGGCTGAGTCGAACCCGGCGTGCCGATGACCAGCGCGATCATTGATCGGAGCTCGGATCTGGTATCCAATGGTCGAGCGGGTTGCGGCGTACGGATCTGCGCCACGTGCGAGGAGGTCGTGGATGGCTGAACGGAAGAGTTTCACGGTCGAGGAAGCGCGCCGCATCGGCGAGGAGATCGGGATCGACTGGTCGAGTTCGCCCTTCGACGTCGAGGAGTTCAGGGCCGGCATGGACGTCGAGCTCGAGCACGGGCTTCACGATCCAGCCACGAACGTGACCGACGACGATGAACAGGTGACCGGGAAGATCGCTCGCGCCCACCTGAACGAGTTCGCGGACTACTACACACGGCTCGAACGGATGGAGGAAGAAGCGAAGCGCGACTGGAGCGAGCGGGCCTGAACCGCGGCTGAGGAGAGTTACTGGAGGAGCGGCGACCGCGGGATCTTGGTCTCGCCTCGGATCCCGTCGAAGAGGAACGCGACCTCGTCGACGTAGCACCAGTTCCAGTCTTCGCCGGGCTCGAGCGAGCGGATCAGCGGGTGCGACGTCGCGTCGGCGTGCGCCGTGGCGTGCCGGTTGGGCGAGTCGTCGCAGCAGGCGACATGACCGCAGACGAGGCAGATCCTGAGGTGGAGCCACTTGCCGCCCGTCCGCAGACAGTCTTCGCAGCCCTCGACGGACTTCGGCAGCTCTCGAACGGCGATCTGATCGAGGTGGGTACACGCAGCGTTGCTCATCGCACCTCCTCGACGGCAGGGATTCGGGACAGGTGGGCGTGTGCGAACTGGACGGCCATCGCACCTTCGCCGACCGCGGTGGCGCAGCGCTTGGTCGAGCCGGAGCGGACGTCGCCGGCTGCGAACACCCCAGGGATGTCGGTTTCGAGCAGGTTGTCCATGTTCGCCGCGGCGCCTGTGAGAATGAAGCCGTCGTGATCGCGACCGACGGTGTCGCCGAGCCACTCGGTGCACGGCAGCGCGCCGAGGAAGAGGTAGGCGAACGAGAAGGGAAGCCGCTCGCCGCTGATCAGCGTGACGGCCTCGAGGCGCCCGTCCTCGCCGTGGAGCGCCGCGATCTCGCTACGGTCGCGGACGGCGACGCCGTACCGCTCGAGCTCCTGGATCAGGTAGTCGGACATCGTCTCGCGGAGGTCGGCGCGGCGGTGGAGGAGCGTGACGAGTGCACCGCCTCGGGCGAGCCAGACGGCTGCCTGGCCGGCGGAGTTGCCGCCGCCGACGACGGCGACGCGCGAGCCGGCGCAGAGCTGGGCCTCGGGGGCCCCCGCCGCGTAGAGGACCGTCAAGCCCTCGAACTCGGCCAGACGCTCGACCGGCAGCCGCCGATACTGAGCGCCCGTTGCCAGCAGGACCGCTCGTGCGGCGATCTCCCTGTCGTCCTCGAGGCGGACGACATGCCGGCCGTTCCCCGGTTCGAGGGACAGCGCCCGGTACGGCGTTGCGGTGCGCGCGTTGAACTTGCGCGCCTGCGTGACCGCCCGGCTCGTCAGCTCGGTGCCGCTGATTCCGGCGGGGAAGCCGAGGTAGTTCTCGATCCGACGGGAGGACCCGGCCTGCCCCCCGAGCGCGGTGCTCTCGACGACCAGCGTGTCGAGCCCTTCTGAAGCGCCGTAGACCGCGGCGGCGAGGCCCGCCGGGCCGGCGCCGACGATCAAGAGGTCGACCTCCTCGCGAGGTGCGAGCTCGAGCCCGATCCCGAGCGCGCGCAGTACCTGGCCGGCAGTTGGACCGTGCAGCTCTCCTCCGCCAGGCAGTCGCACCAACGGCAGCGCGCCGCCCTCGGGCGGAATGGTCTCTTCCCAGGTGAACGGCAGCCGGTTCGCGCGCGCGAAATCGAGCATCCGCATCGTCGGCTCGGAGCCGTGCGGCCCGACGATCTCGAGACCGATCCCGTGCACGCTCTGCAACGCCTCGCGGCGAGAGATGAACGTCGAAAGCAGCAGGTCGCTGAGCAGGCCGTCCTCGTTCAGGAGCGAGCGAAGCGCACTGCGCTCCACCGCGATGTACCGCAACGGCGCGGTCACGAGCGCGTTCACGAAGACTGTCTGCCCCGAGAGGATGTTCAGCTCTCCGAGGAACGCCGAGGGGCCGTGCTTGATCAGCTCGTTACCGGCGGCGTCGACGATCGTGACCTCACCGTCGAGGATCGCGATGAACGGATACGTCCGATCGCCGACCCGATACAAGAGCTCACCGGCGGCAGCCGAGCGCTCCTCACCGATCTCGGCAAGGGCAGCCAGTTGCGATGCGGAGAGCAGTGGGCTCGCAGGTGTTGACACGGTCATTCCTCCGTGGCGACGGCCGGCGTCGGTCTCGCTCCAGTCAGGGAGGAGGTCCGCTCGGCGAAGTACCAACTGCAGTTCATCTTTGCGAACGTGTCAAGGTCCCCGGAGTCAGTGCCGCCGTGCCGGGAATTGACGTTTGCCGCGGCGACACGTGTCTACGATCTCAGCGTGGCATATGACGAGGCTCTCGCGCAGCGCATCCGCGACCTCGCCGCAGACACTCCGAACGTCACGGAGAAGAAGATGTTCGGCGGGCTCGCGTTCCTGGTCGGCGGCAACATGGCGATCGCCGCGAGCGGACAGGGCGGAATCCTCGTGCGGGTCGACCCCGAGGAATCGTCTTCGTTGGTCGCGACGACGCCGGCCGAAGTGATGATCATGCGCGGCCGCCCCATGGAGGGATGGCTCCGGCTGACCGCTGCGGACGTGCGGACGACGCAGTCGCTCGCCTCGTGGGTGAAGCGCGGCACGATGTACGCGGCGTCGCTGCCGGCCAAGTAGGTCGTTTGGACACAGGCCGCGTCGGGACAGTCGGTGGTGGCGCGGGTCGGTTCGGCTCGGTTCGTGTGAACGCGAGTGCTCCGGTCGCGGCGAACGCGGCGAGGCCCGCACCGATCCCGGCCACCGCGCGTGGCCCGGGGCATTCCAGTTTCACGGCCGACCTCTCAACGGGCGCTCTTGCCGTGCCACGCCGGTGCGGGTCGGGTCG
>DASYPH010000117.1:0-2655 GCA_036006925.1 Gaiellaceae bacterium
CCCTTCCGTATTCGGTATGCACCCAAGGTTGCTCCCACACCGTCGAAGTCCCATCGGGGTTGACGCTGATTCACGATCAGCGAAATGCGCTGGCCAGCGGATGGAGAATCAGTGGATTGCCGCAGACTCGATCCGTGCCACGGCCGACGCGCAAACCCGTGCCGCGTTCGAAGCTCGTAGCGACGAAGGGAGGCACGATGTACACCACGCTCCTCTGGGCCACCGACGGGTCGCCCGAGGCGGACCTCGCCCTGTCCGAGGCACTCGAACTGCTCGCCCCCGGCGGTCGCCTGGTTGCGTTTCATTGCGACCAGCGTTTCTGGCGTGATCGCGCTGCCGGCGCGCCTGTGCTCGCGGACGAGTTCGACCGTCGCCGGCATATCGAGGAACAGGTCGAGGAACTTCGGGCCGCTGGCATCGACGCCGAGGTCGACGTCAAGACGGCGTACCACGGCACTCCGCGGGAGATCGGCGCAGTCGCAGACCACGCCGGCGCAGACGCGATCGTCTGCGGCACACACGGGGTGGGCGGACCATTCGGCCTGTTGACAGGCAGTGTCGCGGCGGACTTGTTGCGACGGGCGACCGTGCCGGTGATCGTCGTACCGGCCCGGACTGCCAGAAAGGTCACCTCTGCCACCATCAGGCGGCGGGCGGAGCATGTCGCAACCCACGCCACCTTCATCGGGTGACTCGGCGATGACGAAGCGCACAAACGCATCAGACGCCCTGCCAGCAGATGTCCTCGTCAACGACGAGGGTCTGATCCGCATCGAGGTCGACGTGCCCGGGCTGGAACCCACGATCGGCGTCCACGCTCGAGGCCACACGGTGGTCGTCGACGGCCACCGTACGCACGAGCCGACCGGGCGTTACCTGCTACACGAGCGCACAAGCTCGTTTCACCGCGAGTTCGTTCTGCCTCCCGAAACCGACATGCGAAACGTGCACGCGCGTATCCATGACGGCGTGCTGACCATCTCGGCTCTCGTCGGAGCTGGTCAGACACAACCTGGCGAGCACCGGATCGAAGTGCTGCCGAGCGCCTGGGCGTGCCACCCGGACGCAGCGGCAATCTGACCTCCGCCTACGAACGCCCGGTCACGGTCTCGCTCACCAGGTCTTGAGCGAGGGTGCCTGGCTCGGGCGACGGAGCCTGACGCGCGCGTCGACCGCGACACACCGGTCGGGTCCGGCGAGCACGGGATTCAGATCGAGCTCGGCCACCTCGGGATGGTGCTCGGCGAGCCGGGCGAGCCGATGCAACACATCGATCAGCGCGGCCTGATCGGCCGGCGGTGCGCCCCGCCACCCGGCGACCAGCCGTCCAGCTTTGCCACTGGCGACGAGCTCGGCTGCGTCGACATCGGTGAGCGGCGCGAGCGCGAGCCGCGAAGAGCCGATCAACTCGGCGAACACACCGCCTGGGCCGAACGCGACGAGCGGGCCAAACACCGGGTCCTGGATTGCGCCCGCGAGCAGCTCGGCGCCTTCGGTGACATAGGACTGGACAACGACCGGTGCGCCGATCTCCGCGGCCGCACGTGCCACGCTCTCGCCGTCGCGCAGGTCGAGATGGACGCCGCCCGACTCGGTCTTGTGTGCGCCCGCCTCGGCGGTCTTGACGACCACCGGAAAACCGACCTCGGCTGCTGCTGCTGCGGCGGCTTCGGGGGTTGCCGCATAGCGTTCCTCGACCAGCGGCAGGCCGTACGAGACGAGCAGCGCGCGGACCTCGCGCGGCTCGAGCCAGACATCATCCGAGGCGGCGAGCGCCTCCGAGATGATCGCGGAGGCCGCCATTCGGTCGATGCGGTCGAGGTCGGGGCTGATGCCGGCAGGCCGCCGCAGCCAGGCCGCCCGCCGAGCAGCGAGCCCGAGCGCACGCGCCGCCGACTCCGGATACGCGAAGGCGCCTGGAGGCGTGCCATCGGCGCTCATGACGACGGGGAGCACGGGCTTGTCCGCACCTCGTGCGACGCGCGAGATGGTTTCCGCAACGTCGGCGGCGGTCGCGACGACCGGTGGGACGAAGAGTGCGATCACCGCGTCGATCCCCGGGTCGGCGAGCAACGCAGGCAACACGGCCTCGTACGTCGTGGCGGTCGCCGAGCCGAGCAGATCGACCGGGTTGGCCATGCTGGCCTCCTCCGGGATCGCCTGCTGGAGGGCAAGCTTCGTCTCCTCGGACAGCGGGGGCAGCTCGAGACCGGCCCCGTCGCACGCGTCGGCGCACAGGATGCCGAGGCCGCCCGCATTGGTCACGACCGCGACGCGGTTGCCGCGTGGCAACGGTTGTGTTGAGAAGAGCACCGCCGCGTCGAGCAGCTCCTCCAGCGTCCCGGCGCGTAGCACGCCGGCCTGCCAGAAGAGCGCATCGACAGCCTTGTCCGAGCCCGCGAGGGCCGCTGTGTGCGAGCTGGCTGCGCGCGCACCGACACGGCTCGTCCCGCTTCGGAGCGCGAGGATCGGCTTCGAGCGCGCAACCCGGCCCGCGACACGGGCAAACTTCTGCGGGTTCCCGAACGACTCCAGGTACAGCAGGATGACGTCCGACTCGTCGTCCTCCTCCCAGTACTCGAGCAGGTCGTTCGACGACACGTCCGCCTTGTTGCCGATCGAGACGAAGCTGGAGAGCCCAAGCCCGCGCGCGTC
>DASYPH010000118.1:0-1901 GCA_036006925.1 Gaiellaceae bacterium
CTATCTGTACGCATCGGCGCTGCTCCTCGGCGCGGAAACTGCAGCCGCATGGTCAAGGCCACCCGGCCCGGGCGGTGAGCCGCTGCTCACTCAGGCGAAACGCGGCCTGCTGGGGCTCTTCGTGAAGGAGAAGGCGCCGTAGCTACGGCCGAATCTTGGGGTTGAAGTCCGAGAGAAGGCGCCCGTTCCTGTTCGCCTCGTCGTTCAATCCGGAGGTTGCGCGCCGGTGGCTGGCTCCTTTCTGCACTAGAGGGGGCGCGAACCCCTCGTTCAGCGTGTCCTTGGCTGCGGCCGGGTCAGGCACGTCGGCGGTGTGGCCCGGGCGTAGCGCCTCGAGCTGCGAGTTCTTGTCGTGAGAGGGGATCTTGCTGGCCATCGTGATGCTCCTTTCGGGGGTTGAGGCGAGCGTGCATGAACGTCAGAGTTCCTCGAGATGGACGAGGTTCGCCAGTTGCGAGACCCGCTGCGGACGCCAGAGTCGGAGTACACGCTCTTCGTGCAGCGGCTGCTCGACCAGGCCGCGCTCTTCACGGCCGCGGGGCAGGCCGACCGATCCAGTCAGATCGTGAGGGCGCTCACCGAGGCCGAGAAGCGCCGGCTCCGGCTGGTACAGCCCTGGCTGTTCTGCGACGACGGAGGCTCGCGCTCCGCTGAGTGACAGTTGGGCTGGGCCAGCGTCCGGGGACCCCTGAGCGTTGGTGGCCGGTTAGTCCGGCGTCCTTCTTTGCCGCATCCGTTCGCGGACGATGATCAGGCAGCCGACAACTGCGATCGTCGTGCCGGCGAAGCCGCCGTGGGCGACGATGATGACACCGCCGAGGATAAGAAGCAACGCCCCTGCAACTGTGGCGGCGGGGCCTCTCGTGAAGCGATCGAACACAGCGCAAGCGACTCTAGTGACAGATCAGCGCGCGGACGGACGGCAGATGAACCGTCAAAGGGTGCGAACTCGATGCCCTTGGCCAGTGTTGCGGGGTGACCACTGAACGCCCGGAGCCGCTACTCAGCCTGCCGGATGAGGCGCTCACGCATCATCGCTTGGATCCGCCCCACCACCGCCGGATGGGTTTGCTGGAGGCGGCGGAACTCCGTGCCGAACATGACGTAGACGGTCGTCGGAGTGGTCGTCGTAACGCTGGCGGTTCGTCGCCCATCGCCAAGGAGTGCCATCTCTCCAAAACAGTCGCCGGGACTGAGGGCTGCGATCTCGATGCCGTTGACCGAAACGCTCGCCTCCCCATCGGCGAGGGCGAAGAACGAGTAGCCCCCTGCCCGCTCGCCGATCAGCTCCGTTCCCGCCACCTTCGACCTCACCTCGAACGACTCCGCAAGCTCCTCGCGCTCGGAATCGCTGAATGACGCGAACAGCGCGATTCGCTCGAGGTCGGCAGCAGTTGGCCTCATACCGCCCGATGCTAATCAGGTCGCCAAATCCGCGTCGAAGTGCTGCGCGCGTCCCTAGCAGCTGCTGCAACCGAGATAGCGGCCCCGGCAGTGATCCTCAGAGCGAAGCGACGCTCAAACGACGCCACCGTTGGCGAGCAGTACTCTCGGCTTGGGTAGTCGGCTAGGTCGAGGACGCCCCGGCTGGAGGAACAAGTCCGGGTAGCTTTGAACCGGCGAAGGGCGGTGGCGGTGAAGGTCGCCTGGGCCAGTGTTCCGGAATGACCCCCTGACGTAGGGTCTTCCTGATGGCCGAGTTCAGAGTCCAGACGACCGTGGATTGGTGGAATGACGCGTCGGGCTCGGGTGCGCTCGCGGACTCCGAGGAAACGCCGGGTGGCGTCTTTATCCACTTTTCAGTCATCGAGATGGAGGGCTTCAAGACGCTCCGTCCGGGCCAGAGGGTCGAGGCACTGGTCAGCGAGGGCGGGCAGGACGGCTATCCCTACGGAGCTAGC
>DASYPH010000119.1:0-3686 GCA_036006925.1 Gaiellaceae bacterium
GACTTGAACGCGATCGCCGGCATCGGACCGAACGACATCTGGGCGGTCGGATCCGACTACGGCCGCGACAACCACATAACGAGAGTGCTGATCCTTCACTGGAACGGGACGCGCTGGGTACAGCTGCAGGTCGCCGGGCTCGCGCAAGGTGATCTGTCGGGCGTCGTCACCGTGTCGCCGACGGATGCCTGGGCCGTGGGAAGCGTCTCCGGGCACGGCTGGCCGCTCGTTTTGCACTGGAACGGACGCCGTTGGCACGGCGGATACGAAAACCAGCTCCGCGCGAGCGTGCCGCCTTGGAGCGCCAACGAGGGCACCGGGCTGACGGACGTCGAGGCGCACGGGCCGAATGACGTCTGGGCGATCGGCACCTGGTACGGGGTCGACATCTACACCTACGGCCCAGTCGTCGTGCATTGGAACGGCCGCGGCTGGCACAGCGTTGCCATCACCAGCGAGATCCGCTCCGGCTACGGCAGCGCGCTCACCGTCGCCCCCGCCGGCGATACCTGGGCGCTCTACAACGACACGGACGACTCCGACCGGTATGTAGGCAATGCCTTCTTCCTCAGCACGTGGAATGACCTGTCGCGAAAGCTCGAACAGCGACACGCCCAGCCGGGCGCGTTTGCCAGCGACCTCGCCGCAGCCTCGTCCCAGGACATCTGGGTGGTCGGCCAGAGATGGAGCATGGACGGCAACACGCCACTCGGCCCACTCGTCATGCACTACGACGGACACCATGCGCGCTCCGTCCCGACGCCGTTCGCGCACTTCCGCAGCTTGAGCCTGAACGCAATCTCGATGGTCACCGCAGACGAGATCTGGGCGGTCGGCGACCACCTGATCGCCCGCTACGCCTGCTAACGGTCGTGACACCGCTCGAGCTCGCGGAGCCTTAGGCTCACACCGAATACCGTGGACGCGATAGAGGCTCTTCGAAGTTCGGCTCGCAGATACGTACTCGATCGCTGGGATCACTGGGTGGCGATCTACAACCGTCTCCCCGACCACGCGAACCGTCTCGCGCCGAACCCTAACTCCCACGCACCGTTCTACACCGACGAACAGCTCGGCATCTTCCCTCGCTATCAGCTGCTGCGGCAGTTCGACGTCGATCTACAGGAAGTCTCACTCGAGGGAATCGAGTCGCTCAACGCAGCTCGCGATGCCCTCGCTGCAACCGCGGAGTCCAGTCTGCGCACGGAACTGGGGCGCATCTCCGGAGAAATCCCTCGAAGAGTGATGGAAGAGGAATATGAGCTGTTCGTTGACTTCGTCCGCTTACTGACCGAGGACGAGTTGTTGACGGTCACGCCGCTTCGGTCTCGCCTGGGCGGCCCAACATCGGACACTGGTGAGGAGTACTCGCGCGAGATCAGCGGCGTGGTTGCGTTGGACATGACCCGCGAAGGGGCCACCCTGGCCCGCGAGGTGATCGTTGAGACCCTCGATGCCCTCGGGGTGAACTACACCGAAACGCTTCCCGGCTTGTGGACGCTCCGACTTCGTCGGCCACGGACTTCGGGCCTATCCCCGAACTGCTCGAAGACGCGTCGATGGACGCTTCGGATCACGGGAGATGGCCCAGCGGCACTCGCACCCTGTATATGGGGCCATCTCGCCTAATTCTCAGCTCCTAGGCATGTCTGAACGTTCGCCCAACGAATGCCGACGTCCGCTCTAGCATCGGCGCATGGTCAAGTGGCACTGCCGCGTTTGTGGTCTCGAATACTCGGCTGAGGAGCCCGAAGACCTGCCGTGGGGGCTCGACGAGTGTTGCCCTGACTACACGTTCTGCGACTGCTGCGGCGTCGAGTTCGGCTACCAGGACTTCACCCCGTTCGGCGCACGCCGCTTTCGTTCGAGCTGGCTGGAGGATGGGGCTCGCTGGGATCAGCCCGATCAGATGCCCGACGGCTGGAACATCGAGGTGCAGCTGATGGGGGTGCCGGAGGCGTATCGGTAGGTGCACGCTCGGCTGCGGCACAGCTGTCAGCCACGGTCGGTGACACGTTTGGGTCTCTTGCCAGCCATGGCATCAGCACTTAGGTTCAGTGAGCGAGAACTCAAGTCCATTGTTGGTTCGCTGCACGCCTCCGAGGTGCCGCCATCGCAGCTCGGCTCCTAGGTGTGCGTTTGCAGCTCCTTCTTTGTCTGGCGGTGGCTGGAGGAGTCGCTCTGGCGGTTGGGTTCGCGGCCGCGGCAGCGCCGACACCGCCGCGTCTCGTGGTCTTCGTCCAGCTCGTGGACAACGGCATGGGTGCCGACAGCAACGCAACGGTCTACGTCGCGACGCTTGGCTCGACACGCGCCCGTCAGCTGAGCGACTCGTGTATCGATTGTGCGGACGCACCGCGTTTTTCGCCGGATGGACGGTGGATCGCCTTCCAGTCTGAGCAGCCGAGCGCGGGGATCTTCGTCATCCGACCCGACGGCAGCGGCCTGCGGCGCATCTGCGGCACGCCCAAGACAGGTCCCAACTGCGAGGACAATCCCGCATGGTCGCCGGACGGGAAGCGACTGGCGTTCTCGCTCTACCGCGGCGGAATCGGCATCCAGTCGATCACGGGCGGAAGGATGACTCGAGTGCCAGGCACCCGACACTACTACGGCGTCACGGGCCTCGACTGGTCACGCCGCGGCGGTCAGCTCGCATTCGAGTCCGGCTACGACGCCGTGAACATCATCGGCGTCGACGGCTCCCACCCCCGCCGGATCGCCGGCGGCCGCACCCCCGGCGCACTCGGCTATGGAGCGATGGGGCCAAGGTTCTCCCCCGACTCACAGCGACTCTCATTCATCGCGAACGACTTCCACGCGCTCTACATCTACAACCGCGTCCGACCACGAACGACAACCAGCTACCCGCTCCAGGTCAACATGCCCTCCTGGTGGGACAACCAACACCTCTTCTACGACACCAACCACGGCTTTTACGTCTACGACCTCACCTCAGGGCGAGCCACCTGGGTCGGCCCGCTACCGGATGTGTGCAAGGGACACGGCCGCTACTGCGTCGAGTTCGACCTGCAGCCATCCGGCACCGGAACACTCGCGACCAACTGAATTCTCTTACTTGACTTGGACTCACGCCCCACGTGAATAGTTCGGGTCAGGGTCGAGCGAGTCCGAGCCGCGCCTCGATCACATAGACGTCCTCCGCCGAGAGCGGCTCGCTCGTCGCTGCACCCAGGCCGAGCACCACGGCGGCATCGACCAGAGGATAGATGGCGACCCCGTGACGTTGTGACAGCTCCTCGATCGTCATTCGCCGCTCGCCGGGTCGGCGAGCGGCCTGCCACGATTCCGAGTCGACCGCTCGTAGATCCGAGAGCGCCTCGAACTCCACCTCGACGCGCCATCGCTGAACTCTGAACGCGCGACGCGGCTCCGCCTTTCCATCCGCGTCGAAGGCCCACGCATCGGAAACCGAGCCGGGGTTCTCCTCCGGGTCGACGTCGAACACCGTTCCGTTCGCCAGATAGACCCGGTAGTTGTCGCCGCCGGTATCGATCTCGCGGATCTGGCCGTATTCCGGATGCCAGATCCGCGAGATCGTGCCGCGCCCGACGACGGCGTCCCCATCACTCCAGCCGTTGTAGAACACCAGCGCCCGGCCTCTGAAGGGGCGGGTCGATTCCGGTTCGCGGAAGATGAACTCCTTCGTGAGCCGGACGGCGATC
>DASYPH010000120.1:0-3198 GCA_036006925.1 Gaiellaceae bacterium
CCGCCAGAACGTCGCGTACGCGGGGCGGGACCGCGCCGATGAGTATCTCGAGCGGTTTCGCATCTCCCACCTCGCCGATGCCCGCCCGGCGGCGTTGTCGGGCGGCGAGCGTCAGCGCGTCGCCCTGGCGCGGGCGCTCGCGCGTAAGCCAGGCGTGATCCTCCTCGACGAGCCGTTGTCCGCGCTCGACTCGCACACGAAGGACGCCGTGCGCGCCGAGCTGCAGGAGCTGCTTCGCGGGTTCGGGCTGCCGACGATCCTCGTCACGCACGACTACGAGGACGCTGCCGCACTCGCGGGCCAGGTGGGTGTGCTGGTCGAGGGCAAGCTGCGGCAGCTCGCGACTCCCGACGAGCTTGTCGACAACCCCACCGATGCGTTCGTCGCCTCGTTCACCGGTGCCAACCTGCTGCGCGGGCACGCCAGCCGCTTCGACGACGAGCTGACCCAGGTGCACCTCGACACGGGCGAGGTGATCTATTCGAGCGATCGGGCCGAGGGCGTGGTCAGCGTCGTCATCTACCCGTGGGACGTCTCGGTCGGGCGCCATCGCCACGTCGACTCGGCCCTGAACCTGATCGCCGCGCAGATCGGATCGGTCGTCACCGTCGGGAACCGCGTTCGCGTTCGCGTCGGGCCGATCACGGCCGAGGTGACAACGGCGTCCGCGTCGAAGCTCGAGCTTGCCCGCGGTGGAACGGCCGTCGCCACGTTCAAGGCGACCGGCACGCGGCTGGTGCCGCTCGAGCCTGTAGCTCAGGGGCCGGTGATCGGCCCGACGAGGTAGATACGGCCGATCCCGGGCCGGTAGCCGAGCCGTGCGTTCAGGCGCCTGATCGGCTCGTTCCGCTGCTCGTTGCGAGTGTGCAGCTCCTTGTAGCCGTGGGCGATCGCCCACTTGATCTGCTCGGCCTTCAGTGCGCCCGCGATGCCGCGGCCCCGCCAGGCTCGCTTGACGGCGGAGAGATCGTGGTGTGCTGTCGTCGGCTGCGCCGCAGTCAGCGAGAACTTCGCCCAGCCGACGACCTCCTCGCCGGCGACCGCGACGAACGTAGCGTCAGGTCGGTCGCCGGAGCCCTGCATGTCGTGCGCGAGCCAGTCTTCGAACGGCTCGATCTCCTCGTCTTCCGAGCCGGGGATGTCCGGTAGTGCCTCGAGCGCGACCTCGTAGATGCCGCGTGCGAGCTCCGGACGCTCGGCCCAGGTGACGATCTCGACACCGTCGGGTGGCTCGATGTCCGGGGGTGCGATCCCGGCGAGGTGCAGCACGACACCGAGCTCGCGCCGTTCCTCGACGAACCCACGCCGTTCCGCGAAGGCGAGGCTTTCGGGGTCGTTGTCGAGGACCGGGACCTCGAGCTCGCTCAAGCCTTGCCCGGCGGCCCACGCGGAGACCGCCTGGACCAACGCGGATCCGACGCCGCGCCGGCGCTGCTCAGAGAGCACCGTGACGAGCGTGAAGACGCGATCCGGCCGCTGCGCGGCGATCGCCCCGACGGCAGAGCCGACGGCGACCCCGTTCAGGCGCGCGAGCAGGTCGACGGAGGCGCGGACGCTGGCCTTGAACGAGCGCACCTCGTCCATGGTGATGGCGTCGTTCGGCCACACGGCGTTGTAGACGTCGAGCGAGAGTCGCTCGTCCGACGTGTCCGCACAAGGGCTCACTTCGAGCACGCGGCAACCATACGCCCGAACCGGCCCGCGGTACGCTGCTGTGTCACGCCCCCATCGTCTAGTGGCCTAGGACGCCGGCCTTTCACGCCGGTAGCGCGGGTTCGAATCCCGCTGGGGGTACCTCAAACGCAAGGTCCGCGGAGGACCAGCTCGGTGTAGAGCGGGACGTAGCCGTACCCCTCGTTGAGCGCGAGCATCTGCTTCAGCCGGAGCTCGGTCGCCGTGCGCAGCGTCGGCACCCCATGTGCTTTCGCCCAGACGAGCTGCGCGTCCTTGATCGCCCTCGCCAATCCATGCCCCCGGGCGTGGCGGGCGATCGCCAGGAAGCCGTTGCGCCACTGCTCGCCGTCGAGCTCGAGGTAGCCGTAGCCGAGCGCTCTGGCGCCGTCGAGCGCGATGAAGTAGGCGTCGGCTGGGTGCGGATCGAGCCCCCAGGAGCGCCACACTTCGAACGGGGACAATCGCGTCTCCGCCCGTCCGGGCTGGTCGGGATACGCCTCGCAGGCGATCGCATACAGCTGCTCGGCGAGGTCGGGGCGGGCCGCGAAGGTCGTCAGCGGGATCGCGGAACGCTTCGGCTTGCGCGCGGCCGAGACGTCGAGCTCCGAGATGACGTAGCGCCTGACGATCTCGTAGCCGCGGGCCTCGAGGAACGAAACCACCCCGGGCGTCTCGTCCGTCGTCCACACCTCGAGGCCGTCCTTGCCGATCGCGCAGGCAGCCGCGCAGGCAGTGCGCCAGGCGGCTTCGTCGGGCTCGTGCAGCCAGACCTCGGCGAAAGGCAGATGTTCGAGGCCGGGCAGCGGCTTGACGTCCATCGACTGATTGTCGCGCTAGCGTTCACCGGGCGGGCGGTTAGCTCAGCTGGGAGAGCACCTGCTTTACACGCAGGGGGTCGGGGGTTCGAACCCCTCACCGCCCATGAAGGAACAGGCTGCAAGCGGGCCGCTTCGCGGCTCAGCCGGTGCGGCGGACGGTCGCGGCGGGCACTTGTTGGAAAGCTCTAGTCGGCCGCTGTACGGCGGCGTTCACGCTCGCGCCAGCCACATCACGTCTTTCGAGACGGAACAGCGGGCGGCGATCGTTCTAGCGGGCCGCGAGGCCCAGCCAAACGACTGGGCCTCGCAGGGCGAAGAGTGTCAAGCCGCTCGTCGCTTGTCGCGCTAGCCGAGGCGATTGTGGGTTGCCGTTGTTCTAGCCGCCCTCGCCATCGGTGTCGTCGGTTGGCTTAGCTAGACGTGTAGGTGAGGTTGTCGATCAGGTAGCCCTGGCCCGCCAACCCCGGAAATGCCGTGCCGCCTGCGCGGAACAGCATCGTGCTGACGGCCGATGTCGGGTTGTGCTCCTGTGTCTGGTAGTAGCTAGCCCACGTCGCGCCGACGGCCTTCAGACTGCCGTCGATGGTGATCGTGACCTGCTTGCCGCTCGCGGCCGTGAAGTTGATCGAGAACGCGACAATGTGGGGGGCTCCCCTGGTAAGGGTGGCGATGTCCGCCTCCTTGAAGGTCGCGCCCCTCGCCTCAT
>DASYPH010000121.1:0-11184 GCA_036006925.1 Gaiellaceae bacterium
CAGCCGATGAACCCGGCGACGTTCAAAGCGCGCGGCCAGCGGCGCCGCTCGCCGGTCTGAGTGAACGCCGAGGCATTCGCGACGGCGTAGTAGGTCAGCACGCCGAACGAGGAGAAGCCGATCGCACCCCGCAGATCGGTGGTCAGCACCAGAACCGCGACGGCTGCGCCGACGGCGAGCTCGGCGTGGTGCGGTACGTGATGGCGCTGGTCGACGGCGGAGAGCCAGCTCGGCAGGTCGCGGTTCCTCGCCATCGCGAGCGCCGTCCGCCCGATCCCCGCGATCAGCGCGAGCAGGGCGCCGAGGCTGGCGACGGCGGCACCGGCCCGCACGACCGGCACCGCCCAGGCCGCGCCTGCAGCCTTGACGGCGGTCGCGATCGGCGCCGTGCTCGCGGCAAGGGCCTCGGGACCGGCCCCGGCCAGTGCCGCGACAGCGACGATCGCGTAGACGACGACTGCGATCCCGAGCGCGATCGGGATCGCCCGCGGGATCGTCCTCTCGGGATCTCGCACCTCTTCGCCGAGCGTCGCAATCCGGGCGTAGCCGGCGAACGCGAAGAAGAGCAGACCCGCTGCCTGGAGGATCCCGTACAGCCCGTGAACCCAGAGTGAGGAAATGCCGTCTGGGATCGGCGAGCCGGCGCTGCCGCCGGTGGCGATCGCGACGACGACGACCGCGAGCGCGGCCAGCGAGAGCGCGACGAGCACCCGGGCGAGCCGGGCGGTGCGCGAGATGCCGCGCAGGTTGGCGGCCGTGAGCACGACTACGGCCGCGAGGGCGACGAGCCGTTGCGACCACAGCGAGCCGGGCAAGGCATACGACGCGAACGTCAGCGCCATCGCGGCGCACGACGCGGTCTTCCCGATTACGAACCCCCAGCCGGCGAGGAACCCCCACCAGTCACCCAGCCGCTCGCGGCCGTAGACGTACGTGCCCCCGGACGTCGGGTACTCCGCAGCGAGCTGCGCCGACGAGACGGCGTTGCAGTAGGCGACGGCTGCGGCGAGCGCGAGTCCGATCAGGAGGCCGCTCCCCGCCGCCCGTGCCGCCGGCCCGAAGGCTGAGAAGACGCCGGCGCCGATCATCGAGCCGAGTCCGATGACCACCGCGTCTCGCGTGCCGAGCCGGCGGACGAGCGGCGCGGGCGACGTCACATCGCGGCCGCGACTCGCTCCGCCGCGGCTGCCAGCTCTTCGTCGGGCACGTTCGGGAGGACGTCCTCCCAGAGCGGCAGCATCATCCCGGAGGCCTCGACCATGCCGAGCGGTCGCGGGATGAACCAAACGTGGAAGTGCGCTCCGCCGTCACCCCAGCGATAGAGGTGAACGCGGCCGACGCCGCCCAATGAGAGCAGGGCCCGCTCGACGCGCGCGGCGACCCGGCCGAAATCGGCCGCGAGCTCGTCGGGAAGGTCGGCGAACGAGTCGACATGCTCGCGGCTTGCCAGCCAGACGGCGCCGGGCAGGCTGCCACCGACGGGCGGGTGCAGCGTCCAGTGCTCGTCGGACCAGACGGCTGATGTCGTCTGGGCACCACAGATGCCGCAGGGCTTGCCGCCGGGCTCGCCGCGGCGCGGCGGCTCCGGGATCTGCAGGGCGCCGGGCTCGCGCAGGACGAGGGGCTCGGCGTAGGGAAGGCTCATCGTGACTCCTTTCGTCGGTTCTTGGTGGCTGCCGGCCGGGCGTCGCCGGCGATCCCGTTCAGCACCAGGTCGACGACGCGATCGGTCGCCGTCTCCGCGGGCCAGTTGTGACGGCCGCGCAGGTGCACGTACGTCCACGCGACGGCGTTGAAAACCACGTCCGCCGTCTCGACGGCGTCTGCGACGGGAGGCAGCGAGCCGTCGTCGCTGCCTTCGCGCAGAAATCGGATCAGGGGATGGAGGTAGTCGTGCGGCTGATCGGGCGCCGGCCGCTGGTGGAACGCCTCATCGGTGGCGAGCATCAGCGGCAAGTGCCGATCGAGCAGGGCGCAGAGCTCGTGGAGCGACCGCTCGAGCCGCTCCCACCCGCTGCCGCCCGAGGTGAGGATCGGGTACATCGTCGAGCGGAAGTCGGCGGCGAGGGCGCCGGTGAGCGCGGCGATCAGCGCGTCTCGGTCGAGACCCTGGCGCCAGAGCGTCGAGCGGGCGCGGCCCGCCACTTCGGCGACCCGCTCGAGCGTCAACCCGTCCCAGCCCCGCTCGCGCAGCACCGCGATCGTCGCGTTCCGAAGCTGCTCATCGACCTGCATCTTTAATGGTGCGGTCATGCAACATCAGTGTTGCACGCTCTGCGAGCGACGTCAAGCGCCGAACGTGATAGGACCGGCCTGTGAGCGACCTGGCCGGAATCATCTCCGCCTACAACGACGCCTGGAATCGCCAGGACGTCGACGCCATCTGCGCCGCGCACGCGCCGGGAATGGTGTTCGAGAATCACACCGCAGGCGAGCGCGCCGAGGGCGACGCGGTCCGCGGGCACATCGCCACGATCTTCGAGCACTGGCCCGATCTGAGCTTCGACGGGCGCTCGACCTATATCGGCCCCGACTTCGTCGTCCAGGAGTGGACGGCTACGGCCACGCACCCGAGCGGTATGTCGGTCTCGTGGGATGGCATCGACGTCTTCCCGTTCGAGGGCGACCTGATCCTGCGCAAGGACGTCTACTCGAACGCCTCCCGACGCGTTCCCGAGCAACTCCCAGCCTGACTCCGTGGCCGACGCGACGCCACGCCCGATCGTCTTTCTCTCCGACTTCGGTTACCGGAACGAATGGGTCGGTGTCTGCCATTCGGTGATCGCGAGCGCGACACCGGCAAGCCGCATCGTCGACCTGTCACACGGAGTCCCCCCACTCGATGTCCGGGCCGGCGCGCTGCTGCTCTCCGACTCGTCCCGTTTCCTTCCCGCGGACGCGGTCGTGCTCGCGGTCGTCGATCCCAGCGTCGGCAGCGACCGCGACCTCGCACTCGAAACGAACAACGGGCGCCTCCTCGTAGGCCCCGACAACGGCTTGCTGGCCTTCCTCTGGCACGTCGACGGAGGCGTCAAGCGGGCCCATTCGATCACGCTCGAACGGATTCTCTTGCGGCCGATCGCGCCATCGTTCCATGCCCGAGATGTCCTCGCTCCAGCTGCGGCGTTCCTCGCAGCCGGCGGCTCACTCGAGGAGCTCGGCCCGCCGCTCGACCGCTCATCGCTTGCCGAGCTCGCATTCCCGTCGGCGACCGTGGCGCCGAACAAGATCGAATGCGAAGTGCTGGATCTGAACCGCTTCGGCAACGTCCTGCTGAACGTGACGGCTGCGGACTACGCGAGCGCCGGCCTGGACGGGGCGGAGGCCGTCGCGATCGACGCAACGACCGGCTCGGCGACCGCCCGACGGGTGTCGACGTACACGGACGTCGACTCGGGCGATTGGGGCTTGATCATCGACCCGCGAGGCTGGCTCTCGGTCATCCGTGGCAACCCTGCGAACGCCGCCGAAGGACTCGGCGGCGTTCAGCCCGGCGATCCCATCTGGCTGACCGTGCCGCGAGGAGCGACACGATCAGCCAGCTGATCGGCCTCTGAACTACGCGGTCGGACCGGGCGCGCCCGGATCCTCGATCGCAGCGGCGGCGTCCTTCGCCTTGTCGGTGAGGCTCTCATTCTTGCGCGCGATGTCTTCGAGCTCCGTCGCGTCCTCCTTCGCGGCCTGCGTGCCACCGCGCTTGTCGAACATCTGCTTCGCCTTCTCGGTGAGCTTGTTCAGGTCCATCGGCCCTCTCTTTCCTGGCTCTAGCGGTTGACGTCTTTCAGTTGGACACCGTTCGCCGACGCCTTCGCGATAACGGTGTCGAGCAAGGCCCCCGCGCCTGCAATGCCGGCGAGGTTTCCGGTCCCGATCGCCGACCTGAGCGATGACAGCGCCGTGAGCGCCTCCGACAGCGGGTGCGCGAGCTTCTTGAGCGCCGGGCCGTCGCAGTTCGCGTCGTGGGCGGCGACCTTCAGCTCGTGGTAGGCGAGCAGCGCCGACGCTCCCGCCTTCAGCAACGCCTTCCTCCGGTCCGGCGCGCCCTGCTTGAAGGCCCCGGCCCGGTACGGCTTGATCACGTAACGATGGAACGCGCCGACCGCGATTCCGGTGTGAAGGACGAACTTCGTCCTCGCCAGGGGCACGTGACAGCTCACCTGCACCTGGCCGGACGCGGTCGTCGTCGTAGTCGTCGAGGTGCTGCCGCAGGCGGCGAGCGGCGCGACTGCCACAGCTGCGAGCAGCGCGGCGAGCATGCTGAGACGCGATCTCGACATCAGTGATGGACGGCGCGCGGTAGCCCTCTGGCCTGCTCGATCCAGCGGAAACTCTCGGACTCCGACGGGACCCGGCGCACGAGGTGCTTCGTGTAGTTCGTGTGCTCGAGGGCGACGGTCAGGTTCGCCGCGTTGTGCTGGGCGAGCTCCGGGACGCTGTCGACGCCGGCGGCCTCGAGGAGGTGTGCGTACTCGCCGGCGACCCCGTCGAGCCGGCACAGGTCGGCGTGGTTCACCCACTCGAGGAGAAGGTCCTCGCGGATCCCCGACTTCTCGGCCAGTGCCTCCGGGCCCGCCCTCGACGCGCCGTGCTCGAGGAGGTGATCGGTCGTCGTCAGGCCGAGCGACTGGAGGGTGGCGGCATGAGTCGGCCCGATCCCTTCCATCTCATGCAGTTCCATCGGCCATCTCCTCTCCAGAGAACTGCGTTCCCGGCAGTCTCGCATGCCCCACCTTCAGGCGGAGTGGTCCGGCCCTTCGGCGGGCGCTGCCGGGGAAGCCCCGGCGATACTTGGAGTACCAATCCAGCACCGAAAACCATTGCCCAGGTGGATCTGGGGGGAGAGGCCAGTGAGCTCCGCAGCACTTGCACAAGACAACGACGCGCTCCCGTTCGAGCTCGCGGTCGCCGGGCTCGAGCCTCACGCCCCGAGCGCCGGGACGCTCCAAACGCGCCTGACCCTGACGCTGATCGTGGTCGTCCAGATCGCGTGGCTCGCGGGCCTCGGCTACCTGATCCTCGCGTTCGCGTAGGCACCGCTTACCGACGGCCTGCCGCGAGCGTGCGTCTACCCTGCGGGGCATGACACACGCCACCATGCAGACCAACCACGGCTCGATCGGCCTCGAGTTGTTCGACGAGGACGCGCCGAACACCGTCGGCAACTTCACGAAGCTCGCCCGCGACGGCTTCTACGACGGCGTCATCTTCCACCGGGTGATCCCGGATTTCATGATCCAGGGCGGCGACCCCACCGGGACGGGCTCAGGCGGTCCCGGCTACCAGTTCGAGGACGAGTTCAACGAGAATCTCGTCGAGCGCGGAGCGCTAGCAATGGCGAACGCCGGGCCGAACACGAACGGATCGCAGTTCTTCATCGTCACGGCGGACGCGTGCCCGTGGCTCGACGGCAAGCACACGGTCTTCGGCCGCGTCGTCTCCGGCATGGACGTCGTGGACGCGATCGAGAAGGTCGAGACCGCGAACGACCGCCCGCTGGACGAGGTGCGCATCGAGTCGATCTCGGTGACGTGAGCGCCGCTTCGCGGCCGGAAGGCGGCACGGACGAGATCGTCTGTCCGCACTGCAAGAAGTCATTCAACGCTGACCTGCTCGAGGGCGCTGCCGAGCGATACCGGGGCTTCAAGTGCCCGCACTGCCGGCTGTTCGTGCCGGCCGAGCGCGCCTAGAGCCGGCCCTACATACAGTCCCTGAGGGCCTGCGCTTCGGGCAGGCTCTCGAGCTTCTTGAGCGTGTTGTTCTCGATCTGCCGGATCCGCTCGCGGGTGACACCGAAGGCCTTGCCGACCTCCTCGAGCGTGCAGGGCTGACCCCCGGTCAGGCCGAAGCGAAGCTCGATCACCTGGCGCTCGCGCTTGGGCAGGGAGGCAAGCGCCACCTCGATGTCGGAGCGGCGTAGCGTCAGGGACGCAGCCTCGTCCGGCGTCTCGGTGTTCTCGTCCTCGACGAAGTCACCGAGTGCCGAGTCCTCCTCCTCGCCGATCGGCTTCTCGAGCGAGACCGGATGCTGCGCCATCCGCAGGATCTCGCGCACCTCCTCGGTCGTCATTTCGAGCTCCTCGGCGATCTCCTCGGGCCGCGGCTCGCGACCGAGCCGCTGCACGAGCTGCCGCTCGATGTGCACGACCTTGTTCAGCTTCTCGACCATGTGCACCGGGATCCTGATCGTGCGCGCCTTGTCGGCGATCGCCCGCGTCACCGCTTGGCGAATCCACCAGGTCGCGTAGGTCGAAAACTTGTAGCCCTTGCGGTAGTCGAACTTCTCGACGGCCCGAATCAGGCCGAGCGAGCCCTCCTGGATCAGGTCGAGGAAGCTGAGCCCGCGGCCGAGGTAGCCCTTTGCGATCGAGACGACGAGGCGCAGGTTGGCCTCGGTCATCTGTGTCTTCGCACCCATGTCGCCGCGCTCGATGCGCTTCGCGAGGTAGACCTCCTGATCGGCGGTCAGCAGCGGTACCTTGCCGATCTCCCGCAGATACAGGCGCAGCGAGTCGAGCGACGGCTCGACGGTCAAATCGAGCTTCGGTGCCGACTTGACCTCCTCTTCGACGAGCGGCTGCTCGTGCGGGAGCCGTTTGTGCTCCTCGCCTTCGACGAGCTCGACCCCGTGGTCGATCAGGTAGGTGGTGAAGTCCTCGACCTGCTCCTTCGTCAGTTCGACTTCCTCGATGCCCTTGACGATCTCGTCGTAGGTCAGGAAGCCCTTCTCTTGTCCCGTCGCTACGAGCTTCTGGAGTTCCTCGACGTCGGGAAGAGCAATGTCGACAGTGAGCACCTCAGCACGACCTCCGGCTACGACGTTCGTTGACGGGGACACAACGATTCAACGCACACGGAGCCGGTTTCTCACACGTGCCGGCTCGCCCTCAGCGCGCTGACAATACATCAGAGTTCGCCAAACCGACACGAAATTGTTCGATCGTCGCAACATCTCGCGACGACGTTAACTTTGCGGGATGGTCGCGCTCGTCGTCTTGCTGCTCGGAGCAGTCAAACCACCGGCCGCGTTCGCCGCGCCCGGCCACGTGCGGCTGGCGGTCTCGTCATGGTGCTGGGGCGCCCACTGCGGTGCGCCGATCGCCGCGTCGGGACGGCCGATCATCGCGCACCGCGGTGGCCTCGTCACGGTCAGCTTCGCGGTGAAGCCGACCAGGGTGCGGGTTGCGGTGTCGGGGGCGCCGGTCTCCGTGGTCACGAGCGGCTCGACCATCTCCTGGCGGCCGAAGCGGATGGGCGGTATGACGATCAACGTCACCTACAGCAAGGGCTTCGCCGCGTACGTCGGCCGCCTCGTCCTGAAGTAGCACGAGAAAACGGCGCCGCCGCCGACGCCGTTCTCCGCTGGAGCTATCGCCCCCGCGCTTCCGACGAGGCCCCGCCGCATCGGGCCTCCGGTTCGCGGGTGACAGGTCGAACTCTGAGGCCGGCCCGGCACTTGATCCATCACCCCTTCCGTGCTTGACCGCGCGACTTGACCGATGACCGGTTGGTGATCGGCGCGGCCGATTGCCGATCGGTCATCTACGTTTCTGGGCGTGACCGACCGCTTCAGGCAGCGCCTGCGCGAGGGGCCGCCGATCGTCGCCGACGGCGGCATGGGCTCGCTGATCACCGCCGCGGTGCCACGGCTGCGCTCCCCCGAGGAGGCAAATCTGCGCGCCCCCGAGGCGGTCGTCTCGCTGCACGTCAGCTTCATCAACGCCGGCGCCGAGCTGATCGAAACCAATTCGTTCGGGGCCAACCGCCGAAAGCTCGCCCAGCACTTCCTCGAGGACGACTTCGAGCGGATCAACTCGACCGCCGTCAAACTCGCGCGGGAGGCGAGGGAGATCTCGGGCCGCGACGTCTTCATCGCCGGAGCGATCGGCCCACTGGGCGAGTCGGCAACGTCTCGAGTGCGCGAGGAGCTCTACGGCGAGCAGGCGAGCGTGCTCGAGGGCCGCGGCGCCGACCTGTTCATGATCGAGACGTTCTTCGACCTCGAGGAGCTGGTCGACGCGATCGGCGCCGTGCGCAGCGTCTCGACGCTGCCGATCGTCGCTTTGATGACATTCGACGACGGCGCCGAGACACTCGCGGGCGTCCATGCGCGCGACGCGGCCGACCGGCTCCGGGAGCTGGACGTCGCCGCGATCGGCGCCAACCACGGCAGCGGGCTGCTGGCCGCACTCGAGGCGCTCGAGCAGATGACGAGCGACGGTCTGCCCCTGGCGGCGTTGCCGAACATCGGTCTCGCGAGCCTCTCCGGCGGCCGCGTGATCTACCCGCACGCGGCGCCGGAGTACTTCGCCGAGTTCGCCGCCCACGCGCGAAAACTCGGGGCGCGCGTGATCGGCGGCTGCTGCGGCACGACCCCGACGGAGATCGCCGCGATCCGCGCCGCGGTCGAGGAGGCGCGGGAGCCGCGCTCGCAACTCGAGTTCACCGAACGGGAGCTGGTCGAGGCACTCGGCGAGGAGCAGCGCGAGACCGCCCTCTCCCGCGCGCTCCGCGAGGGCGAGTTCGTCGTCTCGGTGCAGCTCGACCCGCCGCTCGGCGGCTCGGCTCGTGGCCTCCTCGAGGTCGCGCGCGACCTGAGCGAGGGCGGGGTGCGCTTCGTCGACGTGAACGACAACGCCACGGCGCGAGCGGGCATGAGCTCACTGATGGTCTCGGCGAGGATCGAGCGCGAGACGGGCCTCGAGACGGTTCCCCACCTGACGACCCGCGACTGGACGGTTCTCGGGCTCGAATCGATGCTGCTCGGCGCCCATGCCGAAGGCGTGCGGAACGTGCTTGCGATCACCGGCGATCCGCCCGAGGTCGGCGACTACCCGGGCTCGCGCGGCGTCTGGGAGGTCGACGCGATCGGGTTGACGCAGCTGATCACGCGCCTCAACCGCGGCGAGGACTTCAACGGGCGCCCGATCGATGCACCGACGTCGTTCTTCGTCGGTGTGGCCGTCAATCCGGCCGCCGACGACGTCGAGGCCGAAGCCGAGCGCTTCCGCCGCAAGGTCGAGTCCGGGGCGAAGTACGCGATGACCCAAATCGTCTTCGAGCTCGACGTGCTCGACCGGTTCGCCGAGGTGCTCGGAGGAAGCTGGCCCATCCCCGTCCTGGCCGGGGTCTTTCCCCTGACGAGCCACCGGCTCGCGCTCCGGCTACACAACGAGGTGCCCGGAATCAGCGTGCCGCAGGCGCTGCAGGATGCGCTGCTCGAGGCGGGGCGCGACGCCCCGACGCTCGGCCTGGCCCACGCGAAGCAGCTCGTCGCCGACGCGCGGGGACGCTGCGCCGGCGTCTATGTGGTCGCGCCGTACAAGCGCCCGGGGCGCGTGCTCGAGCTGATCGGGTAGCGGTCAGCAACTGCCCGTCGAAACCCGATGCGTCGCGCGCGCGAGTGCACGGCGCACCGGGGGAGCCGGGACGCCGTAGCCCGCCTTCGAGCCGATCCGGGCGGCAAAGACCGTCGCCTCGACCTGTCCTTGGGCGTTGACGGCCGGGCCGCCCGAGTTGCCGTGCCGAACGAGCCCGCTCAGAGCCGTCACTTCGCGCAGCGAGCTCTCGACGAGCACGTCGGCGGTGTTGCCGATCCGGCCCGGTCGCGCATCGAACGGGCCGTTGACCGGATAGCCGAGAATCGCGACGGAGTCGCCAGCATGGGCGTCGACGACTTGCAGCGGCGGCGACCTGAGGCTGGGGACGCGCAGAACGGCGACGTCCTGCTTCCGGTCGACGACGAGCGCCGTCGCCGCATGGCCGTTGGCCCGGAGACTGCTGCCGCCGGCGACGACATGGGCCGCCGTGACCACGATGTGGGGCCGCGCCACCCAGCCCGAGCCCTCGACGCCGAAGCCACACGCGAGCGCGGTGATCCGAACGACGCTGGGACGCGCCGCGCGCACACCGGGCGAGCGAAGCACGCGGGAGTCGGGAGGCGTCGTCGGAGGCGCCGGCCCGGCGATCTGCGGGAACGGGTCGACGCGAGCGAGGGCACGCAACACCGTGCGGGGCGGCGCCACCTCGTTCAGCCGGTGCAGGATCGTCGACTCCTGCACCTCCGTGCGCAACCGCGACTCGCCCGGGATCAGGAGCAGCGCGGCGCCGGCGACCCAGACGAGCGCAAGCCCGAGGCCAGCGCCCACGACGAAGCCGCCGACCGTGTCGAGGAACCGCAGTGGCGGGATCACCGACAGCCCGCCGCGGGCGAACGAACCCGCCACACTCGCCGCCCATTGCAGGAGCGACGCGCCGATCAACGCCCCGACCAGGCCGGCAAGCGGCGTGTAGGGGGAATCGGCGCCGCCGTGCAACAGATGCGGCGCGATGCGCGCGCCGATCAGGGCGCCGGCGATCAGCCCGCCGAGCGAGAGCGCGGTCGCGACGAGTCCGCGGCGGAGCCCCGACAGCGCACCAAGCGCCACGATCGCGGCCGCGACCCAGTCGACGCGCGTCATCGAGAGGGTTGGTCGGCAGTTGACGTCGTCGCGGGGAGGGTCTGCACCAAGCAGTGTGGTCGACTCGACCGGTGCCAAGGCCCGTGGGCCTCGGTGCTGGGCGAGGCGGGCGCAATGCGCCGCGTGCAGGCCCCCGGCCGCGGCGGCGTCAATTGCCGATCAACCATCTAGCCCTCTTCGGCCGGTGTGACCCCCTTCCCTGCCGCCGCTACACTGCGGCGCGCACGGGGGCGTAGTTCAGTTGGTTAGAACGCCGGCCTGTCACGCCGGAGGTCGCGGGTTCGAGTCCCGTCGCTCCCGTCTCTGCAGCCCGCACCATTCCGAGCTTCGTGGCGAGGGCTGCGTTCTGGAAGGGCAACGTCAGACCGCTTACACAGGGTTTGCACCGCAGCAGTCAGTGACCGTAACCTGCTGGCGGCGGCCGATCGGGGACGTAAGACTCGAGTGCGCCACCGTCAACCGACGATGACAGTGAGTTCCGGAATGACGCCTGGCGGCGAAGAGGTTCAGGTTGGCAAGTAGAGCTTGCCCAGCTGCATGTTGGCAGCGGCCCGTGCGGCCGATGAAGGCTTGGGCGAACCAAAGAAGATGTAGATGAAGATGTCGTAGCCGTGTGCTCGGGCGGCCAGGTGCAGGACCTTGCCTGGAGAGTCGAACCCCTCGGGGTTTCGGGAGACCGCGGTTGTGTCGAGCAGCAAAGGAAGGTGTCTCAACGGAAATCCTCTGT
>DASYPH010000122.1:0-1930 GCA_036006925.1 Gaiellaceae bacterium
GCCTCGTTTGCGATCGCACGTTCCGAATCGATAGTGGGTGCGATCAGGGCGCCATACAACGTCGAGGTGCCGATCGACGCGGTGGTCTTCCGAACGTCGGGTTGCGGGCGGCCCCCGGTGCGCAGGTACGTCCCCGACTGCTGGCCGATGTTCCTGCGGGCCGGCAAGACGGCGATCTTGGCAGCGGTCCCAAAGAGGCGGGGCCAGGTCAGCGACCCGGCCCCGCCGTGGATTTCATATCGGGGCCGGCCACCGTAGAAGCCTGCAACGGTCGTTGGGCCAGTGAGGCGCTGACGCCGCCCCCGTGTTTCGATGATGCCCGCGAGCCGTTCGGCTGAAACAGCTGTTTCGCGAATCCAGCGGCCCGTCGGTGATGGATGCCTTTTGACCGCGCCGATCCCCAGGTGGTCACGAAGTCGAACCCGGCCGCGCACCCAGCGAACGCGCTCCGAACGGGCCGTGCTTCACTGACCGATGCCCAGTTTTCCGTCGCGCGATGTCCGTAAGCTCGCCGCAACCACGCGAGCCGGCCCTATCTCTACGGCCAACCCGCAGTTGAGGCAGGATCGTCCGAAAACGGCCGTCGCGGTTGGTGGGAGCCCCAACACCACCGTCTAATGAGCTGCGGCGCCTTTCTTCTCCGACGCTTGGCCACCGCGTTGTACCCGCGAAGGCGAGCAGAGGAACGCGGCTGTGGTTTCGTCCTCCCCGGGTCGCGGTAAGGACGACGCGTAGCGACGACCAGAGAGGATGACCATGGGTAACAGACTGACAGGGACACGGAGACTGACAGGGACACGGATTGCTTTTCTCGCCACCGACGGTGTGGAGCAGGTGGAATTGACCGAGCCGCTGAGGGCTGCCCGCCGTGAGGGAGCCGACGTGAGGCTGCTGAACATCGAAGACTCGGAGATTCAGGGCTTCAACCACCTGGATAAGGCGGGTAGCTTCCCAATCGACGGTGTAGTTGCCAACGCTGACACGTCCGAGTTCGACGGCCTCGTGCTACCCGGCGGAGTTGCGAACCCGGACCGCCTGCGTACGGACAAGGACGCCGTGGCGTTCGTTCGCGGCTTTTTCGACCAGGGCAAGCCGGTGGCGGCGATCTGTCATGGTCCGTGGACCGTCGTCGAAGCCGGCGCCGCGACCGGGCGCACGATGACGTCGTGGCCCAGCTTGCGCACCGATATCGAGAACGCAGGCGGTACGTGGGTAGACGAGGAATTACACGTGGATGGCAACCTGGTCACGAGCCGCAAGCCGGACGATCTGCCGGCATTCTGTAACCAGATGGTCGAGATCATGTCAAGCGCCGGCGCGCGGTCGCGCTGATCGGTCGAGAGCCATTTCGCCGACAAGGTGCAGGCCGGCGCGCTCGAAGCCGCTTGCTGCCTTCCTGGATACCCGTCTGATTAAACGCCGAGTAGTGCGGCTTCAGAATCAGCGGCTCGTCGAGAAGCGGCACGATCCGCTCTCGGCCCGTGAAGACGCCGCTTGCCGCGCCCGGCGCACGATGTCCGAGCGAGCCGCCGCCCGGTCGCCGAAGTGGTCGTTGGCATATACGATTGGCACGCTTGCCCGCCTCGCGCTGCGATCAGCGACTCCAGCTCCGAGCGAGTCCAGCTCCGCCATGTGCTCGCAGAACGATGCTCGTAACCGTTCTCCGTCTCGGTGCGAGAAGTCCGTGAGGACGTCAACTACGACCAGCGTGTTCCGCTCTACTGATCGAAACATGAGGAGCTGCGAGGGTCGAGTGGGAGTGGGGACGTCGGCTTCGACCGGCCGCTTGCCAGGCTCGAGTCACCGTTGGCTCTTCCCGCGCAGTAACCCTAGGAACTGCTGTGGTTCGATCCCGCCGCCCCGGGGTATCCAACGATCGACTCTGTCGATCGCCAAAGGAGATCTCGCGATGCCGAACGATCTGCCACCC
>DASYPH010000123.1:0-3358 GCA_036006925.1 Gaiellaceae bacterium
CTCTATACGAGCCGCACCGGCACCAACACGGTCAACGTCGAGATCTTCGACGAAAAGAACATCCCCTTCGATCGGTCTTTTGATCTCGCGGTCTTCTGCTGATCGAGTGGAGAGAGCGAGGCGACCGGCTTCGGATAACCAAACCCCGGGCTGAATCGAGTCGATGTCAAAGCCGCTGCCGGCGAGCAGCCACGCGCAGCAGCCTCGACATCGGCTTCGTTCACCTCGCGCGCGGCGGGCGCGCCCCCACGTACATGCGTGCGTGTGAACCACTGGTCTTCTCAGCGTGAAGTGCCTGCAAACGGTCGGGCGCGTACCAGTCGCGTACCAGTGGTCATCCCGGGCAGATCCCACGCGCGCATGACCGCGGTATCCACAGTTCGTCTTGGTGGTGTCTCGATCGACTTCCGGGCGCGCGGTGCTGCGCGGTGGCCTCGTGACGGCCTGCGAGCACAAGAGCGTCTCGCTCACGGGTCATTCCGGAACTCACTGGTCCATGGGAGTGGTCTCCCTCCAACACTTCAGCGGGTTCTCGCGGTGCGTGCCGCTAGTCACGCGCTACAGCGAAGAGTCGTCGCGGCTCCTCGATGCCCTTGAGTTGATGGGTTCCTCGGTCTTGGAAGCGGAGTGCGGAGCCGGCGACGATGTCCTTGACCGTCTCGGATACGAGTACCTCACCGCCATCAGCGCTCCCCATCACGCGGGCTGCGAGATGTACTGCGATCCCACGCAAGGCGCCGCCACGCTCGACGACCTCGCCCATGTGGATACCCGCGCGCGCTCTGAAGCCGAGCTCTTCGGCTGCCGCTTGAATGCGTTGTGCTGCCCGGACGGCATTGACCGGCCCTTCGAACGCAGCCATGAGTTCGTCACCCGTACGGTCCACGAGGCGGCCGCCGTGTGTGTGCACGGCCCGGTCGGCGGCCTCTCCGTAGGCCGTGAGCACGTCGGTCCAGCGTTCGTCTCCGAGCGTGCCCACTAGCTTCGTCGACCCCTCGAGGTCGCAAAGCAGGATTGCCCGCACCACCCCCGGTTCGAGCACCGCCGGCCGGATACCAGTGACGAAATGTTCGATCTCAGCGCACCACGCCTCTGCGTCTCCTAGCCAGGGCTGGTGCTCATCCCCTTCCAACGCGATGAAGCGGGCTCCGGGAATCCGCTCCGCGAGATACCGACCGGTGGGCTCGGGACCAACAGGATCGTCGCGGCGGCTGAGTACTAGCGTCGGCACCCGAATCGACGGCAAGAGCTCGCGCGTGTCGATCAAGGCATTCGACTTCGCAAGGGCAACTGCGGCTGCAGGGCTCGCAGCCGATTGCATGTAGAGCGCGCGTCGCCGGGCGAATACTGGATCTGCATCCGGGTGTGTCAGCAGGGCGTAATCGACCGTTCCCCAGCCCGATTCGAGCTCGGCGTACCACTCCTCGCTTTGCTCGTCGCTCTCCTCGTCGCCGAAGGGGTAATCGTCTCGTCGCCGGAACGTGGCCTGTGTCCCGTAGAGGACGAGGCTCAGGACGCGCTCGGGATGCGCGGCGGCAAGCAGAATCCCGAGCGGCCCACCCTCGCTCCATCCCAGCACGTGCGCAGAGGTCAACCCCGCCGCGTCCATCACCGCCCGCGCGTCCGCCATCCGTTCGTCCGGCGTCGGAACACCCGGTGGCCGGTCAGACATTCCGGTGCCCCGCTTGTCGAAACGCACTACTCGAGCGAAGGACGCCAACCGCTCGCACCAGCGAACCCACGTCGGCTCTTCCCAGTCAAGTGCGAGGTGCGAAAACCAGCCCGGAATCATCAAAAGATCCGCCGGGCCGTCACCCACGACCTGGTAGGCGATGTTCAGCTCTCCGCTACGGGCGTACCGGACCGGCGGTGGCACGAAGACAGACTAGGACGCAACCGAACAAACCGAAAGCGCTTTTCCGCTCAGGGGTCGTTCCGGAACACTGGCCCAGCCGAGAGTCCCGCGCCCGCTGCGTCTCTAGGGTGGTCGGTCGCTAACCCAGCTCGTGTAACAACTGGTGTGGAACGCCGAGGGGTGAGCGCTCATGGGCGCTCACTCGATCGCCCGCCGTGGCGGCGACATGTGTATTCGTCCGCAGCGGTCGTGCGGGTCTAGGCAACAGCCGGACAACCGGGGTCACGCTCGGGAGCGGCCCGCCCCATCTCGCCGCCGGCTGTCGAAACGGTGCGCATGAGCCGGACCGCGACCGCTAGTCGTTGAGGCTGATGGTGGGGACCGGCTCGGGGAGCCGGCGGTCTTCTTGTGTGGGGACGATCGCGGTTCCGACTGCGAAGAACTCGATCACGTGGGAGCCCCAGCCGTGTGAGCGTTCCTGGAGCTGGACGCCGACGATTCCTTCGGCCTGGAGCTCTTCGCCTTCCTTTTGCATCCGTTCCATCGCGAGTTCGCGTGCGTCGTAGAGGGCTTGGGTGAAGTTCGGCATCTCGACGTTCTGGCCCATCTGCTTCATCGACGCCATCATTCCTTGGTGGGCGACGTGGTAGACGCATGAGCCCATGACGAGCCCGACCGGCCGGTGGCCGGAGGCGAGCAGCGTCCAGAAGTCCTGGCCGGAGAGGTCGCTGGTAAACGGCCTGCCGTTCGCTGTGCGGTGCAGTTCGCCGCCGTGGTGTTTGACGGCGGTGCCGATGGCGATGAACTCGGCGAGGTTCTGTCCCCACTCGTAGCGGCCGACGTCGAGGCGTACCCCGACGATGCCGTCTGCGCCGAGTTGGTCGGCTTCTTCTTCCATGCGTGTCATCGCGAGCTCGCGCGCCTCGTACATCGCCTGGGAGAGGACGGCCATCTCGATCGACTGCTTCCAGCTCGATTGCTGGTAGCCGATGTGGTAGATCGAGCTGCCGATGACGAGGCCGAGCGGGTCGAAGCCTGCCTGCTTGACCAGCAGGAACTCGTTCACGGACAGGTCTGAGGTGAAGAAGCCGCTCCGCATCTGGGCGAGGCGCTCCCGCCCGTGCTCCGGGACTCCTTCGGTCGAGGTCGGGTCGTAGCTCATCGGGCCCCTCCCAGCAGGTGAGGTTTCAATGTGTCTCTGCTCAGGTCGATTCGTGGCGAGACCTGGAGCTCGCGGCCGTCGTGGCCGCGCTCGCCGATCGCCGTCCCGAGGACGTGGAAGGTGACGACAAGATCCATGCGGCCGCCGGCTTCGCGCTGCTCGATCTCGTGCGCGATCGAGACGCCGACGACGCCGACGGCGCCCTGCTTCCGTGCCTCGGTGGTCATGCGGCCGAGCGCGGTCTCGCGGGCGTCGTAGACGCCGCGGGTGAGGTCCTTCAGCTCCTGGTTGACCCAGCTCGCCGAAAAGCCAACGGACTGCACCCGCTGTGTCGCGAAGCC
>DASYPH010000124.1:0-20023 GCA_036006925.1 Gaiellaceae bacterium
TTGATCCCCCACGGCCCGGTCTGCTCGTCGATGATCTCCTGGAGGATCGCGTTGATCTTCTCCCGCTCGGAGAGGAGCTCGTCGAGCGAGTGCTGGCCGAGCACCGACCGCAGCGTCGTCTGCGCGATCTGCTGCGTGCCCACCATGTAGTTCTCGATCTGGACGATTGCGCTCTTCGGGTCGACGATCTTGAAGTAGGCGACGGCGTTCACCTTCGCCGGGACGTTGTCCTTGGTGATGACCTCCTGCGGCGGGATGATCAGCGTGATCGTTCGGAGGTCGACCTTTACGAGCTGGTCGACGACCGGGATCTTCCAGACGAGGCCGGGACCGCGCGGCGGATCGAGCAGCCGGCCGAACCGGAAGAAGACCGCCCGCTCGTACTCCCTGAAGACCCGAACGAAGCCGAGCACAACGCGATCCTAGTTCGATCTTCGCACCGTGAGTACAAGGCCGCCACGATGTTTGGCCCTGGGCCTGCACGGATGCCGCGTTCTAGAGCCTGTTTGAGCCATTGTCCCGAACGTGTGGGGAGTCGGACGGCCACCTGGCGGCCGATCGGCTTCCCTGGCGTCGAGTGGCTGAACCCACGCAGCCGTGCGGTATTGCGGGCCACTCGACCGCGTAGCCGTGCGGGTTCGTCGTCGGGGCCGTTTCGGACGTTTGGGTACGGATTGGGTACGGCCGTACGACGACACGCCCGAAACTATTTGCAGTACGTCTCTCGGATCGCGGAGACCGGCAGGGCTTGTACGCTTGAGCTCGATGCGCCCGCTCCGAGGACTCCTGCTCTTCAAGCTCGGCGCCTGGGCGGGAATGATGAGCGCCGCTGCCTTCGTACGGCGGACGGTGCCTTCACGCGGAGACGAGGAGAGCGACGAGCTCGGTCTCGTGGCCGTCCTCAACGGCATTGAGCTCAAGAGCCGAGCCACGGTCTTCACGGGAGGCTCGATGCTGGCGTGGTTCGGCGGCATCACAGTCGACCTCCGCGAGGTCGAGCTCGCACCCGGAGCACGGCTGTCCCTACACACCCTCTTCGGCGGGATCCAGATCATGACGCCGCCGAGCTGGCGCGTCGAATCCGGACTGAAGGCCATCGCTGGCGGGGTCCACACCCGGACGCCGGCGGACGACGATCCGGATGCTCCCGTGCTCACCCTCACGGGGACGGCGCTCTTCGGCGGGATCGCCGTCGGAGCGAAGGCAGACCCGGTGGACCGACCTCGTGCCACGTCTGACCTTGACGGTCGCACTCCCTCGGAGATCCAGCCGCAGTAACTGCAGCTAGGCGGACTTAACCTGTAGCAGCCCGACGACCGGCGACTCGTCCTCTTCCTCGAGAGATTGGGTGCCTGGGAACTTGCCGCCTATGCCATCAGCCCCCCGGCGGCGATCACCGTCCCCAGGCCCGCATGGGAAACGCCGCGACTGGCCAGCCAGTTACGCGGCTGCAAGAGCCGAGCCTGCCTCCAGCCCGCAAGAGGAATTGGATTACGCGGCCTCGACCAGTAGCAGCCCCACGAACGGCAGTCCTCCGCCTCGACCGGGATGAGGTCGAGGACGCGGAAGCGCCAACCCTGCCAAAAGAGGATCGCGCGCTCTCCGTTCGCATTTTTCCTCCGTTACGCGCGATACGCCCACGAGGATTTCACTCAGTTCGGGTGAGCCTCCGCGTGCCACAATTCAGATATGGGCCGGGTCGTGTGGAGCGTGAGGGAAGGCAGGACAGGCGAGCTCGACGCGCCGGAGATCCTCGGCGGCTATCGGTCGGCGAATCCCGTTCACGAACCAAGGCTGGGAGATGTCCTCCGGCTGCCCGACGGCTCGGGTCCTTGGCGCGTCATCGACTGGGCACTCGCCGATCGGGTCGATGCCCCGGGGAACGTGCTGCTCGTCGAGTCAGTCGCCGACCAGACCCCGTTAGTTTCTCCGGAGGTGTAGTCGGCGGTGGGCCGGACGGAGCGGATGGCCATGGCGCTCCTCTTCGCGACCGCTGTCGCCGTCTACGCATTGATCCCCCGCCTTCTCCCGGCGCCCGGAGGCCTCTCCGGTGCTGGGCTTGGGCCTAGTCGAGGCCGAAGCGTCGTCCCGGCGGTGGTAATCCCTGGGGTTCCGCGCGGGGCGGCTTCATCGCACGCAGCGCAACCGCCGGCCCGAGTGGCTGCGGCTCCAGTCGTGCCGGTCGTACGGGTCGCGACACCGCCGGCGTCGACGCCCGGTGCCGTTCCGCCGCCGAAGCCTCCGCCTCCGCCTCCTCCGCCTCCGCCTCCGCCGCCGCCTCCGCCGCCTCCGCCTCCTCCGCCTCCGCCTCCGCCTCCGCCGCCGGCCTTGGTGCGTCAAGTGACAGCTAATGGGGCTTCGAGCTCCACGTTGACTGTGCCAGTCGCAGGCGGCACGACGACCGGCGACGGACTCGTTGCCGCGATTGCACTGAAAGCGGGCAGCTCGGCCTCGGTCAGCTCCGTCCAAGACTCAGGCGGCGGCAGTTGGGCTCGCGGCGCTGTCGGCTACCTCACCGGCTCCAACAGTCGCATCGAGCTCTGGTACCGCCTTGCCGCGCCCGGCGTGACGAGCGTCACGATCACGCTCTCCCGCGCCAAATCCGCGAGCGCCGACGTAAGCGAATGGTCCGGGCTCGGTACCACGCTCGACACCGCAGGAGGCGGGTCCAACGAATCGGCGGCCTCAGCCGCTACGCCGCTGATCACGACCGGCGGCGCGGCCGACCTCGTGATCAGTGCGATCAACTATCCAAACGACGTCAGCTCCACTCTCGCTGCGGGCCCATTCAACGCCCTGACTGACTTCGACTACTCCACCACCATCCACGGCCGGATCGCCTACGCACTCACGACTGCAACGACCAGCGGTCGGGCCGCCTGGACACTCTCGGACGAGAGCGGCGGCGCCGGCGGCGCCATCCTGGCGATCAACGCAGCCTCGCACTAGGCTCGACGCACTCCGGGCTACCGCCAGCCGATCATCTCGCCGATCGACACCAGCTCCTTCGAGCTCGAAGCGCCGAAGCCACCACAGCCGGTAGAGCGCCCGCTCCTGCTCGCTGAGCGACAGCTACTTCGACGCCCGTTCGAGGAACGGCCGGATCAGGTCGATCGGCGCCGGGAAGATGATCGTCGACGTGTTGCCGGCGCCCAGCTCGAGCAGCGTCTGCAGGTAGCGAAGCTGCAACGCGATCGGGTGCTCCTCGATCACCGCCGCCGCGTCCTTCAGCTTCTCCGCCGCCTGGAACTCGCCCTCGGAGTTGATGATCTTCGCGCGACGCTCGCGCTCCGCTTCGGCCTGGCGCGCCATCGCCTTCTGCATCCCGGCCGGGATCTCGACGTCCTTCACCTCGACGATCGAGACCTTGATCCCCCAGGGCCCGGTGGCCCCGTCGATGATCTCCTGCAGGATCGCGTTGATCTTCTCCCGCTCCGACAGGAGCTCGTCGAGGACGTGCTGGCCGAGTACGGCGCGGAGCGTCGTTTGCGCGATCTGGGACGTCGCTTCCATGAAGTCCGCGACCTGGACGATCGCGCTCTGCGGGTCGACGACCTTGAAGTACGCGACGGCGTTCACTTTCGCCGGGACGTTGTCCTTCGTGATGACGTCCTGGGGCGGGACGTTGAGCGTGATCGTCCTCAGGTCGACCTTCACCCACTGGTCGACGACGGGGATCTTCCAGACCAGGCCGGGGCCGCGCGGCGGATCGAGCAGCCGGCCGAAGCGGAACATGACCGCCCGCTCGTACTCCCTGAAGACCCGAACGAAGCCGAGCACAGCGCGATCCTAGTCCGATCTACGCGCCGTGAGTACAAGGCCGCCACGACGTTGGTTCTTGGTCTGCACGCCGAGGATCTTGATACACTCTTTTGCAGAACTTACAAAAAGTATGGAGGCTTGCCGATGAGCCAACTTGAACAGGAGAAATTGCAGCCGCAGCGCGTCCATCTCGGCGCCCTCGTCGACCGCGAGCAGCGCGACGCGCTGGCGGCACGAGCCCACCACCGCGGCCGCAAGCCCCGATGACGCCGCCGGCGCGGCCGACGATCACGCCCTCCCGGCATAAATGACGCTCCAGGTGTGGGAGGCGAGAGTTTGGTCCGACCCGCAACCGTATAGTTGCGCTATGTCCATTCTCGAACCAAAACGCTCGACCTCCTCCAACCCCACCCGGGGGAGGCCATCGCGACGGGCAAACGCGAAGGCAGCAGTGACCGCCTTCCCATTTTTTTCTCCGCGGGAGAAAACCGGGTGACTCGCGATCTCGACGCGCGCTGGCGTTGGTATCGGCCGCCGACCGAGAAACGGTGCTATGCGTGCGGTGAGGTCTTCCCGCTCGAGGAGTTCGGGGTCGACCGGGGGAAGGCCGATGGCCACAAGAGTTTGTGCAAGCCGTGCGACTCGAAAAAGGGCAGCGCGTACTACGCGAGGCGGAAGCGTGAGGGGATGGTCGCGTGAGGTCGTGCAGGCTGTGCGGCCGCGCGTTCCGCCCGACTCATGCACGGCAGGCGTACTGCTCGCGCGAGCATTCGAGGGTTGCGGCCCGGATGACGAAGACGCAGAAATACACGGCTACGCATCGCGCCGATCGCCAGCGTTGGGCTCCGATAGTCGCCGGCGGTCATGTGATGTGCGCTCGGTGCGGGAAGCCGATCCGAAATGAGCGTTGGCACCTCGATCATCTCGACGATGGGAGCTCGCGTCCGTCTCACGCTTCGTGCAATACGCGGGCCGGGAATCGGTCGGGCGCGTTGCCGCTGTTGGGTCCGAAGCGGCTTCCGTATGGGCGTCGGCGGTTCGTGAAGGTGTTGTTCGGGTGAGCATGCCCTCCCGGGTCTTTGACCTTCGGCGCACCGAGGGAACCAGGCACATTGGACCTTGACCTGGGTTTCCGCGGCTGACTACAAGGTTGGCGTGGCTAGCGATCGGCTGCACACTCGGCACAGATTCTCTTGGACGCCCTGGTTCGGCCGTGGGCTTGTACTTGCTTGCGTGGTCGCGCTCTTTTCGTCGTTGGCTGGCGCTACCGTGGCGGCGCGGTCGTCGTCACGCTTGTCGTGGTCGCCGTCGTCTGCCGGGAGGTTTGATTTCGGCTCGGTGGGGGCCGGGGTGTCGGCGGCGCGAACGTTCACGCTCCGAAACCGGGGTGGCCGTTCGCGTGGCGCGCTGACCGTGTCCTTGTCGGGCTCGGCGGCCTTTTCGCTGCCTGCTGGTCGCGATCATTGCTCGCGCAGGGTGCTTAGGCGTCGCCGCTCGTGCAAGGTGATGGTGGTGTTCAGCCCGACGACGGCGGGGGCGGCGGGCTATGCGGGGAGGCTGAAGGCGAGGGTTAAGCGTGCGACGACGTCACTCACCTTGTCGGGCTCAGCGAAGCCGGGATGTAAGGCGAGCTC
Source organism: Gaiellaceae bacterium (assembly GCA_036006925.1). Lineage (GTDB taxonomy): Bacteria > Actinomycetota > Thermoleophilia > Gaiellales > Gaiellaceae > PALSA-600. The sequence goes on from DASYPH010000124.1 coordinate 5,397, forward strand.
GCCGAAGAGCTCGTGCCCGCCCGCGAACACGGGCGCGCCGACGATCTCTGGGACGCCGCAGGACGGGCAGACGTTGACGGCTGCGTCTGGGGCGTGGAGCGGGACGACACCGATGAGCTTCGCTTACCAGTGGGAACGCTGCGACCTCACCGGCGCGTCTTGCCTGGCCATCGCCAGCGCTGCCTTCGCGAGCGACGTCCTCGGCTCGGCGGACGTCGGCGCGACGATCAGGGTCCGGGTGACGGCGACGAACTCGGTCGGCTCGGCCAACGCCGCCTCCGAGCCGACGAGCGTCATCGCGTCGGTTGCTCCGCACAACACTGCGTCGCCCTCGGTTGTCGGTACGGCTCGTGAAGGCCAGACCTTGACGGCTGCGCCTGGTTCGTGGACGGGCACGGCGCCGATCAGCTTCGGCTACCAGTGGCGTCGATGCGACGCAACCGGGTCGTCCTGTGCCGATATCGCCACGGCGACCTCGACGACGTACACGCTGATTCCCGCCGACGACGGGACGACGATCGTGCTCAGGGTCACGGCATCGAACGCCGGCGGCTCCGTTGCAGCCGACTCGCAGCCGACCGCTGCCGTGATCGACCCGCAGCCCAGCTTCCCGATCAGGGCTGCCTTCTACTACCCCTGGTTTCCGGAGGCCTGGAACCAGCAGGGCCTCGACCCGTTCACCCACTACAACCCATCGCTCGGCTTCTACGACTCGAGCGCTACGGACGTGATCGAGCAGCACATCCAGGCCATGGAATACGCCAACATCCAGGCCGGAATCGCCTCCTGGTGGGGCCAGGGAACGCCGACTGACCTCCGCTTCCCGACATTGCTCTCGACCACCGATTCGCTGGGATCGAGCCTGCGCTGGGCGATCTACTACGAACCCGAGGGTCAGGGCGACCCGACGGTGAACCAGATCACGGACGACCTCACCTACATCCGCGACAATTACGCCTCCGACCCCGCGTATCTGCGGATCGACGGGCGCTTCGTCGTCTTCGTCTACGCCGATCCGCTTGACGGCTGCTCGATGGCCGACCGGTGGCAGCAAGCCAATACCGTCGACGCCTACGTCGTGCTCAAGGTGTTCCCCGGCTACCACAATTGCGCGAGCCAACCCGACGGCTGGCACCAGTACGGCCCCGCGGTCGCCGAGAGCTCACAGGCCGGCTACTCGTTCGCGATCAGCCCAGGCTTCTACAAAGCAAACGAGACCGCACCACGCCTCACCCGCGACCTGACCCGCTGGAACCAGAACATCACAGACATGATCGGGTCCGGCGCACCATTCCAGCTGATCACCACATTCAACGAATGGGGAGAAGGCACCGCCGTCGAGAGCGCAGAAGAATGGGCCACCCCCTCCAGCTACGGCGCCTACCTCGACGCCCTCCACAACAACGGCTCGTAGAGAGGCGCCTGCGGGACGGCCGAGGATCCCGCGCATGGGCACATGAAGCCTCGCCTGGGCCAGTGTTCCGGAATGACCCCCGAGCGTGGCGGCTAACCGCAGCTCTTACCGAGCGCGATCTGCGAGTGCAGATGGGTCTGCTTTCGAAACGCTACGAGCGCGTCCATGCCGCGTACAGTAGGTGCGGTGAGCGACACGCAGGGGTTTCGCCGCGACCTTGCCACTCTCGTCCGCGAGCTCCTCGAGGAGTCTCACCGCGAGAGCAACCCCATCGGCGCGCCGATCCGCGAGCACCTCGGCTTGGCCGATGAGGACCTGACGGTCTACGCGGAGGATCTCTCGGACTTCGAGCTCCCGAACATCCAGCTCGCTCTCGACGCAGCGCTCGCCCGACCCGGTTGGCACGGGCGTGTGGTCGGCCTCGCCGGGCAGGGCCGCCACTTTTCCGGCATTGGTCTCGGCGATCTGATGGTGCACGAGCATCTCAGCATCGGCCCACCGGAGTACGTCAACGCTCCCGTGGGTCCCGGCCGCACGCTCCCTTGTCTCGTCTGGGCCGTTCTGCTGGTGTCGGCGCCCGAGGGTCGCCTCGTCGTCTTCATCCAGCGCGGCGAGGCACACGGGCCAACGCAAGGCGGCATCACCGTCCAGGCGGCAGCCCAGGATCCGGAGCTCGCCTCGCGATTCCTCGCGGATCTGCGCCTGCTGATGGGCGAGCACGACGTCTTCCGCGGCCAACTGTTGACGATCGAGGTCGACCGCGGCGGCTCACGAAGAGTCGTCTTCCTCGAACGCCCCGACATGGACGCCTCCGAGCTCGTGCTTCCAGAGGGCCTGGTGGAGCGCATCGTCCGCCACGTCGTCGGCCCCACTCGACACAGGGAGGCGCTCGTCGCGAAGGGGCGCCACCTCGCGCGGGGCCTCCTCCTCTGGGGGCCGCCCGGCACCGGGAAAACCCATACCGTCCGATACCTCACGGGGTTGCTGACGGACGCGACGGTGGTCGTTCTCTCCGGGCCTAGCCTGGGGCTCGTCGGCGCCTTCGGCAACCTCGCGCGCCGGCTCGCGCCCGCCGTCATCGTGCTCGAGGACGTCGACCTCGTCGCACAGGAGCGCTCGTTCGGGCCGTTCGGCACCAGCCCGCTCCTGTTCGAGCTCATGAACGAGATGAGCGGCCTCGCTGCCGATGCCGACGTCGCCTTCGTCCTGACGACGAACCGGCCCGACGCGCTCGAGCCGGCCCTCGCAGCCCGACCGGGGCGTGTCGACCTCGCGCTCGAGATCCCGCTACCGTCGGCGGTCGAACGGCGTCGGCTGCTCGAGCTGTACGGGCGCGGCCTCGACCTCGACCCGGCACTCCTCGACGACGTTGTCAGCCGGACGGAGGGAACGACCGCATCGTTCTTCCGCGAGCTGCTCCGCAAGGCGGCACTCGGAGCCCTCGAAGCGGGACGAGAGAGCGTCGGCGGCGAGGACCTCGACGCCGCACTCGACGAGCTCATGCACGAGACGGCGTCGCTCGCCCGTGTCCTGCTCGGCAGCGAGGCTCCGGGGGAGGGGCCGACGCCTGGTCCGCACGACTGGATGCGCGGAGCCCCCGGCGGCGGTTGGACGGGCGCCACTCGCACCTTCCGGTAGGGCAACCAGCCTCGGGCGCGCTAGGCGCCAGTTGTGGCGGGCGGCCATGTGATCTGCGCCCGCTGCGGGAAGCCGATTAGAGGCGAGATCTGGCACTTGGATCACCTCGACGACGGAACCTCGCGTCCGCCGCATGGGAGCTGCAATACGCGGGCTGGGAATCGTTCGGGCGCGTTGCCGCTGTTGGGTCCGAAGCGGCTTCCGTTTCAGCCTCGTCAGCGGTTGGTGGCGGTGTCGTTCGAGTGAGCGCACACCGGTCGCAGCGTCAGCACACCACCAGCTCAATCGCGCACACGACGGCGAAGCCGTGACCCTCGCCTGGGCCAGTGTTCTGGAATGACTCCTGACGGGGTCCCCTGTGATGGCGGCGTTGGCGGTGACTATGCGCGAAGGTCGCGTTCGTAGACGTACATGAGAGGCCCGTCCGCTCCGCCGCTTCGGTTCGCGAAGCCGAAGCTTTCGTAGAGGTGGCGTGCGACGTGGTCTGGTTCGTCGACACCGATCTCCATCGAGTCTGCGCCGCGGTCGCGAGCCTCTCGTAGAGCTGTTTCCACGAGCGCACGACCAAGGCCGTTCCCACGCCGAGCGGGTACGACGTAGAGCTCCGCGAGGTAGCACTCGAGACCGCTGCTCCAAATCGCCTCCCGAAAGCGGAGAACCGCGAGTCCTTCAGGACCATCGCCGACGAGCAGTACGACAGTGTCACCAGCGTCGAGCAGATACGCGATCCGCTGCGCCAGTGTCTCGATCGCCGGTGTTGGCTCATCGAACTCGCGGTTGAAGTCGTGCAATAGCCGCGCGATCGCGCCTGCGTCATCAACCGTCGCGTTTCGCACCGATGGCAGATCAGCGCGATTCATCTGCTTAAAGCACCCCAGCAGGCAGCGCGCTCTGGGAGAGCGGGGGCGATCCGTCTCACGACGACCGTTATACGCCCGGCGGCACCACGGTGGCCTGGGCCAGTGTTCGCGAATGACCTCTCACACTGTCGCGGAACGACAGCGACAGGGTCAGCTACGACTCGGCGAGGGAGGCGGCTCGCCTTGGGCGTCGCCGCCGGCGGTCCCGTGAAGGCCGTCGCAGTTGCCGCAAACTGCGACAGGTATGGCACATCCTTTGCGGAAGCGTCAAGTACAGGTTGTGAGACGCGAGTTCGAACGGGCGTCGGACGCGGAACTCCTGCGGGCGGGCACTGCCGATGGGTTCGAGGAGGTCTATGACCGACATGCTGCTCAGGTGCTTGCGTGGTCGCGGGCGCGGGTCGGCGAGCATGCCGCCGATCTGACAGCCGAAGTCTTCGCACGGGCTTGGCTGGGGCGAAGCCGGTTCCGACCGGAGAGCGGCGCGTCCGCGCTGCCGTGGTTGCTCGGGATCGCGCGGAACGTCTTGCGCGAGTCACTGCGAAAGCGGCGGGTCGAGGACGCTGCTCGTCGTCGGCTCGGTATGCCCCGCTTGCTCGCCGAAGATGCCGCTCTTGACGGAATCCAGGATCATCGGTCGCTGTCGGCGTCGGAGCGTCGAGCACTCACGTCGCTACCGGAGCGGGATCGCGAACTGCTGCAGTTGCGGGTGATCGAGGAACGCCCCTACCGCGACATCGCCCTGCGTCTGCGGTGTACGCCGCAGGCGGCTCGGCATCGCGTCTCACGTCTACTCCGCCAACTCCAGTGCACGCTAGGAGGCCAACAGCCATGATGAACGAGCCTGCCCGGGAACTCGACCTGATCCGCGCCCAGCTACGGGCCGGGATTGAGCGCGACCTGCGCGACCGCAGTCCAGGTTCGCGCGTCATGCATCGTCGGTCGTTTCGGATCGCGATCCCGACGCTCGCAGCACTCGCCGCCGCGACTACTGCCATCGCGCTGGGCTTGACAATCAGCGCGGCATCGCCGTCAAGCGCTTTCGCGGCGGCGAGGAGGGCGCTCGCCGCGACCGCCGCAGCTCCCTCAGGCACGCTGGCGACGAGCGTGCTCCACGCAGGCGTCACCCAGACAACTGACGCCGCCCGGTGGAGCGGCAGCGACATCGCATTCACCCCGGGGGACGGCCCGGTTCAGCAACTCGTTCTGATCGGAGGCGGCATGTACGTGCAGACCTCGGATGGAACCTGGCTGCACTACGCCAACGCCTCCAACGTCGGGCCAAAGCCGCTCGGTGGGTTGATGCAACTCGCCCAGGACAACATCGCAGGCGTCGCCCCGCAGCAGATCCTCGCGCTCGCCACCAACGTGCAGAAGACGGCGCAGCCTGATGGCACAACGCTCTACACCGGCACGATCCCGAGCAACAGCCTCAATCCAGCGACTGTTCCCGGCAATGACGCCATCACCAACATGATCCTCGGTGCCCAAAAAAGGACCGACATGATGTTTGGTGCCGCGGCAGACGCCACTGGCAGCCAGCAGAGCGATCTCCAGCTCCAGATGAGCGTCGGAGGCGATGGCCTCGTCAGGCAGGTCAGCGTGACCTTCCAGAAGGAGGCCACGGGCTCAGCCGCCGCGGACGGCACCTACACGTGGAGGGTCACGTATAGCCAGCTAGGCAACACACCGCCGATTACACCGCCCCCCAATTCGACCGAGGTTCCGCCCGGAACCCTGCCTTCCGGAACGCTGCCGCCAGGAACGCTGCCGCAGACCACGCGAACGAAAGGCGTGCCGGCCCGCTCGATTACCCCTGCCGACCGGCTCGACTACCTCAAGGCCGCCGCATGCATTCGCTCGCACGGATTCCCCGACTTCCCCGACCCGACATTCGAGAACAACACCGTCACCTTCCACATCCCGCCGAACATCGACCCAAACTCTCCCCAGGCCAAGAGGGCGCAGGCGATTTGCGTCAAGCTGATACCGCCGGGTCTGCCCTACAGCAATCGAAGCGCTCCGTGAACGGACCGTTGGGCGTCGGCGGGGTTCTAGCACTGAATGCCAACACCCCGGCGGGCCTTCCGCGTCTCCGCAGGCGGGAAGGTCGCCACGCTACCCGGTCGCGGTGTACCGCCGCCGCGAAGTGGTCGATCTCTTGCTGCCAATCGCCCAGGCGACCAGTTACCCCATCGCCTCTCGCACCACTTCGTCCATCCGCCGGCGGTCGTTTCGGTGACAGCTTCAAGGCCCCTCAGGCGAAGCGCTTGCAAGACCGCTTGCAGAACGACCCGATTCGGCGACTCGACACAAGCTGAACCAACAAAAACCGGCCTGAGCGGGGCTTTCCTAGAGCGGATGATGGGACTCGAGCCCACGACCTTCTGCATGGCAACGCGACCCAGAAGGTCACCGGGCTGCCGCCTCGGTTCCACCTCCTGCTGGAGGGAGGAGGCGACGTTCCTCCCTCGCAGAGTCGAAGCTCGCGCTCGTGCGTTGGCGCGCCTATGCGCGGGAGAACGTGACGCCGTGGAGGTGCTGCAAGGCCTGTTGCGGCGGGTTAGGCCGACTCGTGTTCCGGCGACGCTTTAGGTTCGCTCGGGGAAGAGACGGCTGCGGTCTCGCGTCTTATGGGCATGACGAGTATCGCTCACCACGCACCATCGAGATCCCTTGCGCTCCACGTTCCGGCGTACCTTGGACGGGAGGTGGCGATTGCGGCCATCGCCTTCGCCCTCTTATTTGCCGGACTGGAATTCGGCATGGCGCTTCACGGGTCGCGCGCCCCGCGGACGCAGTCGCTCGTCCCGACGCAGACTCAAACCGCGCCTAACCCTGGTGTCGTAAAGAGGCACTAGGCAGCCGCACTCGAGCGGCGTAACGTCGGCTTTGGCCGGAGCCGTACTGAGCAAGCGCAGGCGTTCGGTCACCCTTGACGCGGGTTGGGAGGCGCGAGACACTTGTACTGACCAGGGGGTGGTCTCCAGTGGGGACGAAGCACCTGTTCGGGACGGAGATCCCTCGGCGCCCGGCTCGGGTCGGGCGGCGTGTTTTGCGCGCGCCCTCTGCGCCATGGGGCAAGCCTTTACCGAAGTGAAAGGGGGCGCACGATGCGTCAGTCCAAGCCCATCCTCCGCCACCGCCGCCTGGCTCTCCTCACCGGTCTCCTCGTCTCGGCTGCGATCGGGCTCACACTCGCAGCGGCGGCGGGAGCCCAGGGCATCCCGACGGCCGACCTGGCGATCGTCTCGAACACCGCGAGCGTCAAGCACGCGAAGGTCGGAGACGAGGTTACGTTCACCATCATCGCCACCAACAACGGCCCGGACGCCGTGGACTTCAACGTGACCTGGTCGTCAGATCAACTGCAACTCGTCTCCGAGACCTGCGACCTCGGTATCAGCCCCGACACGCCAGCCTGCGAGTACGGCACGGTCGCGCCCGGCGTGACTCTGACGACGACAGTCGCCGCCCGCGTCCTCGCTACGGGAAGCAAACATGCCACTGGCACGGGATGCATGGTCGAGCAACCGGGCTTCATCGCCGATCCCGACCCGCAGAACAACTGTGGAGATGCGACGGTGAAGGTAGTCGGAAAACGCTAGTTACTCGCTGCTCACGCCGAGTCGAAAAAGCCGACCCGGCTCGTCCGACCGCCGCCGCCTCTTTGCTCCGTCCGGGGGCGGCGGCGTTCACGTAGCCGAAGCGCGAGGCGCACCGGTTCATCACGGCTCTGCCGCTCGCCTGGGCCAGTGTTCCGGAATGACCCCCTGAGGCCGTGGTAGAGATAGCTCGTGAGAGATCCTGTCCGCAAGGTGAAAGGACACGGCTGATGTCTGTCTCGGAAACCGCCCGGGCCCTCGACAACATCGTGGTCGTGTTGTTCGAGAACCGGTCGCTGGACAACGTGCTCGGGCACCTCTACGGGCCGGCGGACGGTAAGGCCTTCGACGGGGTCATCGGCAAGAACCTGAGCAACCCGATTCCTGAGTGGGCTGAGCACGGCGCCGACAGGAAGGTGGTGCCATACACGGTGGCGACCGACATGGATGCGCCGAACCCGGACTCGGGCGAGGAGTGGTTCCACACGAACACGCAGCTGTTCAACGTCCTCGACGACCAGAATCGCTTCAAGCTCGGGGAGGAGGCGAGCGAGCCGTGGAACGCCCCGTCGCCGGGGGCGATGCCGACGATGGACGGGTTCGTGACCGACTACATCAGCACGTTCACGGCGGAGATGGGCCGCCAGCCGACCCACGACGAGTACGCGCACATCATGACCGGCTACACACCGGCCCAGCTGCCGGTCCTGAACGGGATCGCGCGCGAGTTCGGCGTCTTCGACCACTGGTTCTCGGAGGTGCCCTCCCAGACATTCATGAACCGCTCCTTCTGGACTGCGGCGACGTCATCGGGGATCGTCGTGAACAGCCCGGTGCGGAAGTGGTTCAGAAAGAACGACGCAGAGACGATCTTCGAACGGCTCGAGCAGCACGGCAAGACGTGGAAGATCTACGTGATGGAGCCGATGCCGCTCTCGTTTCACGGCATCATCCACTACTCGCGCCTCAAGGACAGGCTGGGAACGAACGTGGTGCCGTTCGCCGAGTTCGAGCGGGACGCCGCCGCCGGAACCTTGCCGGACTTCTCACTGATCGAGCCGAACTTCATCTCCGGCCACGGCGACTACCACCCGGCGTTCGGCCGCTCGCTCGGTATGAGCGTCGACGCCGGATCGTTGGATCCTCCGTCCTCGATGCTGGCCGGTGAAGCGTTCCTGGAACGCATCTTCAACGCCTACCGTTCCAGCACCTCCGAGTCGGGCTCGAACGTCTGGAACACCGCCCTGCTAATCGGATGGGACGAGCCAGGAGGCACTTTCGACCACGTTCCCCCCGGCCCGGTGCCTCCACCAGACCCGGCCACGCCCCCCGGCGAGCTCGGCTTCAAGTTCGACCGCTCCGGCTACCGGGTGCCCGCGATCCTCGTCTCCCCCTGGATCCCGCAAGGCTCCGTGTTCAACGACGAGTACCGCCACACCTCGCTGAGCGCCACCCTGCGGAAAGTCTGGAATCTCGGCACGCCGCTCACCCAGCGTGATGCCGCTGCGCGTACCTTCGACGACCTCTTCACCCTCGACGAGGCGCGCGACCCGCGAACCTGGGCGACCTTCACGGCTCTCCCAGTGCCGGCGTGGCACCTCGACGAAGAGGCCCTCGGCAGGGGCCTCAGCGGCCTCGGCAAGAGCATGGGACACGGCATCATCGAACACGCCAGGGAAATCGGACTCAAACTCCCAGCCCAGCTCGACGACCCCGCTGCCGAAGTCACCTCCGAGATCATCATCGACGTGTTCAGGCACGTCGCCGGGCACTACTTCCCACTCCTCGCACCGGCCGGCACAGTTGCCGGACACCCAGCCCCGCCAAGTCTCTAGTCGGGCTCGACGACGCTCGCCTGGGCCAGTGTTCGGGAATCACCCCTGAGTCGCACAGCTCATCTAGTGGGAGATGAGATAAGCGATCGCGTAGCAGGCAACCGCGAGCCAGGGGACGATGAAGCCCGCCGTTTCTAGGTTCAGCACCGTGACCTGGGTCGCCTTATGCGATAAGGGGCGCTCCTCCATCACCTACTAGACGGCGACTCGCGATGAATCCTTTCGCAGTCCCGGCTGACACGAGCTTCAGGGCCATCCCTGGGCCGTTCGCGGGCAGGTGAGGGTCTGTTCCGATCGGGCGACGATGTTTGACCGTTGACGATCGGACAATCAAATAGCTGCGGTCCATCGATAGCTGCGGTTTCCATCTAGGAGAGGCTCTTCGCGGTGGAGGGCAAGTGGCGTCCAGACGCGGCAGGGCAGGTTGCCAAGAACTTGCCAAGTCACGGATCTGCCGGGATTCGAGGAGCGGGTCGATCGGGGTGTGCGGGATCTGCTCGCCGCTGGCGGCGACCACAGTGCCTGACGCTACCGTCGCCTCAGCAACCGCTCCTCAGCCCGGCTCCGTTTCCGCACCCGATGACATAACGAGTCCGGCGGATTCCTCTCGCTGCGAGCTGGGCTTATTGCGGTAGGCCCGCGCTTGAGGGAGTTCGAAGAAGAAAGCCGAGCCACCTTCCTGACCAGCCTCGACCCAGATCCGTCCGGCCATGCGTGTCACGAGTCCTGCGCAGATGTACAACCCGAGGCCGGTTCCGCCAACGCCTTGCGTCATGTCCGGATCGAGGCGATAGAACTTGTCGAAGATCCGTGTCCGTTCCTCGGCGGGGATGCCGAGGCCCTCGTCGAGGACATGGAACCGGACAGCGCTACCGGCGGGCTCCGCTCCGAGCTCGATGTTCCCGCCATCGGGCGAGTACTTGATCGCGTTCTCGACCAGATTGAGCAGAATCTGTCGGACCTTGTCCCGATCGGCAGTCACGAGAAGGTCGCGATCGGAGAGGCCAACATCAACCTCAATGTTCTCGGGAGCATGTACCCGTGTGGCCTCGGCGACGCGGTTGAGCAGATCGTTAGCGTCGAATGGCTCGGTTTCGAGATCCACGCGCCCGACATCAAGTTGGTTGGCGAGCAAGATCTGGTTGACGATCCGCCCCAGCCGTTCGGATTCGTCGACGATCAGATGGATGAAACGATCCCGACCCGCCTCATCAAGGGCGAAGTCGTGCCGCAGCAGCGTCTGCGCGGCGCCGTAGACGGCAGCTAGCGGAGTGCGCAGCTCATGTGATGCGGTTGCTGTGAATTCGGCCTGCAGCTGGTCGAGCCGATGTGCCTCGGTGATGTCGTGGAACGCGTACACGGTGCCATCGAGAAACCGGACGGCGGAGATCGCGATCCACTGCTCGCTCGACTCCATCTCGAGCGGCACGGCTTCGACCAGCGCCGCCTCGTGGCTGCCAACAACTGAGATCCGAGCAATCTCGCTCCAGCCGGGGATCACCGATGACGCCTCAGCGCCCACGAGTTCTGCAGCCTTCAAACCGGTGATCGCCTCGGCAGCCGGATTCCAGGAGCGGACAACTCCCTCCTGATCGACGAGGAAGACTCCCTCGCCCATGTTCTCGAGGACGCGTCGCGCGTCGGCGCGCGCCTCCACCTCCTCGTGCAAGTGCGCTTTCTCGATCGTTGCACCTAGCAGGCCGGCGAGCGCCTGCGCCCAGCCAAGATCATCTTCGTCGTAGCTGCGTCCCATATCGGCCAGCAGCGTCAACGCGCCGAGGCGGCGCCCACCGCGCGCCAAGAGCGGTAGGAAAATGTGCGACTCGTCGATCTGAGACGCACCTTCGGTAACGGCTTCGATCACCCATGACTCCGGCGTCGACGCGGGACTCGCCCCATTACCGGAGATAACGGCGTGTTCCCGTGCCAAGCGGACGAGGTCGCCCTGCTGATCGAAAACGTCCACCACGAACCATGCAGCGAAATCCTGAATAACGAGTGCAGCCACATCTCGAATCGCTACGGCAAGCGCTGATGCGCGCGAGATGGTGGTCGCTATCTCCGCCAGTGCCACGATCCGCTGCTGTCGCAGTCTGGCTTCCTCGGCGGCACGTGTCTGCGCCGCCTGCAGGCGGAGTTGCTCTCCCGCCGCTGTGCGTAGCTCACTGACGTCGTGCAGAAAACCCTGCACGCAAAGCGGACGGCCCCCGTCGCCTAGAACGACAGCCGACACATCTTCCACCCAGACCGTGCGGCCGTCGCGCGCGATTAGCCGATACTCGATACGGGTAGCCCCGCCCGGCTCAGGCAGCACCCCAAGCTCGTCGGCCACTCGGTCGCGATCCTCCGGATGCACGAGCCGCACGAACAACTCGCGGTCTACGAGGAGCTCCCTGGAGCTATAGCCAAGCAGTCGCCGCACACGCTCGGTCATGAATTGACGCGTCGCCCCCGCTTCGGGCAGACGCGCGTAACTAATCGCCGGGACGTGCGCGATCAGGCTCTGGTACTTCGCCTCCAGCTCAGCACCGCTGGCAACAGCACGCGACAACGCCTCGACATCACGCACCACAAGCATCGTCCCGCCTTCACTAGAAGCTCCAGCCGGCAGTAGCGCCAGGGCCGCCTCGAATTCGCCGCCGTCCGCACGTCGCTGCATGACTCGCACGCCCGCGGGCCGCTCGCCCGTCTGCACCGCTGCAAGCAGCTCCCGCGCTTGTTCGGCATCAACGAACAACTCCGCCAGCGGGCGACCCACCGCATCCGCCTCGGTATGTCCGTACAGCTCAGCCGCGCCCGGACTCCACGCCGCGATGAGCGCGCCCGGATCCAGTCGAACAAGCCCTTCGCCAACCGCGTTCCAGACGGCCGACTCGCGCAGCTCAAGCGAACGCAGCTGCCGCGAGCGCCGCCGGAGTAAACCGGCGGCAACACCAGCCACAGCACCGGCCAGCAGAAACGCCGGCAGCGCCCAATACCACACCGGCACGCCACCGACGACGAGCGCATCGTCGAAGGCCCAACCCGTTACCCCGACCACCGATCCCGTCATCACACCGCCGCCGATCCCAAACAGCACAACAAGCGCGACCCCGACTGCAGCAGCCACATCCGCACGCCGCTGCTCCCAATCGAGCGGAAGCAGCCGCTCGAATCAAGCGCCACCCCGACGGCGGTCAAGAGCAGCGACGAAAAATACGGTCTAGGAACCAGAATCAGGCAAGGAGATGGGAAGAACTCCGTCGCCAACCGACCACCCCGAATCAACATCCACAAGCCTCCGCCACTGCGGTGCCAGACGATACCGCGATACTGAGGAATACTCGCCCAAGACCCAAGACCCTTCTTGACGTGACGCAACGGCGCCGGGCCCAGCCGTCCCAAACTACTAGGTAGCGAGGCCCAACTGCAGCTCGACTTCCGTGTCGCTAGCGCGACAGAGGGCCCCTTCGTGAGCGGGCGGGTTCCAAGAACTCGCGAAGCCGCATGGCTACGAAATGTCCTCGGCGAGGATCACTGCACCTGCAGAACCTGCGAAGCGGACGTCAAGCGGACCGGCGTCACCATGACCCCGAGTCGCGCATGCCGCGAATTGGACAGCGTGTCGGCCGAGCGTTTAGCTTCTTCCCATGCCCCGTCACGCCGCAAGTGGCGCGGGCGTTCTGCTCGTAGCCGCAGCGGTTTCCGCGGCGGTGTTTGTGGCAGGCCGGACGCCCTCAGACACGCTAGTCGCGTCGACTGGTCGGGCGTGTGGCGTCGAACGCTGGCGGGTGAAGACCCTCAGCGACTCGATGGCGGGCCGGGTCAACTTCGTCCCTCACGCGACGAGCGTCCGTGCGCTGCGCCGGCTTCGAGCGCCGACGTCGCTGCCCCCGAACGCGCGGGTTCGTCCGGTGGAGACGACCACTTACCGCGTCCACGGCCGACTCGTTGAGTCGAAGTTCGAGGAAGACTCGGACTTTCACCTTGTGATCGCCGACCCGCGCACGGGCGGCACGATGATCGTCGAGTTCCCGGCCTTCTACTGCACGCTGACCACGAAGCGGGTGCTTCGCCTGCGCATGCAGGCGGCGCGACTCGCGTTCATCCGCGCCTGCGGTCTCCCCCCTGCAAGTGACTTCAAGCGATTGCGGGGCACGGCGACGATTACCGGCGTCGGCTTCTTCGACTTCCAGCACGGACAGACCGGCGTCGCCCCGAACGCGATCGAACTCCACCCCGTGCTCGGCTTCAAGGGGGCATGCTCATGATGGGGCGTCCTGCTTGCGTGTCCTCCTGAAGCCCGCTAAGCCGCCTCGACCAGTAGCAGCCCCACGTACGGCGAGTCCTCGTTCTCGACCGGGATGAGGTCGAGGACGCGGAAGCGTTGGTTGTTGCCGACGAGGATCTCCTCGCCCGGATGGATCATCACCGAGTAGGTCGCGTCGCCTGCGTCGGAGCCGCCGACAGGGCCAAGCCGACCGCATGTTCGACGCCCTGGTCGCGGACTACGCCGGCCGGGCCGCCCTGGGCTGCCGCCAGGGCGACTCCACGCTCGCGGCCAACGCAGCGACCGTCCCCATTTCAACCGCCTCGCCGACGAGATGACCGAGATGCTGCCTCTGTTCCACCGTGCCGTACCGCAGGATCAGACGCTCGAGCTGCCGACGCTCACCGGAGGTGACGATGATCGCGAAGTCGTGCGGGTCACCGCTCACTGTTTGCCGTCGCTAGACCACAGCGACCGATCCACGTCGAGCTGCCCCGCAGAGTCTTTCGCGCCAGGAACGTGGCGTCACACCCCTGCACTCGAGCGGCCTGCTCGAGCGCCATTGCAATCCTGGCTTCCGGGGTATTGACCCGTAAGGGTTATGCGACTTCGACCCTGTAGGGCCGACCATGGTGGGGTGATCCGGCGATGACGCACGCGCAGGCGATCCTCTTCCTCCTCCTGTGGTTCACCCTCGTCGGGTGGCTCACATGGAGGGTGTTCGAGTCACCGTCGTCAAGTTGATGTAGGCAACCGTTGCACGCAGGCGCGCACGCGCGAGCTCGTCTCTTGGCGAGGCGGCGCTCGAATGACCCGGCTACCCCACCTCGACCTGTAGCAGCCCGACGAACGGCGACTCGTCCTCCTCCTCGAACGGGACAACGGCGAGTCTTGCGCCGCGCGTTGCTATGCGGGATGATCGGCGCTCACCCGAGGAGGCCTCCATGCCGCACAACTTCATCCGCACGAGCGCGGACACCCCGAATCCCGGACGCCGCATGAAGGACGACGTAGCCGCGGTGTGCG
>DASYPH010000125.1:0-2055 GCA_036006925.1 Gaiellaceae bacterium
GAGTGGGGGGAGTCGCGTCGCAAGCCGCACATGGCTCCCTTCAAGGGTCGATCCCAAGCGGGAGCTCTGGGAGCGAGGTTCTGGATGCGGCTCGGCGAGGTGCTGTCCGGCGGATCGGAGTCAGCCGAGTTCGCAGCTTCACTTGCGGAAGCCAGCTTCGACGACCAAGCGATCGACCGTATCCGCGCTGAGATCACCCAGGGCAGTTCGGCCCTGTTCTTGGTCGCTGAGAGCGGCGATCGTGGTCGCGTACTGGAGGCGTTCGGCGGCGCCTCGCGCTACGTCCATCTGATCCACTCGAACCTGCCGCAGGAGCAGGAACAACAGCTACGAGCCGCATTCACCAAGGCGGAGCGGACTTGATGGTTTATCTAGGCTCCAGCACTTCCCAGCTTCTATAAGGGGCTGCTAGGGGCGCGCGGCGACCGGAGCAGTCCCCACACGACGCCCGGTACCCTTCGCCAACCGACGCTGTTCGCAATCTGAATCGTCTCGCGCCCAGCGGGCGCCACACCGAACAGGCCGAATCGCGATCTGTATCCCCCAGATCACCGGGCGCGTTCGGTCAGCCTGGTCGCCGGAAGCCGACGCCAGCCAGATCGCATCGCAGGCGGTCGCAGTGGTTGCATATTGGTTGCACGAGCCAGAAACACCGGGGCGTAGGTGCCATGCATCCTGCCGCATGGTTGAGCGGAGAAGGGCCTAGTGACGCGGGTTGACGCCTCGTGTCGTCTGGGTGGTGAGACCCGTTGGAGGTATGGCGGGAAAGCCCTGCGCCGATCGGACCTCAGGCGAGTAACCGGTCGCGTCGCTCGGCAGAATCTTCACGGTTTCCACATGCGCGTGTGAAACGTTGGCGCCATGAAGGAGCTCAAGAAGCACCTGACGTGGTATCGACTCCGCGACCCGGGCCGCCCGGACAACGTCTACGGCGACGAGATCGCCGATGAGCAACTCGCATTCCAACGCGCAGCGAAGCTTGCCGGCTTCTACCAGCGGCCGATCGAGGTCTGCAAGGTCGTCGGCGGGAGGCTCGCCCGCCCGGTCGGGGTACCCGTCGAACCCGGGCCCACAGCGCCCATCAGATAGACCGCCCCGCCGTCTCTCGGCGAGAGAGGCGAGATCGTGGCGATCAGCACGTAGGCGTCAGATAGCGTAGGCTTTCCGGCCTCATGGACCGCCGGCCTCGGGTAGGCACCGTCTTCGCCGGGTATCGCATCGATGCCGTGGTCGGTCAAGGCGGGATGGGCGTCGTCTATCGCGCCACGCATCCACGGCTGGGCAGCGTTGTCGCGATCAAGACGATGGATCTGCGGCTGTCTCGCGACGAGTCCCAGCGCGAGCGCTTCCTCCACGAGGCTCACGTGGCAGCGTCGCTCAACCATCCGAACGTGATCCCGATCTTTGACGCCGGCTACGAGGGAGACGAGCTGTACATCGTGATGCGGTATGCGGCCGGCGCCGACCTGGGCAAGCTGCTCCGAGCTCGCGGGCCGCTGGACGTTCCGACAACGGCGCACCTATTGCGGCAGGCGGGGCGCGGCCTCGATGCGGCTCACAGGGAGGGACTCGTTCACCGCGACGTGAAACCGGCGAACCTGCTCCTCGAGGCCGCGACCGACGAGCTGCTCGATGCGCACATGTACGTGGCGGATTTCGGCCTGGTCGCGGTGGCCGAAGCGACCGGCGCCTCGGTCGGGACTGCCGCCTACATGGCGCCAGAGCAGATCGAGGGCGGCCCCGTTGAACCGGCAACGGACGTGTACGCGCTCGGGTGCGTGGCATACGAATGCCTGTGCGGCGTCCCGCCGTTCTCGCGTGAGGCTGACGGGGCGGTGCTCTGGGCACACATGCAGGAGGATCCGACGCCGCCGTCAACGGTGCGTTCGGAACTGCCACGGTCCGTCGATCAGGCGGTCGCTCGTGCGATGGCCAAGGATCCGGCCGAGCGCTACCGGAGCTGCTCAGAATTGACGGACGCACTGTCCGAACCGGGCGCCGGCCGCCGGCCGTCCGCCCAACGGACGAAGCATTGGCCGATCGGTCGTCAAGGCG
>DASYPH010000126.1:0-2598 GCA_036006925.1 Gaiellaceae bacterium
GTCGGGCGCATGCTGCCGCTCTCGACCGCATAGATGCGGTAGGGCAACAGGTGCGGGCCGAGCACGAGCAGGCTCATGAGCAACGCCGCGGCTGTGACGGCGAGCGTAAGGCTCGCCGTCACAGCGTGCTGCGCGATTCGCAGCCGCGGTGCGAGGCTGCGGTGCGGGTGCGCGGTTGCCGCCATCTCGTTACTGCGCGATGAACCAGTCGAAGTCGAGCGCAGCCTGGCGGCCCTGGAACGTGTTGTCGGCGGTAGCCGACGACTGAACGCCGATGGTGAAGTACGCAGACGCGCCGGCGGCAAGCCCCGAACCGATCGTCAATCCGGCACCCGAGCTCGGGAACGCGGTGGCAAACGCGCCGACTGTCTTCGTCGGATCGGTGTAGTTGCAGGTGTTGCCCGTCGCTGCGCCGTAGAGGCAGGTCAGCGGCACGGAGAAGGCCGCGTCCGACCACTGCTGGATCGTCAGCTGCAAGACGCTGCACGGAGTGCCCGTGCCGTGATAGGTCTCCGCGACGACGTCGCCGTTCGTGCAGAGCGGCGAGTAGACCTTGAAGCTCGTCGCCGGCAGCGACCCGACGTTCTTGAGCGTCACGTTCGCCGAGCCCGAGTCGCCGGGCTTCTTCACCGTCAGGTTCAGCAGTTGGTCGCAGCCGGTGTTGACGTTCGTGTTCGTGTTGCCGCCTGCCGTCGAGAGGCAGGCGGTGCCGCCCTGCTTCGTGTTGCTGAGCACGATCGTCCCGTGCCCGAAGATGTTGCCCGGGTTGTTCGTCTGGGCGTTGAACGTGGCAAAGCTGCCGGCGCCGAGACCCACCGCCAGCACGAGCAGGATGCCGCTCGTGATCAGGATCTTCCGTTGCTTGCGCACCGCATACCTCAACTCTCTCGCCCCTCGATTGGTGGCGTCTACCGGATTCACGGCACGCGATTGCGCGCCCGTCCCGTCAAATCGGGAGCGCGAGCGGCGGCCAGCATCCCCCGATCGGGGCACCTGTCCGACAAAAGTGCAATGGTTCGGCGCTCAAGGATTGGGGCCGCGGGCCGATAGCATCGTCCGCGATGGCGGATGCCTACGAGCTCCTCTTCAATCACGTCGAGACGATGGTCTGCACGCTCGATCTGGAGGGGCGATTCACCTCGATCAACCCGGCCGGCGAGCGCCTGACCGGCTACCCGGCCGCAGAGCTTCTCGGCGTCACAGCGCTCGATCTGATCGCCGCCGAGTCCCGGGAGACTGCCGCGGAGAGCTTTCGCCGGCGCATCTCCGGTGAGTCCGGGTCGGCCCCTGACGAGTCGGTACTCGTCCGCCAGGACGGCAGCTGGGTGCCGATCGAGGTCACCTCGACGCTGTTCGTCGACGGCGACCGCCCGTCGGGCGTGCTCGCCGTCGTGCACGATGTGAGCGAGCGAAAGCAGGCGCAAGAGGCTCTGCTCCAGAGCGAGCAGCGCTTTCGCCGCGCGTTCGAGTCGGCGGCGATCGGCATGGCGCTCGTCGACATCGAAGGGCGCTTCCTCGAGGTCAACGATGCGTTGTGCGCAATCGTCGGCTACAGCGCCGACGAGCTAGCGCAGAAGACCTTTCAGGAGATCACTCATCCCGACGATCTCGAGCTCGATCTCGAAAGCCTTCAACAGGTGCTGGCTGGTTCGATCCCGGCCTACCAGATGGAGAAGCGCTACTACCACTCGAGCGGCGGCGTCGTCTGGGTGCTGCTCTCGGTCTCGTTGGTTCGCACGAGCGAAGGGACGCCGCTGCACTTCGTCAGCCAGGTCGAGGACATCACGCAGCGCAAGCGCGCCGAAGAGGACCGAGATCGCCTTCAGGAGCAGCTCCATCAGGCACAGAAGCTCGAGGCCGTCGGTCGTCTGGCCGGCGGCATCGCGCATGACTTCAACAACATGCTGACCGGGATCAGGGGCTACACCGAGTTGCTGCTCGACGGACTCGACTCGTCGAGCCCGCTGCGGGAAGAGGCGGAGCAGATCAAGCGTGCCGCCGAGCAGGCGTCCAACCTCCCCAAGCAACTCCTCGCCTTCAGTCGCGAACAGGTGCTCGAGCCTCGCCGGGTCGATCTCGACGCGGTGGTCGACGATGCGGCCGGGCTCGTCAGCCGCCTGGTCGGCGAATCGGTCGAAGTCGTCGTGCTGCACGAGGCCGCCGGCGCTGTGGTCGAGGCGGACCCCAGCGAGCTCGAGCAGCTCCTGCTCAACCTCGCCGTGAACGCCGGGCATGCGATGCCGGACGGCGGTCGGCTCGTGATTCGCACCGGCACCGCGGAGCTCGACCACGAGGAGGCGGTGCGGAACGGCGTCGAGCCCGGGCGCTTCGTCCTCCTCTCCATCGAGGACTCAGGAATCGGCATGGATGCCGACACGAAGGCTCGCGCGTTCGACCCTTTCTTCACGACCAAGCCACAGGGAGCAGGTTCGGGTCTCGGGCTTGCGGGCGTGTACGGAGTCGTCATCCAGAGCGGCGGCTTCGTCACCGTCGACACCGAGGTCGGAGTCGGTAGCACGTTCCGCCTCTACTTCCCTGCTCGAGCCGTTCGTATCGAATCGCGGCAGCAGACCGTTCTGCTCGCCGAGGACGAGGAGA
>DASYPH010000127.1:0-2061 GCA_036006925.1 Gaiellaceae bacterium
GCGCAACGGAAGCCGAACCCCGTTCTGCCGCTCAACTGCATGGGATTGAGCGGAGCACAGAGGACGGCGCCCCGGTCGACGTCCGCGCTCGAGTCGAGCTCGAGCTCGGCGACGAGGTCGCTCCAGTCGGAGGGCACGACCTCGAGCGCCGCCTGCCACTCGGCCGCGAGCGTCGGGCGCGCGAGCTGCGGCACGGCCTCGGCCTCGCTCGTCCCGACGAGCGCCAGCGCACCTCTGATCCGCTCGGCGTCGATCCGGCCGAGCAGCCGCCGCGCAGCTTCGGGTCCGATCCCGTGGCCGCTGCGGCTGACGGAGAAGCGGATCGCGCTTCCGGCAATGCCCGGGCCGGCCGGCGCGAGCAGCGCAGCCGCGCGATCGCGGGCCTCCTCGGTGCCGATCCGGAGGCTCAAACGGAGGTCGCTCCACCTCGGATCCAGGCCGCTCTCGACCCGGTTCCACTGCTCGACGAGCCGCACGGCGCGAACCGTACACTCCGGCCCGTGGCGAAGGTGGAGCACAGGACGAGCCTCGGAAAGAGCGAGCTCGGCGACGTGCTGCGGGAGATGCTCCTCATCCGCCGTTTCGAGGAGAAGGTCGAGGAGCGCTTCCGCGCGGGCGAGCTGCCGGGCTTCCTCCACGTCGCGATCGGCCAGGAAGCCTGTGCCGTCGGCGTCTGCCGGGCGCTCGAGGACGGGGACGTCATCGCGTCGACGCACCGCGCGCACGGCCACACGCTCGCGAAGGGGACGCATCCGAACGAGCTGATGGCCGAGCTGTACGGCAAGCAGGAGGGCTGCTCGCACGGCTACGGCGGCTCGATGCACCTCTACGACGTCGAGCGCGGCAACCTCGGCGCGAATGCTGTCGTCGGCGGCGGGCTGCCGCAGATCACCGGTGCTGCCCTCGCCTTCAAGCTGCGCGGCGAGCCGCGCGTCGCGGTCGCCTTCTTCGGCGACGGCGCGACGAACATCGGCACCTTCCACGAGGCGCTCAACCTCGCGCAGCTCTGGCAGGTACCGGCCGTGTTCGTGCTCGAGGACAACAAGTGGGCCGAGTCGACGCCGGAGGCGCAGCACTCTCCGATCCGCGACCTGTCCGAGCGCGCCAAGGCATTCGGGATGAAGGCGCTGAAGGCCGACGGCCAGGATGTCGAGGTCGTCTACAAGACCGCCCGCAAGGCGCTCGACCACGCGCGCGGCGGCGACGGGCCGGTCTTCGTCCACCTCGAGACAATCCGGTTCTCGGGCCACTACATCGGCGACCCGCAGGTCTACCGCGACCGGGACGAGGCGCGGAAGCTCCGCGATACTCGTGACCCGGTCGAGCTGCTGCGCGCGAAACTCGAGGTCTCGGACGAGGACTTCGCCGGCGTCGACGCGGAGGTGACGGAGATCGTCGAGGCGTCGGTCGAGTTCGCAAAGAACGGCACCGATCCGGCGCCCGAAGACGCCGTGAAGAACGTCTATGCCTGAGCTGACCTACCGGGAGGCGGTGCGGGACGCGCTGTCGCAGGCGATGCGCCAGGACGACGACGTCTTCATCATGGGCGAGGACATCGCCGAGATGGGCGGCTCGATGGGCGTGACGGCCGGGATGCTCGACGAGTTCGGGCCGGAGCGGGTGCGCAACTCCCCGATCTCCGAGATGGCGATCGCCGGCGCGGCGATCGGCGCCGCGGTGCAGGGGATGCGCCCGGTCGCCGAGATCATGTACGAGGACTTCCTCACGCTCGCGACCGAGCAGATCGTCAACCAGGCGGCGAAGCACCGCTACATGTCGGGCGGGCAGCTCACCGTGCCGGTCGTCTTCCGGACGCAGGGCGGTGCCGGCTGGTCGCCCGGTGCGCAACACGCACAGCAGCTCGAGGCGTGGTTCGTCCACATCCCGGGGCTCAAAGTGGTGTTCGCATCCACGCCGGAAGACGTGCGCGGGCTCCTCTGGTCGGCGATCTACGACGACAACCCCGTCGTCTTCTTCGAGCACCGGACGCTCTACCCGCTCAAGGGCGACGTGCCGCAGGAGATCGAGCCGATCCCGCTCGGCCGCGCCCGCGTCCACCGC
>DASYPH010000128.1:0-10993 GCA_036006925.1 Gaiellaceae bacterium
CGGCGCAGTCTGGGTCGCCGACACGCTCGACAATGCGCTCGTCCGAATCGATCCGAGCACCCACGCGGTCACGTCCACGATCCCTGTCGGGCAGGCCCCCTCGGGAGTCGCCGTCGGCGCAGGATCGGTGTGGGTGGCGAACAGCGGGGACGGCACCGTGACGAGGATCAACCCTGCTACTGGGAGACCGACGCAGACGATCCGGGTGGGCGGAAGCCCGCAGCAGATCGCCGTCGGCGGCGGAGAGATCTGGGTGACAGTCGACCGGCAAGCGGTCGAGAGCACGGCGGCCGCCAACCCAGGTGGGACGGCGCAGCTGCGCGTCTCGCAGAACGTCGTCGACTCCATGGACCCGGCGCTCGCGTACATCACGTACTCGTGGCAGCTGCTCTACGCGACGTGCGCGAAGCTCGTCAACCACCCGGACAAGGCCGGCCTGGCCGGCTCACAGCTCGAGCCAGAAGTCGCCCGGTCGCTGCCGGAGCGCTCGGCCGACGGCAAGACCTACACCTTCACCATCCGCAAGGGCTTCCGGTTCTCGCCGCCGTCGAACGAGCCCGTGACAGCACAGACGTTCAAATACACGATCGAGCGGAGCCTCAGCCCGACGCTCAAGGGACCTGCGCGCTCGATGGGCTTCCTGACGGATGTGCTGGGCGCACCCGCCTACATGGCAGGAACGGCGCCGCACATCTCGGGCATCGTCGCCCGCGGCGACAAGCTGACGATTCGGCTCAGCTCGCCGGTTCCCGACCTGGTCACCCGCCTCGGAATGCCGTTCTTCTGCGCCGTCCCGATCGGCACCCCGCCCGACCCCCAGGGCCTTCGCACCATCCCCATGGCGGGGCCGTACTTCGTCGCCTCCTACACACCGGGGCAGGAGGTCGTGCTCAAACGCAATCCGAACTACGTCGGGAACCGTCCGCATCGCCTCGACCGCATCGATCTGACGTTCGGCGTCGCGAAACGCAAGATCGACGCCCAGATCGAAGCCGGCACCGCTGATTACGCGATCGACGGGGTGGATGCGACCGATGCTGCCAGGCTCGGCTCGCGCTACGGGCCGGGCAGCGCAGCGGCGCGGAGCGGGCGCCAGCGGTATTTCGTCAACCCTCTGGTCGGATACGACTTCCTCACGCTGAACACGCACCGGTCGCTGTTCAGCGACCCGCGTCTCCGGCAGGCGGCCAACTACGCGATCGACCGCCGCGCACTGGCCGGCCTCGGCAGCGCGTTCTCCTACGCGTTGCGGCCGTTCGATCAGTACCTCCCGCCGGGAGTTCCCGGCTTCAGTCGCGTCGGCATCTACCCGGTCACGCCGTCCCTCGCCAAGGCGCGGCGGCTGGCAGGCGCGAAGCGGAGAACCGCGGTGTTCTACACCTGCAACCAGTCGCCCTGCGACAAGATGGCACAGATCGTCCGGAGCAACCTGGCGGCGATCGGGATCGACGTGCAGGTGAAGCGATTCCCGCTGGCGGCGCTGTTCGAGCGGGTCGGCAGGAAGGGCGAGCCGTTCGACCTCTCCTGGAACGAGTGGGTCGCCGACTACGCGGACCCCGACAACTTCCTGAACGTCCTACTACAGGGAGTGACGCTCCCCACCTTCGACGATCCGGCCTTCAAGCACCGCCTCGCCGACGCAGCACGGCTCTCGGGCCCGGCTCGCTACCTCACGTACGGCAGGCTCGCGACCGACCTCGCCCGAAACGGCGCCCCCTGGGTCGTCTACGGCAGCATGCAGAGCTCCGACTTCTTCTCGCCGCGGATGGGGTGCCAGCTCTACCAGCCCGTGTACGGCATCGACCTCACCGCCCTCTGCATCCGCAAGCATTCCTAGATGTCGGAAGCCTGTCGCCGCTGCCACTCGTAGAGCGCGATCGCGCCCGAGACGGCGACGTTCAGCGACTCGGCGCCGACGATCGGGATCGTCGCCTCGACGTCGCGCTCGACCGCGGCGGGCAGGCCTGAACGCTCCGCGCCGAGGAGGAAGGTGACGCGTCCCGAGAGGTCGACGTCTCCGAGCGGCTCACCGCCGTGAGCGACCAGGGCGACCCGCCGAGTTTGTGCCAAGTTGGCACTTGCCAGGGGTCCCAACGGCACCGTCCAGATCGAGCCGACGCTCGCGCGCAGTGCCTTCGGCGACGTCGGGTCGGCGCAGCCGTCCGACAGCGCGACGGCGGCGCCGAAGGCGTCGGCCGTACGCAGCAGCGTGCCGACGTTGCCCGGATCGGCCAGCTGCCACAGGGCGAGCGTCGCCGGCCGCTCCTCGAACGGGGGCAGGTCGGCGCGACGGTAGACGCCGATCACACGTGGTGGGTGCGGCGCGCTCGCGACCTCGGCCAGGAGCTCCGGCTCGACGTCCTCACCCGCCCGCAGCAGCTCGACCGGTTCGGCGGTTGCGGCTCCGACCGCGTCCTCGCCCTCGACGAAGAACAGGCCGAGCTTGTCGCGCCAGCGGCGGTCGTGGAGCTTCCGGATCAGCTTCAGCCTCTCGTTGTCGCGTGACGTGATCATCGACCCCACTCCAGCCAGGCACCGTGAAAGTCGAAGACGGCGAGCCGCTCGACGGCACCGCCGGGATAGCTCTCGGCCTCGAGCGCGAAGCCCTCCTCGTGCAGACCGGAGCTCAGGAAGGCGAGCGGCTCGACCCGGGACGCTTGCTCGAGCGCCGCTCTCAGCCGGTCGAGGTCGCCTTCACCGAGGTACATCGTGGAGGCGGTCTGGAAGACGATCGGCTGGCTTCCCGGCAACCGGTCGGCGAGGAGCGCCGGCAGCGACTCGATGTAGTCGCCGCGGATCAGCTCCGGCGGGTCGGCGCGCAGCTCCTCGATCGCGCGGCGCAGCCGCTCGAGTCGTTCGCTCTGGTCGGCCCAGAGGAACGCCTGCAACAGCCGCGCGCCGTGCTCGGTCGTCGCATCGAGCGGGTTCAGATCGACGCCCCGCCGGCGCGCGACCGTCACCTCGCGCGTGAGCAACTCCGCTGGGGGCGAGCTGCGGTCGTGCCCCGCCAGCTCGAGCGCACCGTGCCCCCAGGTGCCGCTCGAGTAGCGGTAGCGGTAGCGATCCCAGACCAGGTTCAGGCCGGCCGAGGGGCCGAGTTCGAGCAGGTCGAGCGGACGGCCGTCGGCGAGCGTCAAGAACCCGGGCAGCAGCGCCCAGGCGCGCTGCACCTCGTTCGTCTGCACCCTCTGGGACGCCGTGAACGTCCGCAGAAAGTCGGCCTGCGCGACCAACGCGTCGCCGATCGCATCCCAGCTCGCCTCGCCGCCCAGCACGAGGTAGTGCAGCCCACCGAGCAGTCGTAGCGGGTAGTCCCAGTCGAGATCGGGCGCGAGCGCGGCGATGCGCTGGTCGTCGGCGAGTTGCCGGCAGAGCCCGGCGTAGAGCGGCGAGCGTCCGTCGCAGTAGCCGGCCTGCCGCCGGAAGATCTCCGCCTGCCGGGTTATCTCGCGGTCGCGAGCGCGGCTTTCGCCTGCTCGACCAGCTCGCCGAACTTCGCCGGGTCGGCGACCGCGAGATCCGCGAGCACCTTCCGGTCGAGCTCGATCTCGGCGGCCTTCAGCCCTGAGATGAACTGGTTGTACGACATCCCGTTCGCGCGGGCGCCGGCATTGATGCGCATGATCCAGAGCCTGCGGAACTCGCGCTTGCGGACCTTGCGGTCGCGATAGGCGTACGACAGGGAGCGCTCGACCTGCTCCTTGGCGTACTTGTAGTTGGTGCTCTTGAGGCCCCAGTAGCCCTTCGCCTGCTCGAGAACCTTGCGGCGCTTCTTGCGCGCG
Source organism: Gaiellaceae bacterium (assembly GCA_036006925.1). Lineage (GTDB taxonomy): Bacteria > Actinomycetota > Thermoleophilia > Gaiellales > Gaiellaceae > PALSA-600. Next base: position 3,783 of record DASYPH010000128.1, read on the forward strand.
TGAACGGATCGCTTGACGCGAGGCATCGGCTAATTCCTCCCCAGCATCCGGTTGACGGCCCTCTCGTTCGCTCCGTCGACGGACTTGTCCTTACTGAACTGGCGCTTCTGCTTCGGCGACTTGTGCATGAGCTTCCCCGACTTCTGGCTGGCTCGCATCAGCTTCCCCGTGCCCGTCACCCTGAACTTCTTCTTCGCTCCCGAGTGTGTCTTCTGTTTCGGCATCTCTCTTGACTCCCGCATTCTTCGTTGGGCCGAGCACCATCGTCATGTTCCGCCCTTCGAGCAGCGGCTGCGTCTCGATCAGGCCGATCTCCTTCACGTCGTCCGCCAAGCGCATCAGGAGGTCGCGCCCACGATCCGGATGCTCGCGTTCGCGGCCCCGGAACATGATCGTGACCTTGACCTTCGCGCGCTGGTTGAGGAAGCGCTCGACGTGGCCCTTCTTGGTCTCGTAGTCGTGTATCCCGATCTTGGGTCTGAGCTTGATCTCCTTGACGTTGATCTGCGTCTGGTGCTTGCGGGCCAGCTTGGCCTTCTGCTCCAGCTCGTACCGGTACTTGCCGTAATCCATCACCCGGCAGACCGGCGGATCCGCTTGGGCCGCTACCTCGACCAGGTCGAGATTCTTGCCATAGGCATACTCACGCGCCTCGTCCGTTGTCTTGATCCCGAGTTGCTCGCCGTCTTCGTCGATCAGCCTGACGCGCGGGACGCGGATCGCGTCGTTGATGCGGGTCTGCGGCTCTGGACGGCGCGGCGGCTCGAAATTGCGCCTGCCCCGCGGCCTCAAATGCTCTTCACCAAGCTCGTGTTGACCTCCTCATTGAACGAAAAAACCGCTGGCATGCAGCGGCAGACGATTTTCCTCAACCAGCATCGGTTGAGTAGTCATTTCAACCCCTGAAGCGTGAGCTAGGAGGTGAGAGACGGTTCCGCCCCTGCTTGCCAGGGTTCAAGGGTAGCAAGTTTCGCCCGGAAATCAGCCAGCGAGAGCGTGCTCTGGTCGCCTCCGTGCTCTCGGATCGCCAGCGATTCGTCCGACTCCTTGTCGCCGTAGACGACCAGGTAGGGGATCTTGGCGAGCTCCCCGTTCCGAATTCGCTTGCCGACGGTGTCGTCGGCCTCGTCGACCTCGACCCGATAGGGGCGCAGCGACGCAGCCAGCTCGGCAGCGGCCGGGCGGTGGCTCTCGCCGACCGGGATGACGCGGATCTGCACAGGGGCGAGCCAGAACGGGAAGGCGCCACCGTAGTGCTCGATCAGGATCCCGATGAAGCGCTCGAGCGAACCGAACAGAGCCCGGTGGATCACCCAGGGCATGTGCTCGGCGTTGTCGGCGCCCACGTACCGGCAGCCCAGGCGCTCGGGCTGTTGGCCGTCGAGCTGGATCGTCCCCATCTGCCAGGCGCGCCCGAGCGCGTCGTTCATGAAGAAGTCGATTTTCGGGCCATAGAACGCGCCCTCGCCCTCCATCACCTTGTACGGGATCCCCTGGCGGTCGATCGCTGTTCGCAGGACGCCTTCGGTGTAGTCCCAGTCGGCATCGGTGCCGAGCTTGTTGTCGGGCCGGGTCGCGAGCTCCGCGTGCGCCAGCTCGCGCACGCCGAACGCGTCGTAGAGAAAGCCGACGTAGTCGAACATCTCGTCGATCTCGCCCTGAATCTGCTCGGGAGTGCAGAAGACGTGCGCGTCGTCCTGGCTGAACTGGCGCGCGCGGGTCAACCCCTGGAGCGAGCCCGTTGGCTCGTCGCGGTGGAGCACCGCCGCCTCGGCGAAGCGAATCGGCAGCTCGCGGTAGCTGCGCAGGCGTGAGGCGAAGAGCAGCATGTGCCCGGGGCAGTTCATCGGCTTCAGCCCGTAGGTCGACTCGCCGTACGGGATCAGGAACAGGTTGTCGCCGTACTTCTCCCAGTGGCCGGACCGCTTCCAGAGCTCGATGTCCCACATCAGCGGCGTCTTCACCTCGAGGTAGCCGCGCTTCTCGTTCTCGGTGCGCCGCATCGACTCGAGCGCGTTCCAGAGCGCCATGCCCTTCGGATGCCAGAGAGCAGCGCCGGGCGAGACGTCCTCGAAGTGGAAGAGATCGAGCTGCGGGCCGAGCCGCCGGTGATCGCGGCGGCGAGCGTCTTCGAGCTGCTCGAGGTAGGCGTCGAGATCGGCCTGGGAGTAGAAGGCGGTGCCGTAGATGCGGGTCAGCTGCTTGTTGTGTTCGTCGCCACGCCAGTAGGCGCCGGCGAGGCTCGTCAGCTTGAACGCCTTGATCGGCTTCGAGTTCTGCAGGTGCGGGCCGCGGCAGAGATCGACGAAGTCACCTTGCTCGTACAGGGTGATGTCGCCCAAAGCGGTGTCGACCAGCTCGACCTTGTACGGCTCGTCTTCCGCGACGAAGCGCTCGTGCGCCTCCGTCCGCGAGATCTCGAACCGCTCCCAGGTGCGCCCCTCCGCGAGCTCGCGCTGCACCTCGGCCTCGATCCGCTCGAGGTCGGCGTCGCTGATCGGCTCCGGAAAGTCGAAGTCGTAGTAGAAGCCGTTCTCGATCGGCGGCCCGATCGCGACCTTGACGCCCGGATACAGGCGACGCACGGCCTCGGCGAGCAGGTGGGCTGCGGAGTGGCGGAGCACGGCGAGCGCGTCGGGGTCCTCGATGTCGCGCGTCGTCAGGATCTGGATCGCGGCGCCGTCGTGGAGCGGTGCGCGGAGATCCTGCGGCTGCCCGTCGACCCGCACGAGCACCGCCTGCTCGGCGAGCTTCGGGCCGATCGCGCGCGCGGCGTCGAGGCCGGTCGCGCCGTCGGGCAGTTCGAGCGCGCTGGTGTCAGGCAGGACGACATGCATGGCTGACAAGGTAATCACGGCCGCGCGCACCGCGCCAAAACGATCGCCGAAAAACGATTTCCGACGAAAGAGCGGCAATTTGTCTCTCGACCACTTGCGCCGTGTGTGGTCGCGCCGTAGATTGGCGATCCCGCAGGGCACGGAGCGCAAGTAGGTCGAAGCCTCCCGAGCAGTCGTGACAGGCGCAAGCCAGGATCGGCCGGTCGGAAGGTGGACGAAAGCGCCACCGGCCCGGCGGGATTTTTCGTTTCCGGGATGAGTCGCGACGAGCTACAACCGCGGAGCCCCGACGACTGGAGCGCCTGGCTCGAGTCGAACCACGAGTCGGCGGACGAGGTCTGGCTCGTCTTCTGGAAGAAGGCGAGCGGCAAGCAGGTGCTCACTTGGGCGCAGGCGGTCGAGATCGCGCTCCGCTACGGCTGGATCGACGGCCGGATCCAGGGGATCGACGACGAGCGCTACGAGCAGCGGTTCACGCCCCGGCGGGCGAAGAGCAAGTGGTCGAAGGTGAACAAAGAGCTCGCGCTGCGCCTGATCGCCGGCGGAGAGATGCGGCCGATGGGCCTGCGGGCCGTGGAGGCTGCGCAGGCGAGCGGCGAGTGGGAGCGCGCCTACGCCGTGCAGCGGCCGCTGCCGGCGCCGGAGGATCTGAAGGCCGCGATCCGCCGTAGCCCGGCCGCCAGGGCGACCCGCGACCGGCTGAGCCGCACACGCTGGGACCGCTGGCTGCTCTGGCTCGACGGAACAGAGGGTCGAACGCGCGCCGGCCGGTTGAACACGATCTTGAAGGCACTCGAGACGCGCGACTTCGCGGCGGCCGACGCCGCCGCGAGGCGGGCCGCTCAGCGCAAGTCGTAGACGGCCCGCAGTCGTGCGAGCACGGCCTGCGCGACAAGGTCGCCGGCGGCCGGCGTGTAGTGCACCCCGTCGGGCAGGCGCATCAGCGTCAGCTGCCCGTGCACGCGAAGGTACGGCGTGTACTTCCCGTGCGCGCTGTCCAGCAGATGCCAGGTGTCGACGTACTGCGAGCGGCTCGGATGGGATGCGGCGACCGAGGCGAGAATCGCGTTCACGATCGGGAAGCTGTGCTTGAACCCAGGCCCGTCCGGGATCGGCAGTCCGAGCCACACCGTCCTGATCCCGGCGGCGTTCAGCTCGCGGGTGACGCCGTCAACCCGCCGGCGGTACTCGGCGATCCAAGCCGGCGTGCCGAAGCCGCCGACCGACTTGCCGCCGGGCACACCAGCGAGGTAGTCGTGGGCGTCGTCGGCGCCGAAGGAGAGCACCGCGACCTGCGGCTTCGGTCCGGCGAGCAGCTGGTTGAAGCGGGTGTACCAGTTGTAGAGATCCGGACGCGCGAGGCCCGTCGAGAGCCGGCTCTCAACGCCGACGACGTCGATCGCGCCGCCGATCCGTTCGAGCGCATCCCCCGGCACCTGTGCAAGCGAGTCGCCGGCGACCCAGAGGCGAAGCGGGTGCGCCGCCGAGTAGACCGGCTTCGGGGGCCGCGGGGCTCGGTGCGTCCGCGGGATCGGCGGCGGCGAGGACTCCACTGGCCCGGCGGGGGGCGGCAGCGCCAGGTGAACGCCCGCATCGATCTGATCCTCGTTCCTGCGGCCGATCGCCACCTGGAGGTCATGGCGCGGCGTCGTCAGGTGCAGCGCACGGCTGACGCGAACGAGCGGCCGCGTCACATCGAGCGCAACGTCCCGCCCGACCCCGGGCTGCTGGATCTGCGCCTGCTTGCGAAGCCCCTCGGCGTCGAGCAACGCAGCCAGGCACAACGACAGGAGGAGGATCAGGATCCCACGCCCCGCTGCGGTCGAGAACAGGCTCATCTAGAAGCGGAAGTAGATGAAGGGCGCGACCCCGGCCGGGCCGAGCGTGTTGATCAGCATCAAGCACACCGCGACGGCTGCAGCCTGGGCGGGCACGGGCAGCCGGCCGAAGCCACGCAGGAGGCCCGTGAGCGCCGACGGGCGGACGTACTGGCCGGCGATGCCGACCACGATCGCGAGCACGACCGAGGTCGTGACGAGCGGCGATGACTGCCCCCACGCCGTGAAGAGCCGCTCGAGCACCGCACCGGCGCGCGCGAACGAGTCGGCCCGGAAGAAGATCCACGCGAAGCAGACGACGTGGAAGGTGAGCAGACGGCCGAACCACTTGGCGGCGGGCGACGTCGGACGCCAGCCGAGCGCACGTTCGAGCGCGAGGCCGATGCCGTGGATCGCGCCCCAGATCACGAACGTCCACGCCGCGCCGTGCCAGAGCCCGCCCAGCACCATCGTCAGCATCAGGTTGCGGTAGGTGATCAACGTGCCCTTGCGGTTGCCGCCGAGCGGGATGTAGAGGTAGTCGCGCAGCCAGCGCGACAGCGTCGTGTGCCACCGCCGCCAGAAGTCCTGGAGCGAGACGGCGGCGTACGGCGAGTTGAAGTTCTGCGGGAACTGGAAGCCGAGCAGCAGCGCAACGCCGATCGCGATGTTCGTGTAGCCGCAGAAGTCGGCGAAGATCTGCACCGCGTAGCCGTAGACGCCGACCAGCACCTCGAGCGACGAATGGCGGTTCGGGGCGGCGAAGACGTCGTCGACGATGTGCGTTGCGAGGTGGTTGGCGATCACCACCTTGAGGAAGAGGCCGCTGACGATCAGGAAGAACGCCCGCGAGACGTCGACGCGCCGCGGATCGCGCGGCGATTCGAGCTGCGGCAGCAACTCGCTGGCGCGGACGATCGGGCCGGCGACGAGGTGTGGGAAGAACGCCTGGAAAACCGCGAAGCGGGCGAAGGAAGCCGGCACGAGCTCGCCGCGATAGGTATCGACGACGTACGAGATCGCCATGAAGGTGTAGAACGAGATCCCGACCGGCAGGACGACGTCGGCGATCCAGGACGTGCCGATCGTGTTGTCGACCGAGCTCAGGAAGAAGTTCGCGTACTTGAAGTAGCCGAGCAGCCCGAGGTCGAAGACGAGAGCCAGTGTGAGCAGCAGCTTTCGCGCGTGCTGCGGACGCGTGCGGTAGATGGCGACGGCGAGGATGTGGTTGACGACCGTCGAGCCGGCGAGCAGGAACACGAACCGCCAGTCCCACCAGCCGTAGAAGACGTAGCTCGCGAGCAGGATCCAGACGCGCCAGGCGCGCTGATACGGCTGCAGCAGCCACGAGACGGGCAGGACGACAGCGAAGAAGAGCGCGAACGTGACGGTCGGGAACAGCACCGCGCGTTGGCGTCAGCGTCGCAGTCGGAGCAGCAGCTTTCGAGCGGCGACCTGGCCGTTCGCGTCCTTCACCCGGACGGTGAACGTGAACGTGCCGGTCGTGTCGATCTCACGCGGCGTACCGGTGAGCAGTCCGCTGGCCTGCAGACGAAGGCCCGCCGGCAGACGCCCGGTCAGCGACCAGGCATACGGCTTCTTCCCGCCGCCCGCGCGCAACTGCGCGCTGTACGAATGGCCGCGCCGGCCCCCAGGCAGCGCCGTGGTCGCGATGCGCGGCGGCGGCACGGCGATACCTGCTGCAAGCAGCTTCTGGTGTATCAAGGCCGCCATCGCCGCCGCGCCACCCGACAGCATGTGGAGCCCGTCGTCCTGGAACCACTCGGGATGGCTACGGGAGTAGACATTCCAGTCGATCACGGAGACCTCGGGATGCTTCGCCGCCGCCGCGACGATCTCGTCGTTCATCGCGATGTACGGGTGGTGCGCGGCGCGCAGCGTCAGCCAGAAGACATTTTTGACGTTCACTGCCTCGAGTGCCGCAAGCACGTCGTCGATCTCAGCGGCGTAGTGATCGGCGAAGTCGTTGTAGCCGACGGCGATCACGACGGTCGGCCCGATCGCCGCACCGTGTTGTTTGATCAGGTCGATCACCGTCGGCGGGCCTGGCGGGCAGCTCGCATCCTCGAGCCGTCGACAGGAGTCGGCCTCGAGATCGAGGTCGACTCCCTGGTTGACCACGGCCAGCGCCGACGAGGTGCCCTTGATGGCAGTCGCAACGGAATCGCCGATCAACGTCACGTGCGGGAAGCTGCTGCTCTTCGTCGTCGCAGTGGCGGTGGAGCCGACGGCGAGCGCGGTGACGACCACGATTGCGGCGAGGATCGGGAGGCGGCGCATCCTGCGACGATAGCCGCGATCGTCGAACGCGAAACAGTGCAACGAGCGCACGATTCGTCCCGCGCGACCCTTGCGCTCCGTCTTGCGCGCGACGTACATTGCGACTCCTGCCAAGCGCGGGGCGCGAGTAGGTCGAAGCCCCGCCGAGCAACTGGAGGACGCACGCAAGTGCGAAGCCCGGCTGGTCGGCGAGGTGGACGAAAGCGTCCAGGCGCCGGGTGGGAATTCGGAGGGGCCTCTCGGGGCCCCTCCGTCT
>DASYPH010000129.1:0-32517 GCA_036006925.1 Gaiellaceae bacterium
CGACACGAGGCGCATGCGACGGGAGGCCGCGGCGGTCTTCGAGAGGCTCGGTGTTCGCCTCGACCCCGACCGGCTCGCCCGCGGGCTCTCGATCGCCGACCAGCAGCTCGTCGAGATCGCGAAGGCGCTGACATCGAACGCGCGCGTGATCGTGATGGACGAGCCGACAGCGGCACTGACGACGACCGAGGTGGCGCGCCTGTTCGGCATCGTCGAGACGCTGCGCAGCCACGGCAACGCGATCCTGTTCGTCTCCCACCGGCTCGAGGAGATCTTTGCGATCTGTCAGCGCGTCACCGTGATGCGCGACGGGCGGCACGTGCTGACCAAGCCGATCGAAGAGTTGACGACGCAGTCGATCATCCGCGCGATGGTCGGGCGGGATATGGACGCCCTCTTCCCGAAGCTGACTGTCGATCCAGGTCACGTCGTGCTGAAGGTGGACCGGCTGACGAGCGAAGGTGTCTTCACCGACATCTCGTTCCAGGTGCGCAGCGGCGAGATCGTCGCCCTCGCGGGACTGGTCGGCGCCGGCAGGACGGAAGTCGCGCGCGCGATCTTCGGCATCGACCGCTGGGATGCGGGCTCGGTCGAGATCGACGGGCGCTCGCTGCCCCCGGGGTCACCGACCGCCGCGATGTCCGCCGGGATCGGGCTCGTCCCGGAGGACCGCCGTCAGCAGGGCCTCATCATGGACTTTTCGATCGAGCGGAACATCGCGCTCGCCTCGCTCGACGGCATCCGGCGCGCAGGCCTGATCCCGCGCGGCGCCGAGCGGCGCTTCGCGAAGGACTGGGCCATGCGGCTCCAGCTGAAGTACGGCAAGTTGACGAGCCCGGTGTGGACGCTGTCCGGCGGCAACCAGCAGAAGGCGGTGCTGGCGAAGTGGCTGGCGCGGCAACCGAAGCTTCTGATCGTGGACGAGCCGACGCGTGGCATCGATGTCGGCACCAAGGCCGAAGTGCACCGCCTGCTCTCCGAGCTCGCATCGCAAGGGGTCGCGGTGCTGATGATCTCGTCCGAGCTTCCCGAGGTGCTCGGCATGGCCGATCGGGTGGTGGTGCTCTTCGAAGGCCAGGTCATGCGCGAATTCGCACGCGGAGAGGCGACGGAGGACGCGATCATGCACGCGGCGACCGGACTCGTCGAGGACGCGGCGTGACGGCCGTGGCCGAGGAACGGACGGCGTCCGGCCGGGGCGTGCGCTCGCGCTCGTTCGCCGAGCTGCTGTTGCGCTTCCGCGAGCTCGGAATCGTGCTCGCCCTGATCCTCGTCGTCGGCGCGACCACCATCGACAACCCGAACTTCCTCAGCGCGACGAGCGTGCAGCAGTTGCTCGCGAGCGCCGCGATCATCGCGCTCCTCTCGATCGGCGAGACGATCGTGATCATCACGCGGAACGTCGACCTCTCGATCGGTTCTGTGCTCGGCATCTCGGCCTATGCCACGGGAGTCCTCTTCCGCGACCACCCGCACATCCCACTCGTGCTCGTCTTCGTGGTCGCGCTCGGGATCGGAGTCGCCTGCGGAGTCGTCAACGGCCTCGTCGTCACCGTCGCCCGCGTGCCGAGCCTCGTCGTCACGCTCGGAACGCTCTACATCATCCGCGGGATCGACGGCGCCTGGGCGGGCGGCAACCAGGTGAACGCATCGATGCTGCCGAGCAGCTTCAACAAGATCGGCTACGGAACGATCCTTGGCGTTCCCTACCTCGGGATCATCGCCATCGTCGCAGTCGCGATCGCGACGTACGCAATGCGCACCTTCCGCACGGCGCGCGACTTCTATGCGATTGGCTCGGATCCCGCCGCTGCGCGCCTCGCTGGGATTCCCTCCGGCAGCCGCGTGTTCCTCGCTTTCGCTCTCAGTGGCGGCATCGCCGGAGTGACGGGCGCCTTCTGGCTCTCGTACTACGGCTCGGTCGACGCGATCGCGGGGGTCGGCTACGAGTTCCAGGTGATCGCCGCGGTGGTCGTCGGCGGAGTCGCGATCTTCGGCGGTAGCGGCACCGTTCTCGGTGCGGCACTCGGCGCTCTCCTCCTGAACACGATCAACAGCGCGCTCGTCGTCGTCAACGTGTCGTCCTTCTGGAGTCAGGCCCTGGCCGGCGCGCTGCTGCTCGCTGCGATCGCTTTCGACCGCCTGATCGCGATCCGCGTTGCGCCCGCGCTGCGCACGCGGCGGAGGGCGCGTGGCTGACGTCCGGAATCCCGAGCCGTCCGTGGAGGACGCGAACGGCTCTGCGAACTGGAGGGCCCTCGGCGTCCTCGTTCGCTGGGAGGCGCTGCTCGTCGTGCTGCTGGGAGCGACCATCGCCTACGGCGCGTCCGTGTCGCCGTACTTCCTCCAGTCGACGAACCTCTTCTTCATCTGCCTGAACGTGGGCGAGGTCGCGATCATGGCGCTCCCGCTGACCCTGATCGTGATCACCGGCGAGATCGACCTCTCGGTCGCGTCGACCCTGGGGCTGACCGGGGTCCTGATGGCCGAGTTGTTCAAGCACGGTTGGCCGATGTGGCCGGCGATGGCGGCCGCAGTCGTGCTCGGCGCCTTCCTGGGAGCGTTCAACGGTTTCCTGGTCACGCGGCTCGGGCTGCCGTCGCTCGCCGTCACGATCGGCACGTTGACGCTGTACCGCGGCATCGCGCAGGGCATCCTGCCGACCGACACGATCGGCGGTTTCCCCACCTATCTGACGAACATCGGGGTCGTGCCGATCCCGGGAACACACATCCCGTACTCGATCGCGTTCTTCGGCGTACTCGCGGTCATCTTCGCGGTCGTCCTCCACGCTACGCCGCTCGGCCGTGCGATCTTCGCGATCGGAGCCGGCAAGGAGGCAGCGTTCTTCGCCGGCATCCGGGTCCGGCGGATCAAGTTCTGGCTGTTCGTCCTCTCCGGAGCGATGAGCGGCTTCGCCGGCGTGCTCTGGTCGCTCCGTTTCGCGTCGGCACGCTACGACTCCGGGGTGGGCTTGGAGCTCTTCGTCGTGACGATCGTCCTGCTCGGCGGCATCTCGATCTTCGGAGGACGCGGCACGATCCTGGGCGTCGTCCTCGCGGTCGCCGTACTGGGCTGCCTGCAGACCGCGTTGACCGCGGACCAGATACCGGCGCAGGATCAGAACATCGTCGTCGGCGCGCTGCTCATCGCGAGCGTCATCCTTCCGAACAGCGGCGAGCTCTACCGGCGCGGGCGAGCGCGGTGGCGTTCGGCGATGGCCCGGCGAGAGGCCGCCGCGGCCGCGGCGCCGGGACAGACACCGTGAGCAGAGCCACAGCGCCGCGGGTCGGCATCTTCGGGATCGGCCTCGCCGCGTACTGGCCGCAGTTCGCGGGCTTGCGCGAGCGGCTCGAGGGCTATCAGCATGGGATCGAAGGCCGACTCGGCGAGCTCGGCGCGGAGGTCGTGTCGGCGGGGCTCGTCGACAGCGCCCATGCTGCACGCGAAGCCGGCGCGAAGCTCGCCGCCGCGGACGTCGATCTCGTGCTGCTCTACACGGCGACGTACGCGACCTCGTCCCAGGTGCTCCCGGTCGTTCAGGCCGCCGGCGCGCCGGTCGTGGTTCTGAACCTCCAGCCGACGCGGGCCCTCGACTACGAGGCGATGACGACCGCGGAGTGGCTCGCGAACTGCTCCGCCTGTTGCGTCCCCGAGATCGCCGGCGCCTTCACCCGAGCCAGGATCCCGGTCAGGACCGTCACCGGGACGCTGCTCGAGGCCGACCCGGCCTGGAATGTCCTCGCTGCATGGCTCGACGCGGCGCGTGCGGTCCGCTCGTTGCGGTCGGCGCGCATCGGCTTCCTCGGTCACACGTATCCCGGAATGCTCGACATGTACTCCGATTTCACGCAGGTGCACGCGCAGACCGGCGCGCACGTGGAGGTGCTCGAGATCGACGAGCTCGTCGCACTCGTCGAGTCGGCGGACCGGGCCGCAGTCGAGGAAAAGGGTGAGGAGATCCGGGCGATCTTCGACCTCGCCGACGCGGGTGCCGACCCGATCGCCGCCGAGATCACTCCCGACATCTTCGAGTGGTCGTCGCGCGTGGCGGTCGGGCTCGACCGGCTGGTCGCCGAGTTCGACCTCGATGGGCTCACCTACTACTACCGCGGCGTCGACGGGAACATCTCCGAACGCGTGACGGCGGGGCTCATCGTCGGCAACTCGCTGCTGACCGCCCGCGGCGTGCCGGCTGCGGGCGAGGGCGACCTGAAGACGAACCTCGCAATGTTGTTGCTCGACCGGCTCGGCGCCGGCGGCTCGTACACCGAGTTCTATGCGCTCGACTTCGACGACGAGTTCGTCCTGATGGGGCACGACGGCCCCGGGCATCTCGCGATCGCCGAAGGGCGGCCCGTCGCGCGGGCCTTGAAGCTCTACCACGGCAAGTCGGGCGCCGGCCTCTCGATCGAGATGAAGGTGCAGCTCGGCCCGGTCACGATCCTCGGGATGACGCAGACGGCGGACGGGAACCTGAAGCTGATCGCGGCCGAGGGCGAGTCGATCGCCGGGCCGACGTTCCGGATCGGGAACACGAACTCACGGATCAAGTTCTCCTCTGCGCCGACCGCGTTCTTCGACGCCTGGTGCGCCGTCGGCCCGACGCACCACGTAGCACTCGGCGTCGGGCACCAGGTGGCACGGATCCGCAAGGTCGCAGACCTCCTCGGCCTCGAGCTCGCGGTCGTCGAGTGACGTGATGGTCGCCTGTCGGTGGACGCCGACCACTCGATCGTCCATACTCGCGTCGATGGCGGAATCGGAATCAGACGGACCCGGGTTCAAGTTCTGGGCAGGCCTCGTGGGCGTCGTCTTCGCCTGCGGGATCGGCGGCATGATCCTGCTGCTCATCTTCAGCCGGGCCGTGTACGCATGGGGCTTCCTCGGCGCGTTCACCGTCCTCTGCATCGTCCTGCTGTTCATTGCGTGGGTCTACGACCGTCGCCAGGTCAAGAGCTACGAAGCCGAATAGCGGTGCCGGGGCACCGCGCCCTCGCCAGAAGAAGTCCGCGGCACCGGTGAGGGATCCTTAGGGCTGCTTCCTCCCGGATCTGACCCGGTTCGGAACCTCACCGCGCCGCGGGCGAGGCAAGTGTACCGCGGCGACTCTCGGCGAGTTCCTACTTCGCCTTGTCGATGCAGGTCTTGATCGCGGCCAGCTCGACCTTGGAGATCTTCGCGGGCGGGGCGCCGGCGTAGATCGACGGGTTGCCCTTGAAGTCGACGACGCCGTTCTCGACGAGCGCGGTCGTCTTCGGGTTCTTCTTCGCAGCCGCGGCCTTCGCCGTCGCGTCGTCCTTGTAGAAGGTGAGCGTGAAGACAACGCCTGACGGCGCCTGACCGTTCAGCACGGCAAGGCTGGGCTGAACGAGAAAGTCGCTCGTGTTCAGGCAGTTGCCGACGGTGATCCCGTTCACCTTGGACGAGTCGACGGTGCCTCCGGAGCTCCCGGACGAGCTGCTGCCACCTCCGCCACAGCCCGCGAGTGCGGCTGCCACGGCGACAAGGACAAGGTTGTAGGGGGCTCGCTTCTGCATGGCGGGGGTGGCCTTTCGGGGGTCGAAATCGCTGGTGGGCGCCGAGCGTAGCGCCGACGTTGGACTTGCGCAAAGCGCGGACTGCCCGCAGAATGCCTGGAAACCCGGACGAGGAGGTGGTCGTGAGATGAAACGAGTCGTCGAATTCAGCGTTTTCCACACCGCCGCCCGTCCGACCGAGCGCTCCTAGCGACGGCCGACGGGCGGTCTGCCCGTCCATCGATTCGCACGCAAAGGAGCATTGGTTGACACTTCCGGTCACGGATTCCCACCTGCATCGGCTCGGCTGGGACGACGGCTTCGAGGCCGCGTTCGCCGGGCATCGCGCCGACGGCCTCGAGCCCGCCCGGGTCGCGGTGCAACACAGAGGCGCCTACGACCTCCTCTCCGAGGCGGGTGAATTGCGCATGAGCGCCGCCAACCACCTCGTGCGCGAGGAGAACCTGCCTGCCGTCGGCGACTGGGTCGGGCTCGACCCCGCCACGAACCAGATCGAGGTCGTCCTGCAGCGACGCACGTCGATCTCGCGCAAGGAGGTCTGGCAGGCGACCCGCGAGCAGATCCTCGCCGCGAACATCGACGTGGCGTTCCTCGTACAGGCGCTGCCGCTCGACTTCAACGTCCGCAGGCTCGAGCGCTACCTCGCGATGGCGTGGGAGAGCGGCGCTCAACCCGTCGTCCTGCTCACCAAGACCGACCTCGTCGACGACGTCGCGCCGTACCTGGCCGAAGCCGAGACCGTCACCCTCGGCGCCTGTCCCGTGCTCGCCGTGTCGGCGCAGACCGGCGACGGGATGGATTCACTGCTCGGGTGGTTCGAAGGAAACCGCACCGCAGTGCTCCTCGGCTCGTCGGGTGTCGGCAAGTCGACGATCGTCAACACGCTCGCGGGTGAGGAGCTGCTCGACACGCAAGAAGTGCGCGCCGACGACCAGCGCGGCCGGCACACGACCACCCGGCGTGAGCTGATTCTTCTGCCCGGAGGCGGGATCGTGCTCGACACTCCCGGGATTCGCGAGCTGCAGCTCTGGGACGCCGACCTCGAGCAGACGTTCGGCGACGTCGACGAGATCGCACGCCGCTGCCGCTTCTCGGACTGCAACCACGACCAGGAGCCTGGTTGCGCCATCCGTGAAGCGCTTGGGGACGGCACGCTGTCCCACGAGCGCTGGCAGAGCTACGTGAAGCTGCAGCGGGAGCTCGACGCGATCGAGCTACGCCGCAACCACCTGCTTCGGCAGGAACGGGTCCGGGAGTACAAGATTCGCGCACGCGCGAATCGCAACAAGAAGAAGCACTGACACCGCCCCGCGTCTTCGACGACGCGGTCGAGCTTCGCCTGCCCGATCCCGAGCACCGCTTCGACGAGGTGGTGCTCGGGCAAGAGGTGTCCCGGCCCCGGACCGGCCCCGCGCTCGAGTGGGCCGACGGCGAATGGCGCGTCAGGTTCCCGCGCCCCGACGCCGACCGGATGGAGTACCTGCTCGGCCTCGACGGTGCATTCGTCCCGGACCCCTCGAACCGGCAGCGCGCATCCGGCCCGTTCGGCCACAAGTCGGTGATCGAATGGCCGGAGTACGAGCTGCCTCACTGGCTCGACTCGATTGCCGACGCCGGCCACGTCGAGCACCTCGAGCTGCGCTGCCGCCGACTCGTGGCGCGTGTGCACGTACAGCTGTATGCGACGCCGGAGCCCCCCGGCGCGGACGCGCCGCTGCTCGTCGTCCACGACGGGCCGGAGTACGCCGAGTACGCAGCCCTGACGCGCTTCCTCGACGTGATGAGCTGGGAAGAGCGAATCCCGCCTCTCCACGCGGCCCTGATCCAGCCGGTCGACCGGAACGAGACGTACTCGGCGTCGGCGTTGTACGGCGGTGCGCTCACCCGCGAGCTCCTGCCGCAGCTGGCCAGGCACGTCCCCCACGGCAAGCGGATCGGCATGGGTGCAAGTCTCGGCGCCCTGGCGATGCTGCACGCACACGTCCGCCACCCGCGCTCGTTCGACGGCCTGCTGCTGCAATCGGGCAGCTTCTTCCGCCAGCGATCCGACAAGCAGGAGTCGAGCTTTCCTCGCTACCAGCGCATCACCCGGTTCGTCGGCAACGTGTTGCGCGGTGCGGGCGAGCCGATCCCCGTCGCCTTCACCTGCGGCACCGCCGAGGAGAACCGCGCGAACAACCATGCGGTTGCCGAGGCATTGGTCGCCCAGGGTTACCCGGCGTGGCTCGCCGAGATCCGTGACGCGCACACGTGGACCTGCTGGCGCGATGCGTTCGACCCGCACCTGCCGGCGCTGATCGAGGCGGTCTCCTGATGCAGCGGCGTGCAGTCGAGGTCGACGGCGGCGTCACGCTCGCCTACGGCCACTACGGCCGCCCGGTGGTCGCGTTCCCGTCCGAGGACGGCCAGGCGGCCGATTGGGAGGAGCGGGGCATGGTCGAGGCGCTCGGCGAGCTCCTCGACGCGGGTCGCATCAAGCTCTACTGCGTCCCGTCGTACGACAGCGAGAGTTGGACGAGGCGCGACCTGTCGCTCGAGGAGCGCGCCAGCCGCCACGGCCACTACGAATGGTGGATCCTCTCGCGGCTGGTGCCGTTCGTGCAGGCCGACTCGAGCACCTCCGAGCTGACCGCGACCGGCTGTTCGTTCGGCGCCTACCACGCCGCGAACTTCTGCCTCAAGCGTGCCGATCTTTTTCCGCTCGCGATCGGCCTGAGCGGCGTCTACGACGTCGCGGTGCAGGGCGGCGGCGAGCGTGGCGACGCCGTCTACTTCTCGAACCCGATGGACTACGTCGCTCATCTCCATGGCGACCATCTCGACTGGCTGCGCGGCCGGGCATCACTGCAGCTCGTGTGCGGACAGGGCCAATGGGAGGACACGACCGGAGCGCTCGAATCGACGAAGCGATTCGCGGCCCTGCTCGGAGAGAAGGGCCTCCGCCACGAACTCGACCTCTGGGGCCACGACGTCCCGCACGACTGGCCGTCATGGCGCCGACAGATCGCGCATCATCTGTCCCGCCTTGTCTGAGTCGACGATTGGACTGCTCCTCGGGACCGAGGAGGATTGGCCCGCCGCCTTCGAGGCGCTCGTCGGCCGGCTCGGGCCGGTCGACGGCACGACGCTGCGCACGGCGCGGATCCTGAACGAGCCGTTCGACCTTCGCTCCCGGCCGGAATACGCGCTCGTGATCGACCGGCTTGCGTGGTGGTACGACCTGCCGCGTGCGTGGCTGAAGAAGATCGCGCTGATGGACGACGTCTACCTGCTCAACAACCCCTTCACCTTTCAGGCGATGGAGAAGCATTCGGCGTACTGCGCGCTGATGCGGCTCGGCATCCGCGTGCCCGAGACGTGGCTGATCCCGCACAAGGTCCCGCCTGCGAACCCGCGCTTCCAGGAAACCGCCGAGCGCTACAACGCGCCGTTCGATCTCGAGGCGATCGGCGCGAACATCGGTTTCCCGCTCTTCATGAAGCCGTTCGACGGCGGCCAGTGGATCGGCGTCTCTCGCGTCGGCTCGCCCGAAGAGCTGCGCGCGAACTACGATGACTCGGGCGAGCGGATGATGCACCTGCAGACGGCGCTCGAGGACTTCGACGTGTTCGTGCGCTCGCTCTCGATCGGCGCCGAGACGATGTCGATGTGGTTCGACCCCGCCAAGCCGATGTACGACCGCTATCAGGTGCGCCACGACTTCCTCTCGCCTGAGCTCGGCGAGGAGATCGTCACCATCTCGAGGCTCGTGAATGCCTTCTTCCGCTGGGAGTTCAACTCGTGCGAGACGATCGTCAAGGACGGCATCGCCCACCCGATCGACTACGCCAACGCCTCACCCGACGTCGCGCTGACCTCGCTCCACTACTACTTCCCGTGGGCGATCAAAGCGCTCGTTCGCTGGTCGGCGTTCTGTGCGGTCACGCGGCGCCCGATGCTCGTCAACCAGAACTCCCGTGACTACTTCCAACACGGCGACCGCGACGATCTCTCGTACGAGGAGAAGCTCGCCGAGTACCGTCTGCTCGCCGACGACTACTTCCAGGTCGACGCGTACCGCGAGTTCTGCGACGCCCACCTCGGGCACCTCGACGAAATCGCCCACGGCTGGTTCACCTCGACCGAGTTCGACGACGTGCTCGTCGCGACGGTCTCGACGACGTTCCCCGCCCACGAGCACGAGCATTTCGTCGCCCACTACCGTGGCCTGTTGGCCGCGTGGGCGACCGACGACGCTTGACGAACCCCGGCCGAACGTTGTAAAAACCGTCTCGCGGCACCTGCGGTCTTCGAAATGGACGAAACAGTCCGGAGACCATGAGGAGGGCCTGTTGACCACCAGCACCGCACTCGCGACCGGCAAGCTCGGGAAGCTGTCCGTTCGTACCGACGTGCGCACGCTGCGGCTCCGCACGTACGTCGACCCGGCGGCGCTGCCGACGCCGCCTGATCGGATCGACGTGACCGCGAATGTCGGCGAGTGGCCGATGTACGCGAACGACACGCGTGGCGACTGCACGACCGCGGCAGCCGCGCACATGATCGAAGCCTGGACGGCCGCGGCTGCCGGCGCGGCGGTCGAAGTCTCCGAGGAGGCGGTCGTGCGCGCCTTCGACGCGGTGCGTCTGACCGATCCGCTGACCGGCGAAGAGGGGGCGATCGAGCTCGACGTCCTGCGGTACTGGCGCAAGCGCGGGCTCGGCGGCCACCGGATCGGCGCCTTCGCAGCGGTCGGCGCGCACGATCACGAGCTGACGCGCACGGCGGCGTGGCTGTTCGGCGGCCTCTATATCGGCCTTTCGCTGCCGCTCACCGCGCAGACTCAGCAGGTCTGGGACTGGACCGGGTCGCTCGGTGGCGAGGCGAAGCCCGGCTCGTGGGGTGGGCATGCGGTCGACGTCGTCGCGCTCGACGACGCCCGGCTGACAGTCGTCACCTGGGGTCGCCTGCAGGTGCTGACGTGGTCGTTCTGGGACCGCTACTGCGATGAGTCGTACTGCATCCTGTCGACCGACTTCCTGCGTGACGGACGTGCGCCGAACGGCTTCGATCTCGCCGCGTTGAAGCACGACTTGGAGCTGATCACGGCTCCCTGAGAAGATCGCCGCAACGGCTCCGCGCCGGCGCCCGCGACGACGTCCGGGGGGATGTCCGGGGGAGGGTGGACCCGAGCGTCGGGGCCGTCGGCGGCGAAATCGATTCTTGACAGGTGACCTTATGGTCACATAAGATTCACGTCGACGTGAACGACGATGCCGTGTTTCGTGCGCTCGCCGACCCGAGCCGGCGTCTCTTGCTCGACCTGCTCTTCGAGCGCGACGGCCGCACGCTCGGCGAGTTGGACTCGGAGCTCGAGATGACTCGCTTCGGCGTCATGAAGCACCTGCGGGTGCTCGAGGAGGCCGGGCTGGTCGTCACGCGGCGGCGGGGACGCGAGAAGCTGCACTTCCTGAATCCCGTGCCCATCCGCCAGATCCACGACCGGTGGATCGACAAGTACACGGAGCGCATGGTTTCGGCGCTCCTCGACCTCAAGAGCGATTTGGAGGGAACAGCATGAGCACGACGACAGTCGAGAACCCCGTGACGACGGTGCAGGTCTATCAGGTGTTCATCAAGGCGACGCCAGAGCAGATCTGGGAGGCAATCATCGACCCGACCTTCACGACCAGGTACTTCCACGGGTCGCGGGTCACGATCACCCCGGAGCGGCGAACGTCGACCTCACCGGACGGCTCGGAGTCGTGGGGTGACGGGCCGGTGTTCGAGTGGGACCCGCCGCGGCGGCTCTCGCATCAGTGGCAGTCGCTCTACGACCCCAGATTCGCTGCTGAGCCGCCGAGCAGAGTGACGTGGGAGATCGAGGCGCAGGACGGCGGCGTCTCGAAGCTGACGCTGGTCCACGACCAGCTGGACGACTCGCCGCAGACCGCGGCCAGCGTCTCCGGCTCCGGTTGGATGTTCGTGCTGAGCGGACTGAAGACGCTGCTCGAGACCGGCGATTCGCTCTAGAGGCTCGATGTGAATCCGACGGCACCTCCAATCCACATCAAGCCTCTAGCACGTGGAGCGAACGGGTCCGCCCGCGTGCGACACGGCGACGTGTTGCGCGCGGGCGAGCCGGTCGAGCCGCGCTCGGTAGACGGCCATGTCGGCTCGCTGCCAGTCGCCATGCGTCTGGCAGCGCCACGGTGCGTATCGCTCGCGGTGGTAGCGACTCGTCAGGCTCTCGGCGTGGCCGATCACGTTCGGCAGCGAGATGCCGTAGCGGCTCATCAGCCAGAGCGTCAGCCCGAGCGACGCGCGCAGCTGGCGTGGGTTGTCGAGGATCGACGCGTCGCTCGTGCCCACGTGCTCGATGCCGATCGCCGTCCAGTTGAGGCCGACGGTATGGCGGCAGATCGTCGAGAGCGGCACGAGCTGGTAGATCGTCCCGTCCCGATCGATCACGAAATGCACGCACGTGCCGGGACGCTCGCCGAGCTCCGGATCCGGTGAGTCGGCGGCGAAGGTGTTCCACGCCGACGCGAACGTCGTCGTCGCCGTGTAATGCTCGACGATCACGTGTGGCGTGTTCAGCCGCCAGGTGTCGAGGCCGTAGTGGCGCTGGGCATAGGCAACGGTTTCGGCGCGCCGCGCGGGCGGGAACGGGATCGCCTTCTGGACGATCAGCGGCTTCGGCGCGACCAGCAGCGCCAGGGCGACGAGGAGCATCAGCGCAGGATGCCAGTGTGACCCAGCGAGTACCTGCCCGGCTGGGGCCAGACGCACAGGCCGTGCGGGCCGCTGCCGACCGGGATCTTGGCGAGCAGCTTCCCACTGGTGGTCGAGATCGCATAGACGACGCCGCTGTAGCGTCCGGAGAGCCAGAGCACCTTGCCGTCTGCCGAGACTCCGCCCATGTCCGGGCTGCCGCCACCCGGGATCGCCCACGTATGGACGACCTTCTCGGACGCGAAGTCGATCACCGAGATGGTCCCCGCCCCGCGGTTCGTCGCGTAGAGGAGTCGCGCGTCACGGCTCGGATAGAGGCCGTGGGTGCCCTTCCCAGTCGGCAGGAAGCCCATGACGCGGAAGGTGTCGCCATCGACCTTCCAGAGCCCGTTCGCCATCATGTCCGCCACGTAGAAGACTCTGCCGTCGGGCGAGAGCTTCACGTCCTGCGGCATCGCGCCGGCGCCATCCGGAAGCGTCAGCGCTCCGACGACCTGCTCGCTCGCAACATCGACCTTCACGAGTTGCCCGGAGAACTCGCAACTGGCGATCAGGTACGAGCCGTCGGCCGAAAAGTCCATGTGGTCGATCCCGGCACACGGCACCGTCAGCGCATGGTGGAGCTTGAAGCTGTGAGCGTCCACGAAGTCGAGTCTGTGCAGGCGCTCGGCTACCACGATCGCGTACTGCCCGTTGGGCGTGAAGTACATGTTGTACGGGTCGTCGACCGGGATCGTTCGTCCGGGCTTCCCGGTCGTCGGGTTGATCGTGGTGAGGCTGTTGCCCTGGTCGTTCAGCACGTAGAGCGTCTTGAGATCCCACGCCGGCGTGACGTGCTGCGGCAGCGCGCCAACCGCGAAATGCTCGACGATTCTGTAGGTGTGCGGATCGATCACGTCCACGGTGTTGCTGAGGCTGTTCGGGACGTAGACGAGTTGACGGGCATGCCGCGCCGCACCGTGGAATGAGGTTGGCGTATCGGCGGCGTAGACATTTGCCGTCGTCACTCGTCTCGCGGTGGTGGGCGCACGGCGGACGAGCGACACGATCGCGTCGGTCGTGCCGCCGGCCGTGTGACCGCCGAAGACGAGGATGCGGCCGCGGAGAGTCGCCGCAGGCGCGTCGGAGGTCGGTTGCGGCAAGCGTCCCGCCAGGCGCACGCTCGCGTTGCGGACATCGACCGCAACGACGCGGTCGGTCGGCGTATCGAGCGACGCTCCACGGCCGCCGACGATGTACGCGACATCTCCGAGCGAGGCTGCGCCGGCATGTGTCGTCGCGGCCGGAAGCCGGCCGATCAGCCGCGCGCGCCCCTGGCCCGGCGACCAGGCGTAGATGGCGCGACTGGCGGTGCCGTCCGGCAACGACCCGCCGGCGATGATCAGCGAACCGTTCGCGGCCGCGACTGCGGCGTAGCGCACGGCCGTCGGGAGGTGCGCTACGACTCGTGCTCCATGGTGTGCGTCGAAGGCGACGATCGTGTTCAGCCAGCGCTGGCCCGTGTAGCCGCCGACGACATACGCCGTGTTGCCGATCGTCGCGCCGCTCTGGTCGGAGCTCGGCGCTGGGAGGTGACCGGCAGGCGCGGCAGGTACGCGCACGATCTGATCGAGCTGCGCGATGCCGTCGCCGCCGCCGAATACGTAGGTGCGACCGCCGAGCGTCGCGGCCGCCGCGTCGTGAAGAGCCGTCGGCAGGCTCCCGACGGTCCGGGCGCCTCGCGCTGTGGCGTGTAGGACACCGCTCGTCGAGGTGTCGGCGGCGCTCAGGCCGCCCAGCAGCACGACGAAGCCTCGCGTTGCGGCGGGCGCCGCATCCTGCAGTGGTGCGCCCAGTCGACCTGTCACGCTCGCCGAGAGCCGCCATTCGACCGCTCGCCGATGGAACGCCGTCTTGACGCCGCTGGGCGTAACGGTTCCGACCGTCTTGCGCGACGCCCCGCATCCGACCACGAGACAGGCGACGAGCAGTCCGGCGACGACGCGGCATGCAGACACGACTCCGATGCTCGGCGACCGGCCCTGACAGTCGCATGACCGTCGCATGCTGCGGCTATGCGCTCGGCAGACGGACAACGAAGCGGCCACCCTCCGTCGACGTCTCGGCTTCGACGTCGCCGGAGACCGTTCGAGCCAGGCGACGTGCGAGCGCGAGCCCGAGACCGGCGGATGGGCCGTTGTCGCGTCCGGCGGTGCCGCGCACCGCCGGCTCGAAGATCGAATCGACCTCGTCGTCGGTGATGCCGGGGCCGTCGTCGACGATCGTGAACGCGACGCTGCCGTTCTCGCGCGCGATCGACAGCCGCACCTCGTGCCGGCCGTAGCGACAGGCGTTGTCGAGCACCGGGTGCAAGATCCGTTCGGCGAGATCGCGATCGATCCCGACCCGAAGCGACTCGGCGCCGTCGACGGTGAGATCGAGATGGCGCTCGGCCGCGAGCTGCCCGACCGACTCGACCACGGCCTGTGCGGCGGCCGAGGCGTCGGCGACGCCGCGCGGGCCTGCCTCGGCACGCGCCGCCGCGAGCAGCGTGTCGACGATGCGCGCGATCTGGTCGGCATTCGCGAGAATCACCGCCAGCGCCCGCCGGTACTCCTCGGGCTCGCGCGGCCGTCGGAGCGCAAGCTCTGCCTCCGCCGCCACCCGCGCGAGCGGTGTCCGCAGCTCGTGCGACAGCTCCGCCGAGAAGCGCCGTTCGTGACGCAGGCTCGCAGCGATGCGATCGAGCAAGCGGTCGAGGGTGAAGGCGAGCCTCGACAGCTCGTCGTAGGGCTCGCCGCGTGCGAAGCGCCGGTCCAGATCGTTCTCGCTCCAGGCGCCGGCCAGCGTCGTCATCTCGGCGACGGGCTCCAGCGCCGCGCGCAGCAGCCAGACGGCCGCGCCCCACGAGACGAGCAGCAGCGTCGCGGCGAACACGAGTGACGCGAGCAGCGCAGAGCGCTCGGTCTGCTCGTAGGGCGACAGCGAGAGCCCGGCGACGATCGTCCCCACCTGACGCCCGGCCGCCATCAGGGGCAATGCGTAGAGGCGCTCGTCGGTCGACTTGACCGAGACGTACTTGCTCGGCCCGCCGGCGAGGGCGCGGGCTGCAGCCGTGGTCTCGGCGCGCGAGCGGGGCTGTTCGAGCACGTGGGTGCCGTCGAAGATCCAGATGTGGCTGTCGCCAAGGGGCCCGTCCGCTCCTTCCGCGAGCCGCACCGAGCCGTTTACGACGGCGAGCTGCGCCCGCTCGGCCGTCGCGCGCTGACGCAGGAGCGAATCGGCGTCGTCCGCGCTCGAGCGGACGAGCAGGACGTTGAAGCCGACCGTCGCCGCGGCGAGCGCCACCGTCACGGCTGCGAGTACTGCGAGGAGCAGCCGCGTCCGGACGCCACGCAGCCGGTCGCTCATTCGATCGCGTAGCCGACGCCGTGCACGGTGACGATGTGCGGGGCGGACTCGTGGGGCGCCAGCTTGCGCCGCAGCCGTGCGATATAGGCATCGAGCGTGTTGTCGCGAACTCGTGCCCCGTGTGGCCAGCCTGTCTGCACGAGGTCTCGGCGCCGAACGGCCTGGCCGGGCATCGAGACGAGCTTGGCGAGCAGCCGGAACTCGGTCGGCGTGAGCGGGATCTTGGTCGCATCGACGAATGCGGCGTGCGCCATCGGGTCGAGACGGAGCGGCCCGCGCCTGACCGCCCCGGTGTCACCGGCTCGCCGCAGCAAGGCGTGCAACCGGGCGACGAGCTCGACGAACGCGAACGGCTTGGTCACGTAGTCGTCGCCGCCCGCGCTGAACCCGGTGACGCGGTCGGTGAGCGCATCCCGAGCCGACAGGAACAGGACGGGCGTCTGCACGCCCTGAGCGCGCAGCGCCTGGCAGACGTCCCGCCCGTCGGCGTCCGGTAGCCCGATGTCGACGATCAGCACGCCGGGTGCCTCGGGCTCGATGCGGGCGAGCAGCTCGGCGCCCGTACCGACGCCGGCGGCCTCGAAGCCCTCCTCGCGCAGACCGCGGAGGAGCACGCCGCGGAGGTCGGCGTCATCCTCGACCACGAGCACCTTGGTCATCTCGGCCAGGGTAGACGGCTATGGGGCGAGCAGCGCCCCGCGCGCCACGTCGCCGTGGCCGGTCGCTTCGCGCAGAGCAGCATTCAGGCGCGCGATATCGGCGCCCAGCTTGACGGAGGCGACGTTCGCCGGGAGCTCGGCGAGCAGATCGTGGAGCTGTGCACGCCGCCGGTCCGACCAGCGGCGCCCCTTGGCCGTAACGACGATCTGGATCGCGCGCCGATCGTCCGGATCGGGGCGCCTGGCGACGAAGCGATACTCCTCGAGCAGGTCGACGGCCCGGCTCGCGGTCGCATCGGTCGTGTCCATCCGTGCCGCGAGCTCGCGCAGACGCAGCGGTCCGACCACTGCGATCTCGATCAGCGCCAGGCGCTGGGTGGCCGTCATCGGCTCGTCATGCTGGACGCGGCGGCTGATCCGGAGCAGGATCGCGTAGAGCTCGCTGATCTCATCCAGTAGCGCCTGGGCACGCGCCTCGGTGGTCGCCATGCGTCGATCATACGAGCGCCGTCACTGCAGGTGAAGGGCGGCGCGCAACTCGTCGATTCGGACGTGGAGCTCGCGGCGCTCGGCGGAGACCTGCCGCTCGTGGGCCTGGGTCACCGCGTTCGGGAAACTGTCGAGGCGGTCGTGCAGCCTCTTGCGAAACGCCGAGACTTCACGCTCCCGTCGCTCGAGCTGCTCCAACTCCACAAGCAGGTTGCTGGGGCCTGGGTGCATCGTTCCGTTCGTAGTGGTGCGGGTTCGCGACGGGCGCGGCGACTCCTGGCCGTTCGCTCCCTCGATCGGGTGAACCTCGTGGTCGTCTGCTCGTCAGTTGACGGCGGTTTTCGGCAGGTTCGGCTATGGAAACGTCCCCGCTATTGACGTTCAAGGCCTGGCCCGGCGCCGCCGATTCGGTGGTCTACAACAACGCGGTTCTGCGAGGGGGAGTCCGATGCGAGACAGTCGTGAGATTCAGGTCCTGATCGTCGATGACGACCTGGCGCTCTGCGAGCTGCTTCGGACGATCTTCGAGCTCGAGGGAATCAGTGTCCTGGAAGCGCACCATGTGATCGAGGCCGAACGGCTGCTGATCGGAACGCGTCCGGACGCGATCGTCCTCGACATCGGCCTGCCGGGCGTCGACGGCATCTTCTACCTCGAACGCCTGCGGGAGAGCCTGCAGACGAAGACGATGCCGATCGTCGCGATCAGCGGCTCGCAAGAGGCGGGCCTGCGCGCCGTCGCCGCCGGCGCCAACGCCTTCATCGGTAAGCCGTTCGACCCCCTCAACTTGCTGGCGACGCTCGAGCGGCTCGTTGGTGTCTCTCCTCTTCAGACCGCGCTCGCTCAGAGCGAGCAGGGCGGCGAGGGCGCCGGCGAGCTGCGCCGCCTGATTCAGATCGGGCAGCGCCAGCACGATCTGCTCCAGCACTCCTACCGGCAGACGCTCGAGGCACTCGTCGACGCGCTCGAGACTCGCGACTTCGGCACGAGCGAACACTCGCATCGGGTGTCGGCGTATGCGACGCGGTTGACGCTCGAGGTAAAGCCGTCGCTGGTCGACGATCCGACCCTCGAATGGGGCTTCCTGCTGCACGACGTCGGCAAGATCGCGATCCCGGACGAGGTTCTGCTGAAGCCAGGCCCCCTCGACGACGCCGAGCGAGCATGCATGCAGAAGCACACGCTGCTCGGCGAGCAGCTCGTCTCGCACGTGCCGCTGCTGCAGGGTGCGGGGCTGCGCGTGATTCGCTCCCACCACGAACGCTTCGACGGCACGGGTTACCCGGATCGCCATGCGGACAGCGATATCCCGACGGAGGCCCGCATCTTCGCGGTCGCCGACGCGCTCGACGCGATGACCGGCGAGCGCCCCTACCGCACGGCCGTCTCCTGGGACGAGGCGATCACCGAGGTGACGCGCGGCCGGGCCAGCCAGTTCGACCCGGATGTCGTCGACGCGCTCCTGACCTGTGAGCCCGACCTGCATGCGACCTACGTGGAGGTTCGACCCGCCGCCTAGGGAGATCCAGGCGGGCGTCGAACCAGAACTGGCATGAGCTCCCTCGTGAACATGCTCCTCGGCGGCGCCCTGGCAGTCGTGATCGTGCTCGCCTTCTGGCTCGTCGTCGACCTGATCGACGACGCCCAGCACCGCAAAGACGCCTGAGGCGCCGAACCCTGTCGCTTGGTGACCGAGCGGTTGGGACGTGATGACGAAGTGGTGACGGGCGTTGTCCGTCTGCGGCGCGGCGATCTAGCGTCGCCCGCGTAACGACCCCTTACTTCGAGCTGTTCACGCGTGGCGAGCAGAACGTCGTCACGTTCGCCGCCGGCGAGCCGGTCTTCGTGGCCGGCGATCCTGCCGAATTCGTCTACGTCGTCCGTAGCGGCGCCGTCGTCCTGCATTACGGCGACCAGTTGCTCGAGACCGTGGGCGAGGGCGGCATCTTCGGGGAGATGGCGCTCGTCGACGGGCTCGGCCGCAGCGCATCGTCCACCGCCTCGAAGGATTGCGAGCTGGTCGCTCTCGACGAGCGCCGCTTCCAGTACCTCGTCTCCGAGACGCCGTACTTCGCGCAGGCTGTGATGCGGGTGATGTGCGAACGGCTACAACGGCCCCAGGTCGCGTCAGGCGAGGGTTCCGTAGAGCGCGACGGTCTCGGCGGCGATCGCGGACCAGTTGAAGCGCTCGACGGCGCGCCGGCGGCCGGCCTGTCCGAGCTGCAGAGCCCGGGCAGGATCGGCGAGTAGCTCGTTCACGCGAGCCGCGATCGCTCCGGCGAACGCGCTCGCGTCGACCGGTTCGCGCGAGCCGTCGGCGCGCGGCTCGAACGGGACGAGCAGACCGGTTCGCCCCTCGTCGACGACCTCCGGGATCCCGCCGGTGGCCGTTGCGACGACCGCCGCCTCGCACGCCATCGCCTCGAGGTTGACGATGCCGAGCGGCTCGTAGATCGAGGGGCACACGAAGACCGTCGCGTGGCTGAGGAGCTGGATCACCTCTCTCCTGGCGAGCATCTGGTCGATCCACACCACGTTGCCGCGGGCTGCGCGAACCCGCTCGACCTTCGTTCCGATCTCGGCTGCCAGCTCAGACGTGTCGGGGGCGCCCGCGCAGAGCACGAGCTGGGCGGACGGGTCGATCTCGAGCGCCGCGTCGAGCAGATGCGTAAGGCCCTTCTGTCTGGTGATTCGCCCGACGAAGACGACCGACGGCTGCGCGGGGTCGATGCCGTAGCGCTCCAGTACGTCGGTGCGGTAGTCGGGCGCGTACTCATTGGTGTCGATGCCGTTGTAGATCACATGCACTCGCTCCGGGTCGATTGCGGGGTACGAGGCGAAGAGATCGCGGGTGTGCTCGGCGGAGACAGCGACGATCGCATCTGCGCCCTCGAGGGCGGTGCGCTCGCAGTAGCTCGAGAGCGCGTAGCCGCCGCCGAGCTGCTCGGCCTTCCAGGGTCGCATCGGCTCGAGGCTGTGGACGGTGACGACGTGCGGCACGCCATGGATCAGCTTGGCGAAATGCCCGCCGAGGTTCGCGTACCACGTGTGGCTGTGCACGAGGTCGGTGCCCGCCACCGCGGCGGCCATCGTCAGGTCGACCGAGACGGCCTGGAGCGCGGCCGAGGGGGGTGTAGGGCCGGCGAGCCGTTCCCACGGCTGATGTGCGACGACCTGCGGCTGCTCGCCGGGCGGCCGCTCGCCGCCCCAGCAATGGACCGTAATATCGACGAGCTTCGCGAGCTCCCGCGCGAGGTACTGCACATGCACGCCCGCGCCGCCGTAGACGTCCGGCGGATATTCGCGGGTCAGAAGTGCGACGCGGGGGTGCACTAAGTCTCGACCGTGTCGCCCTTGCCGATCACGACGACGCCGCCGTCCGACACGACGAAGCGTTTCCGGTCGGCTTCGGGATCGACGCCGACCTTCGCACCCGGCTTGATCATGACGTTCTTGTCGACGATCGCGTTCTTGACCACGGCTCCACGCCCGACGTCGACGCCGTGCATCAGCACCGTGCCGCTCACCTCGGCATGCGAATGGACTCGCACGCCGGGCGAGAGGATCGATCGGTTGACGGTCCCGCCCGAGACGACGACGCCCGAGCAGACGAGCGAGTTCAACGCGTGACCCACCCGGCCCGGCTCGTCGAACACGAACTTGGCGGGCGGCAGCGGCTCGTGCCACGTGAGGATCGGCCATTCGGCGTTGTACAGGTTGAACACGGGCTCGACCGAGACCAGATCCATGTGGGCGTCGTAGTATGCGTCGAGCGTCCCGACGTCCCGCCAGTACGTGCGGTCGCGGTCGCTCGCGCCGGGCACGTCACTCGCGGCGAAGTCCCACACGCACGCCTGGCCACGTTCGACCAGCATCGGGATGATGTCGCCACCGAGGTCGTGGTTCGACGTCGGGTCGTCGGCGTCGGTGGTGACCGCCTCGACCAGCAGGTCGGCGCTGAAGACGTAGTTGCCCATCGAGGCGAGCACGACGCCCGGGGCGTCCGCGAGACCGACCGGATCGGCCGGCTTCTCGCGGAAGGCGCGAATCGTCCGGCCGTCGGCCGCCGGCTCGATGATCCCGAACTCGGCGGCTTGGTCGATCGGGACACGTATGCCTGCGACGGTCACGCCGGCCCCGGTCGCGAGATGCTGGTCGATCATCTGCTGGGGGTCCATGCGGTAGATGTGGTCGGCGCCGAACACGCAGATCGTGTCGGGACGTTCGTCGTACACGAGGTTGAGGTTCTGGTAGATCGCGTCGGCCGAGCCTGCGAACCACCGCGGCCCTCGGCGCATCTGGGCGGGGACCGGCGTCACGTAGTTGCCCATCAGCGGTGAGAGGCGCCAGGTCGTCGCGATGTGCCGGTCGAGGCTGTGGCTCTTGTACTGGGTCAAGACGACGATCTGACGGAAACCCGCGTTGACGAGGTTCGAGAGCGCGAAGTCGATCAGGCGGTAGTCGCCTCCGAACGGGACCGCGGGCTTGGCGCGGTCGGCGGTCAGCGGTGCGAGCCTCTTGCCTTCGCCGCCCGCCAGTACGACGGAGAAGACTCGGGACGGCGTCACCGCCCAACCCTAAACCGCCGCAGAGGCCGAGCGCGATCTAGCGGTGCGCGCTCGGCCTCTGCCTACCGCATTGCTTGTCAGACAGTGGAACGACTTCCGAACACCGCAACGATCACGGCGAGGATGAGCAAGATGAACAGCAGCTTGGAGACGAAGATGCCGCCGGCGATCGCGAAGAGCAACAGCAGCAGGACAAGGAGCCAGATCATGAGGACCTCCTCTCGTTGCGAGTCGTAGGTTCGGTTGCGCTCCGGCTACTGCTCGACCACGCGGTCGTGAACGACGGTGGTGTCGCGACCCCTGCCGAACCCACCCCAGCTGGACAGGAAGAACAGCGAGGTGACGAAGCCGATGATTCCGACGACCAGCAGGATCACACCCACCGTGTGGATGTTCAGACCTGCCACGGTCGCGTCCACCGCCCAGAGCAGCACTGCGCCCGCGGCGGCCAAGATCAGACTCAGACTGATGCCCACGTTTACCTCCAGTTGTGAATGAGAACGCCCGATCCGCGGCTGCAGAGCTGCAGCAAATCGCGTACCGACGAGCAACGTTGTTCCCCGTTGGCGCCGCCGTAAACATGGCCGCTACCGACGCTTCCGCACCGACCGTGTAGGTTGTGTTTGCGATGTGCCGCTGGCTTGCCTACACGGGTAGCCCGATCCTGATCGAGGAGCTGCTCTACGGGCCTTCGCACTCGCTGATCGACCAGAGCCTTCATTCCGAGCAGGGAGCGGAGGCGACGAACGGCGATGGCTTCGGGATCGGCTGGTACGGAAAGGGCGCGACGCCGGCGCTCTTCAAGAGCGTCGAGCCGGCGTGGAACGACCGCAACCTCCGCGAGTTGTCTGCTCACGTCGAGTCCCGCCTCGTGTTCGCGCACATCAGGGCCTCGAGCGGGACCCCGGTGCAGCAGACGAACTGCCACCCGTTCCGGCACGCCAATTGGCTGTTCATGCACAACGGCTTGATCCGCGACTTCGCGACGGTGAAGCGGGACCTCGTGCTGGCGGTCGACCCCTCGTTCTTCCCACTGATCGAGGGTTCGACCGACTCGGAGGTGCTCTTCTTCCTCGCCCTCACCTTCGGGCTCGAAGACGACCCTCCCCTGGCGGTCGAGCGGGCCGTCGGGCTCGTCGAGGCGGTCGGTGCGCAGCACGGCGTCGAGCATCCGATCCAGATGACGCTCGCCGCCAGTGACGGCGACAAGCTGTGGGCGTTCCGGTACTCGAGCGAGGGGGATTCCCGCACGCTCTACTACAGCACCGAGATCGGAGCGCTGCGCGCGCTCTATCCCGACAACGCACGCTTCCGGGACGCCGACGACGAGACACGCCTCGTCGTCTCCGAACCGCTCAGCCAGTTGGCCGGTGCGTGGAACGCTGTCCCGGAATCGAGCTACGGGATCGTCCAGGTCGGCGCTGACGAGCTCCTGCCGTTCACGCCGCGCGCGCCGTCGGCACGGTCGACGGTCTGAGCGCGCCCGCGGCCGAGCAGCCCATCCGTGCCGCCGAGGTCGTCGGCGCCATCTCGCTCGCGACCGACCTCGGCACCGGCCAGCCCCTCGAACACGCATTGCGCACGGCCGTGCTGGCGGTCCGGCTCGGCGAGCTGACGGGAGCTTCGGCTCGGGACCTCGCCGACACCTACTACGTCGCGCTCCTTCATGCCGCGGGGTGCACGTCGAACGGCCACGAGGCGGCGCAGCTCTATGGCGACGACATCACGCACCGCGCCGCGTTCTTCCTGATCGACCCGACAAGTCCGGCAGAGGTGCTCGAGTTCTATCGCGCCAACATCGGTGTCGGCCGGCCGCCGGAGGTTCGCGCCGCGATCATCGAGGAGGCGATCGCCAACACGGGGCCGAGGGCCCGCGAGGGGTTCGCGACGATGTGCGAGGTTGCGCAGCGGTTCGCAGGGTGGCTCGACCTCGGTCCGAACGTCCAGGCAGCGCTCGAATACGTCTTCGCGCGCTGGGACGGCCGGGGCTTCCCCGACGTCCGCGGCGACGCAATCCCGCTCCCGATGCGCCTTCTGCACGTGGCGAGGGACATTTCGCTCTTCCTCTCCGCAGGCGGCCCGGACGAGGCGCGGGCCGTGATCGAGGGGCGAACGGGTGCCGCGTACGAGCCCCAACTGGCCGAGCTCGCAGTGCGGAACTTCGAGGAGCTGCTCGGCGAGCTGGACGAGACGCGGATGTGGGAGCAGGCCCTCGAGCTCGAGCCATTCCCACAGCTCTCGATCACGGGCGAGCGGGTCGATGCCGCCTTCATGGCGATCGCCGCGCTCACCGGCCTCAAGTCACCGTGGCTCCGCGAGCACTCGACCCGCGTCGCCGATCTCGCCGAGGCCGCCGCCTGGCGCATGAGCCTCCCGACCGCGACCGTGACGCTCCTCCGTCGCGCCGCGCTTGCGCACGATCTCGGCCGAGTGGGCGTGTCGAACGCGATCTGGGAGAAGCCCGGTCCGCTCGGTTTCGGGGAGTGGGAGCGTGTGCGGCTCCACCCTCACTTCTCCGAGCGCGCGTTCGCCCAGTCGGTCGCGCTCGCTCCGATCGGGATCCTCGCCGGCTCGCATCACGAACGGCTCGACGGCTCGGGCTACCACCGCGGCACACGCGGCTCCGGACTCGACCAGGCGGCGCGCATCCTGGCCGCCGCCGACTGCTACGGGGCGATGCGCGAGGCACGGCCGCAGCGGGCAGCACTCGACGCCGCGGCGGCAGAGACGGAGTTGCTGCGGGAGGCGGCCGAGGGCCGGCTCGACGCGGACGCCGTCGACGCGGTGCTCAACGCGGCCGGACACCGCCTGCGGCAGCGAGTGCGCGAGCTACCGGCCGGGCTGACCGAGCGCGAGCTCGAAGTCCTGCTGGTTCTGGTGCGCGGCGAGTCGAACCAGGGAATCGCCGAGGATCTCGGCATCTCGGTCAAGACCGTCGGCCATCACGTGCAGCATGTCTACGAGAAGGCCGGGGTCCGCAGTCGAGCCGCCGCGACGCTCTGGGCCTTCGAGCAGGACCTCGTTCGCACCGCGTAGGGCATTCGCCCGATGCGCCGCGAACGGTCTCGGCACAGACTCGCCTCACCATCGGCGTTCGAGGTCGTGCGCCGAGCAGCGTAGAGGAGGAGAACGATGATCCTGGCAACAACGCAGGTCGAGGATTTCGACCGCTTCACGAAGATCTTTTCGACCAAGGGCGCGGAAAAGCGCAAGCAGCACGGCTCGAAGGGCGCGCAGGTGTTTCGCGATCCGAACGAGGCCGACCGGGTCTGGGTGCTCTTCGACTGGGACGCGGAGGGCTGGCAGAGCTTCGTCGCCGACCCCGAGGTGCCGCCGATCATGCAGGAGGCCGGCCACAAGGGTAGGCCGCAGGCCGCAGAGCTCGGCGGCCGGTACGACGCCTAGCGCAGCCCGCCAACGCTGTCGGACGCGGTGCTCGCTGCTAGACGGGCACCGCGTTCGGCAGCGAGGGGACGGAACTATTCGGGGCTGCTCAGCTCGGATCGGCGAGCTGACCCACGAGTAACACGTATCCGTCGGGGTCCTCGACACGGAACTCGCCTGCCGGCATGCAGAACGGACGCGTGACCTCTCCGACCGCCACGCCCGCAGCCGCGAGCTCGTCGTGTAGACGCTGGACGTCAGGAGCCCAACAGTAAAAGAGACCCAAGCATCAGCCTCGCCCGCGCGTCGCCGGAGTTCCGCGCAAGAAGAGCCCACACGAGCTTCCCTTCCGACTCGTGGCTGCTCTCGCCTCCGGCCCCAGCAGGCGATAGAACTCCATCGACCGTCGCACCTCTACGACGTGGGCGTAGGCGGTGAGTGCGTCGATTGGCACGCGTGGCGGATCGTCGCACGCGATGCGCAGATCAGGCGTCATTCCGGAACGCCGGCCCCGGCGGGCAGCGACGCTGATAAGACCCAGCGACTCAGGCGATGATGGAGGCCGTCGCGTCGGTCTAGGCTCGGCCTGTGAACGGCGAGCCAGAACTTCGTCAGGTGCGGCTCGGTGATCGGCTCGTGCGTCAGCACGAACTCGGCGACGGTAGGCCGCTCGTGCTTCTGCACGGCCTCGGCGGCTCGTGGCGGTGGTGGTCGACCCTTTTCCCGGCTCTCGCCGCCGGCCGCCGGCTCTATGTTCCCGAGTTGCCGCGACCGCCCGTTGCGTTGCCCAGCGCTGCGATGGGGTCGTGGGTGTTGCAGTGGCTGGATGCCGCCGGCCTCGAGCGCGTCGATGTCGTAGCCCACTCGCTCGGTGGGCTGTTCGCTGCCGAGTTGGCGGCGATTGCGCCGGACCGGGTGTCGCGGCTCGTCCTCGTCGCTCCCGCGGGCATCCCGTGCGGGCGGAGCCTCCCAGGGCGCGTGCTGCCGCTGGCGACGGCGCTCTTCGACATCCGCCGCCGTTTGCCGATGGTCGTCGGCGATGCCGTTCGAACAGGCCCGGTCGCCGTCGCGCGAGGGATCGCGCTGGTCGACGGTCGCGATCTCACGGAGGAACTGGCGGAGATCTCCGCGCCGACACTTCTAGTCTGGGGCGCACGCGACCGGCTCGTGCCGTCACGCCTGGCTCGGGAGTGGCAGCGGCTGATCCCGCAGGCTCGGCTCGTGCTCCTCGAGTGCGGACACGTGCCGATGCTCGAGGCTCCCGACGAACTCACCGCTGCGATCCGATCCTTCCTCGACTTCTAGCCCGCGGACGAGTCCGGCGATCAGGTCGGGGTCCGTGTAGTGCACGGCATGCGGGGCGCCCGGAACCGTCACGAGTCTTCCGTCGGGCAGGAGGTCGGCGGCGCGGCGTCCCCACGCCGCATCGACGAAGGCGTCGCGTTCGCCTACGACTACGACGGACGGCTGGGTGACAAGGGGCAGGCGATCCTCGATGCGATCCGCGAGGATCACGCGCGCGGTTGCGATCAGGTCGAACGCAGTCTGCCGCTTGGTCCCTCGCACACCCTCGATGACCAGTGACTCCGGTTCGGATGTCAGAGCACGCACGGCGCTCAGGAGCTGGCGCCTGCCGGAACGGCGTTTCGGGTCGACGGTGGGACCGATCAGGACGAGTGCGCCCACGCTCTGCGGCCGCTCGATTGCCAGCGCTGTCGCGATCTGACAGCCGAACGAGTTCGCAACGATCGTCGGTGCCGTGACCTCGAGCGCGCTGAGGAGGTCCCCGACCAGCCCTGCCAGCTCGCCGACGCCGAGAACCGTGGTCGAACGGCCACTCTTCCCACAGCCGGGCAGATCGGGCACGAGCACACTGAAGGACGGGGACAGAACGCGGGCCAGGGGCAGCATGTAGGCGCCCGAGACGCCATACCCGTGCAGCAGCACGACTGGTGCTCCCGCCACTCCCGCAGAGACGCAGTGCAGACGATGGCCGTCGACCTCGATGAATGAGCTACGCGCGTGCATCGTCACACGACCCTAGCCGCAAGGTGCCATGCCGGCTCGTTGCCGCGCCCGATCCAGATCACGCGCCGGCGCGAGCGGCCTCGAAAGCGCCGAGTTCACGCTCTTGCCTGTCGGGCGCTACCTGCTACTGGACTGAGTAGCGCGCAGTCTCAGGCGTCATTCCGGAACGCTCGCCCAGGCGGCTTCTCACCCACCGAGGTGGCGGGTGGCGGGGTGGAGCTCTACTCGATTCGCACCGATACGCCAGGCCCGATGGCTGTCTGAGATAGTCATGCGGGTCGCGATTCGACGATAGGGGGCGGCGGTGGGTGCTCGCAGGATTTCCGCGGTTGTCTGCTCGGGTGATCTCGCCCGCAGCCAGGAGTTCTACGAGCGGGTGGTCGGTCTGACGTTGTCGGTCGAAACGATCCCCAATCACCTTCTCTTCGAGTGCGGGGACGGGACGCTGCTCGTGTACGGCCGTCCTGCGGCGAACATGGCCGATCACACACAGGTGCGCTTGTGGAGCGATGACGTCGAACGCGATGTGCGTGAGTTCGAGGCTCGTGGCGCGATCTTCGAGGACTACGACTTCCCGACGCTGAAGACGCTGAACCACGTCGCGACGACTCGGGGCATCGGCAAGTCGGCCTGGTTCAAAGATCCGGACGGCAACACGCTGGCACTGTTCCAGCCCGAGCAGTAGATCAACCCGGCGTGCGGCGTTCCGGAATGACGCCCACCGTAATGCTGGTTCGCAGAGGTGCGTTCGAATCGTGAACCTGCAGACGTTGCGCTGTAGCTGTCTTTGCGGAGGAGTCCAGTTCGCGATCGCGTCTTTCGAATCTGCCGCCTTCTGCCATTTCGCGATGTGCAAGAAGCTTTCGGGTGGAGTGGTTGCCTTCGTCGATCCGGCGTCCATTCGGTTCATCATGGGGCGGGATCTGATTCGGACGTACCAACCCACCGAAGGAACTGCAAAGACGTTCTGCAGTGTGTGCGGTTCGAATCTCTTCGGAGCTGGATGGCCGGACTCGGATCGCGCGAGCGTTCGGCTTCCGGCAAGCGATTCACCTTTCGAGACACGGCCCAACGTCACGGTTTCACGCAGTCATGCGCGCCGTAGGAAACGCTCTCGGACGACGGACTCCTGCGAAACTCGTAGGCAGCCGCGCGATCTGTTGTCGCAGAAGGCGCACCCGCGCCGCATCATGTTCCGCCCAATGGCTGCGCCAAAGCTTCACCATCAGCGCCCATTGACGGCTCGCAGGAACGCGCTATCGACTGGGGGTTCTTCGATGGAGCTAGGCGGGCTCGAACCGCCGACCTCCTGGGTGCGATCCAGGCGCTCTCCCAACTGAGCTATAGCCCCGCTCGAGGGCCGATTGTAGCCGGGGGCTCCAGCTTACGAGAACCTGACGAAACCCTTACCGATTTTGCGCGTGGAGTTCGGCGATCCGGGAAGGGCCGGTGTGCACCACTCCCAACATCGGAGGTAGGCAAACATGAAACAAGGAAAGCTCGCCCGGCGGGGCGCAACCGCAGCAGGGCTCGCGGTCACCGCACTCGCGATCGGCGCTGCGTTCGGCGGCGCCGGATCCGGCCACGCGGCCGGCACGTCGGTGCCGACGAACCAGTCGCCACCCACGATCTCCGGCACGGCCGAGGAGGGTTCGACGCTGACGGCCGCCAACGGCCAGTGGAACGGCACGACGCCGATCACGTTCACCTACCAGTGGCGTCGCTGCGACACCGACGGAGGCAGTTGTGCCTCGATCAGCGGCGCGACCGACAAGACCTACGTCCTGAAGGGCGTCGACGTCGGCAACACGATGCGCGTTCGCGTGACGGCGAAGAACAGCGACGGCTCGAACGCCGCGACGTCGGTTCCGACCGCCGTCGTGAAGGCGAAGGCGGGTCCGCCGCCGACCAGCGCGAACGGCTGCCCGACGTCGGGCTCCGGCACGGTCGACGTCAAGGACGTCTCCCTGCCGGCGCGGCTGCTGATCGACGGACAGTCGATCTCGCCGTCCGTCATCTCCAAATCGACGCAGTCGATCACGGTCCGCTTCCACGTTTCGGCGTGCGGCGGCCGGCCGGTGCAGGGCGCGCTCGTCTACGCGACGGCCGTCCCGTACTCGCAGTTCACGATTCCGCCGGAGGCCGCGACGGGCTCCGACGGTTGGGCAACGCTGACCATGAATCAGGACCGCTACTTCCCGGCTTCGTCCCGGCAGCAGCTCCTGGCCATGCAGGCCCGCGCCCGCAAGTCTGGCGAGCCGATCCTGGCGGGCATTTCGAACCGCCGCCTCGTCTCGTTCCCGGTTCACCTCTAACCGACTGAGCAAGACCGCGCGCGCCGCCTACGATACGGCGGTGCGCGCGGTCGTCCTCGACGCGGAAGGGCTGCCGAAGCTCGCCGACCTTCCGGAGCCGACCGGCCCCGGCTCGCTCGTTCGGGTGCATGCCTGCGGTCTGTGTGGTTCGGACGTCGAGAAGCTTGGGCGCGCACCTGCCGGCACCGTGCTCGGGCACGAGGTCGCCGGCGAACTGGCCGACGGCACGGCGGTCGCGGTGTTGCATCGCGTCCCCTGCGGCAGTTGCGAGCGCTGCCAGGCCGGCCATTCCTCGACCTGCGCCGCGTTCGCCGCGCTGCGCATAGCGCCAGGCGGGTTCGCCGAGTGGCTCATCGCTACGGACTACGTGGCGTTGCCGCCCTCCCTCGCCGAGCGCGACGGGATCTGGATCGAGCCGCTCGCATGCGTGCTCCGCGCTGCTCCGCTGGTGCCGGCGGGACGAACGCTCGTGGTCGGCTGCGGCGCGATCGGTCTGCTCTGGACACAGGTGCTGCTGCGCGCCGGCCACGAGGTCGTCGCGGCCGACGTGCGGCCGGACCGGGTCGCCGGGGCGCAGGCGCTCGGCGCGGTCGCGGACGAGGGGCTGGTCACGGCCGCCGTCGTCACTGCGGCCGCGGGCACCGACGAGGCGCTGCGCCGGCTCGAGCCGGGAGGCGTCCTGCTCGTGTTCGCCGGCTGCGACGGCCCCCTGCCCGTTTCCCTCGACGCGGTCTACCGAGGCGAGTTGACGATCGTTGGCTCGCGCTCTGCGTCGCCCGCGTCGTTCGCCGAGGCCGTCGAGGTCTTGCCGCAGCTGGTGCTGCCACCGTCCAAGACGCTGCCGCTCGAACGGTTCGCCGAAGGCGTCGAGCTGTATCGAAGCGGCGAGGTGCTCAAGGTGGTGTTCACGCCGTGAAGGCGGCGCTCCTGTACGAGCCCGGCGACCTACGGGTCGACGAGGTGCCACGGCCCGAGGCCGGGCCGGGCGAGGTGCTCGTACAGGTCGAGGTTGCATTGACCGACGGAACCGACCTGAAGACCTACTGCCGTGGCCATCCGCTGCTCGCCCGCACCTCGCCGGCCCCGTTCGGCCACGAGTTCTGCGGCTTCGTCGACGGTCGCCGCGTCGTGGCGGCCAACTCAGCGCCGTGCCAGGTGTGCGACGGCTGCGCGCGAGGCGAGCAGTGTCGCGAGCTCGTCTTCCTCGCGGGTGCCTACGCCGAGTGGCTCGTGGTGCCGGAGCGGATCGCCGCCGTCAACCTGCACCACGTGCCGCACGGCCTCGCGCCGGAGGTCGCAGCGATGGTCGAGCCGTTGGCGTGCTGCCTGCGGGGCGTCGAGCGCGCGGCCATCTCGGCCGGAGATCATGTCGCCATTCTCGGAGCCGGGCCGATCGGGTTGATGCTCGCTGCGTGCGTCGCAGATGCCGGGGGCTGGCCGGTGGTCGTCGGGGGACGTCCGGAGCGCCAGCAACTCGCAGCAGAGTTCGGAGCCGAGCCGGGCGACGGTCGCGGCGCCGACATCGTGATCGAGGCCGTCGGCTCGGAGGAGGCGTGGACGGATGCGGTGGCGCTCGTGCGGCCCGGGGGTATCGCTGTGATGTTCGGCGGGTTGCCGCGGGACGCAAGTCCTGCCGTCGACGCCTATCGGTTGCACTACGGCGAGCTGACATTGCGCGGCTCGTTCCATCACACGCCCGCGACCGTGCGCGCCGCCCTCGGGTTCCTGGCGAGCGGCGCCTATCCGTGGGAGCGCCTGGTCACCCATCGCGTGCTGCTCGACGACTTGCCTGCGCTGTTCGCCGACCCGCCGACTGATCTCCTCAAAGCGGCGGTCGTGATGTGAGGACGCTGACGCTCCGCGAGCTCAACCGCACGCTGCTCGTGCGTCAGTTGCTCACCGAACGTCAACGTCTGCCGGTCGTGAAGGCGGTCGAGCGCCTCGTCGGGCTGCAGGCGCAGTACGCGCCGTCACCTTACGTGGCGCTGTGGGCCCGACTCGACGGGTTCCGCAAGGAGCAGTTGACGCAGTCGCTGATCCGCGGCTCGATCGTCAAGGCCGGCGCGATGCGCACGACGCTCCACGTGATGGGCGCGCGCGAGTTTCCAGCGATCGTCTCCGCGTACATCGAGTCGCAACGCGGCCGGACAGCCGGACTCGGCGTCGATCTCGAAGCGTTGCGCGATGCGATCCCCGACGGGCCGCTGACGAATGACGAGTCGTTCGAGCTCGGGTATCGCGTGCTTCGAACCGAGGACCGCTGGACCGTCGCGTTCGCCTTTCGCGCGCTGCCCTTCGTCCGTACGCCGCCGATCGGGCCGTGGCCGCACACGAAGCCGTCGCCGTGGCTGCTCTGGCGGGCCGAGCTTCCAGAGCCGAGTGGCGCGGCAGTCCACGTCGTTCGCCGCTACCTCGCCGCCTACGGGCCGGCGACGCGCGACGACGTCGTCCAGTTCACATCCTTCCGGCTTGGTCAGATCGATCCGGCGCTCGTCGGGCTGCGCACCTTCGCCGACGAGCACGGGCGGACGCTCTACGACCTGCCACGGGCGAAGCTCGCGGCCGCCCGGTCGCCTGCACCGGTGCGGTTCCTGCCGGCGTTCGACTCGGTCATCCTCGCGCACCGCGATCGGAGCAGGATCGTCCCGCCGGAGTACCTCGAGGCCGTGTTCAACACGAAGAACGCCACGACGAAGCAGACGTTCACCGTCGACGGCTTCGTCGCCGGCGCCTGGCGGATCCAGCGCAAGCAGGGCAGCTGGCGCCTCAGCCTCGAGCCGTTCGCGCCGCTGCCCGCCAGCGTGCGGCACCAGGTCGAGGCCGAGAGCGAGCGCTTGCTCGCCTTCTACGAGTCCTAGCGGGCGAAGAGCGTCAACTCGGGCTCGCGCTCACCACGCAGCACGGCCAGGTCGACCTCGGCGCAGGCGAGGCCGCGGCTCTCCGCGAGCGCGACAGCCTGCGGCTTGATCGACTGCGCCGCCAGGACGCCGCGGCACGCCGCGCGTGACGGGTCGGCGCGGATGCAGTCGAGGTAGCGGCTCAGCTGTTCGACGGCGTCGATCGTGCCGACGCGCTTGATCTCGACCGCAACCCAGCCATCGGCTTCGTCGCGGCACATCAGGTCGACCGGCCCGACGTCGGTCGGCCATTCGCGCTTGACCAGCCGCAGGCCCGGCTCGATCTGCTCCGGTTGGTCGGCGAGGAGCAGCTGCAGGTCCCGTTCGACGCCATCCTTCTCGAGCGCCGCCGCCTCGCCCATGTCGTGCGACACGTCCGAGAGCACCTCGACCAACCGGATCTCGAGGCGGTCCTCGCTGCGGCCGGCACGCTTGCGGATCACGACCATGTCGCCGTTGTCCTCGATCACGGTCGGCGGCGTCATCCAGTTGAGCGGGCGATAGCCGCCGGCGTCCGCATGGATGAGGACGGA
>DASYPH010000130.1:0-14887 GCA_036006925.1 Gaiellaceae bacterium
TTCACCGTCCGACACCACTCGACTGCGAAGGCGAACGTCAGGCGGGCGCCTTCCGCCGAAAGGAAGGGACGGATGCGTTCCACGATTGGAGCTGCGCTCATCGTGTTGTTGACGGCACTCGCCGTCGCAGGCACGGCAGGCGCCAAACAAGTCAAGACGGGTGGCACGCTGAACGTCGACCTCGCCACGGACGTCGACTACACGGACCCGTCGCTCAGCTATCTGTCGACCGGCTGGGAGCTCGAGTACGCGACGTGCCTCAAGCTCGTCAACTACCCCGATGCGAACGGCCCGCGGGCGAGTCAGCTCGTGCCCGAGGCGTCGTCCGGCTTCCCGAAGGTCTCGAAGGACGGCAAGACGTACGACTTCACGGTCGCTGCAGGGTTCACGAAATTCTCGAACGGACAGCCGGTGACCGCCGCGTCCTTCAAGGCTGCGCTCGATCGCGACGCCGATCCGAAGATGCAATCGCCCTCAGGCGCGTTCATGTCCGACATCGTCGGTGCGAACACGAGCCCGGTCTCGGGTGTACGCGTCAAGGGAAACCATCTCCTGATCACGATGACGCACGCCGCACCGGACCTGCTCGCCCGGTTGGCGATGCCGTTCTTCTGTGCGGTGCCTACGTCGCTACCGCACGACCCGAACGGCGTCGACACGCCGCCGTCGGCCGGGCCGTACTACGTCTCCAGCCGCGTCGCGAACAGGTCGATCGTGCTCAAGCGCAACCCGTACTACAAGGGCAAGCGCCCGCACAACGCCAACCAGATCGACTACACGGTCGGCAACTCCCTCGACGCGACGTATCTGCGCGTGCAGCAAGGTGCTACCGACTACGCGGCCGGCGGGATCCCGCCTGCGTCGTATGCGGAAGCTGCGCAGAAGTACGGGATCAACAAGGGGCAGTTCTGGGTCAAGCCGCTGCTCAACACGTCGTACCTCGCCTTCAACACCTCTCGTGGCGTCTTCAAGAACAACATTGCGCTGCGAAAGGCCGTCAACCAGGTGATCGACCGCCGGGCGATGCTCTCGCAGTCGGGCTTCCTGGCGGGGAAACGCACGGACCAGATCCTTCCCCCGGGCATCGCCGGGTTCCGCGATGCCGACCTGTATCCGCTTCAGCAGCCGAACATCAAGGCCGCCCAGAAGCTGGCGAAGGGTCATACGGGCGACGGGAACGTCGTGCTCTACGAGGGCAACCGCGGAGCATCGCCGCTCCGCGCCCAGATCGTCCAGTTCAACCTCAAGCAGATCGGCCTCGACGTCAACATCACGCTGCTCCCACGGGCCGTTCAGATCCAGAAGGAAGGCACGCGCGGCGAGCCGTTCGACATCGCCGACGAGTCGTGGGGAGCCGACTACGCCGACCCGTACGACTTCATCAACGTGCTCCTGGACGGCAAGAACATCCAGGACTCCAACAACAACAACTTCTCGTACTTCAACGATCCGAAGTTCAACGCGCAAATGACGCAGGCGTCGCTGCTGTCGGGTAACCCGCGCTATACCGCGTACGGCAACCTCGACGTGGCGATCATGCAGCAGGCCGTACCGTGGGCGCCGCGCGCGAACGCAAACAACCGCATGCTCGTGAGCAAGCGGTTCGGGTGCTTCACGTACAGCGCGATCTACACGGTCGACCTCGCCGCCGCCTGTCTCAAGTAGCGAGTTCGGAGGAGCGACAAGGGGGCGGGGCGCGTGAGCGCTCCGCCCGCTCCTTCTTCCCTGAAGATGTTAAGGCCCTGTTATGCACCGTTCGCGGCACAGCCTCGGGCACGTGCTGGACGTCACAGCCTTCATGGCAGGCGAGTGGTGGTCGGGAATCGAGATGCGGCACCTCGTTGCGCTCGACGCGGTCGCGCGCGAAGGCTCCTTCCGACGCGCGGCGACTCGGCTCGGCTACGTCCAATCTGCGATCAGCCATCAGATCGCGGCCCTCGAGGGCCTGATCGGAAAACGGCTCATCGACCGCTCCCGTGGCACACGTCCGCTGGCCCTGACCCCGGCCGGCGAGATCCTGCTCGCACACGCGGATGCGCTGATCGCCCGCGTCCGAGCAGCCCAGGCCGACCTCGCCGCGCTCGACGGCGAGGGTGTCGCCGCGCTGCGCGTTGGAGCCACACCCGATCTGCTCGCGCGTCTCGTGCCGTCGCTGCTGCGCGCCTTCGGCGCCCCGGTGACCCTGCACGAGACGCCGGGCACGCGAACGTTGCTCGCGGCGCTGATCCGGGGCGAGCTCGACCTCGCGCTCGCCGAGACGCCGTTGCCCAAAGGCCCGCTCGACGCTGCGCCACTCTGTGCCGACTCGTTCGTCGCGGTTCTGCAGGCGGGTGCTCCACTAGCCGAGCGCCGGCGCCCAGTGACGTGCAAGGAGCTGGCACGGCTGCCGCTCATTGCTCACGCGCCGACCCGCGAGCACGTCGAGGAGCAGTTGCGCGTGCACGGGATCGAGCCGCGCTTCGTGCTCGAGGCCGCAACCGGAGCCGCCGTGCAAGGGCTCGTGGCGGCCGGCCTCGGCGGAGCCGTGCTGCCGCGCCTGGCTGTCGACGAACGGCGGCTGGAGACGGTTGTGCTCGATCTCGCGGCCGGCGTCGTCGCCAATCGCACGGTGGCCGTCGTCTGGTCGCGCATGCAGCCGCCGCGTGCAGACGCGGCCGCCTTCGTCGAGTCGGCTCGCTCGGCGTGTGCAGGCGACGGTCTTCGCGAGCCGCTGCTCGCCGGCTGACGAGCGTCGATCGGCTGCATCTACGACGTCTGCTGCCGGTCGTCCTCGTCTTCGCGACGCTCTCCGTGATCCTCTTCAACCTCGTCGTCGACACGCTGTACGCGTGGGTCGACCCGCGCATCCGGCTCAGCTGAGCACGAGCTCCAAGAAGCGTGCGCCGGGGACGGGGTTGTCCGTGTACGCCGCGACGTCGCGGAAGCCGAGCACCTCGTAGAGCGCCTGGGCGGCCTCCATGCCAGGCAGGGTGTCGAGCCGCATCGCGGCGTAGCCGAGCCGGCGCCCCTCGGCGATCGCCGCCTCGGCGAGCCGCCGACCGAGACCGCTCCCACGCCGCGACGACTGTACGTAGAGGCGTTTCATCTCGCACGTCCGCGCGTCGAGCGGCCGCACGCCGACGCAGCCGACGATCAGCCCGCCGGCCCGGGCTACGAGCAGGGCGCCGCGCGGCGGCGCGTACGCACCCGGGAGGCCGGCGAGCTCGTCGTCGAACCGCTGGAAGCGGAGGTCGACCGCCAGCGATCTCGCGTACTCCTCGAGCAGTGGCCGCACAGCGCCGATCTCACCCGGGCTTGCAGGAGCGATCGTGACGGACTGCGCGGCCACGACGGCACGCTATCGACACGAATCCGGCACAGACACGTGCGTCTTTCCGCCCTACCGTTGCTGCAACAGGCAACGAAAGGAGGAGCACATGCGGAGATTGCTGCTCGGACTCGCGCT
Organism: Gaiellaceae bacterium; assembly: GCA_036006925.1. Classification (GTDB taxonomy): domain Bacteria; phylum Actinomycetota; class Thermoleophilia; order Gaiellales; family Gaiellaceae; genus PALSA-600. The sequence goes on from DASYPH010000130.1 coordinate 3,446, forward strand.
CGCGACCGCGCTCGCCGTCCCGGCGGCCGCGTCGGCACAGGTGACGCCGCCGCAACCCGGGGTGATCTGTGGCACGGCCTGCGACGGCGGCGGCAGCGGTTGGTCTGGGTGCACGACCGTCACGGGCAACGACCAAGGCGGGGTCCCGGGGATCGCGTTCTGGCACCACTATCTGGTCGTCGACTACTGCAAAGTGAACGGGCTGATCACCAGCCTCTCGATCGTCGCTCACGGCTGCGACACGAGCGGCTTCGCCTTCTGCCACGTCGGCCCGGCCTGGGTGAGCTCGGGTGGCGTCGGCTCCGGCTGGGCCTATCTCGAAGGTCACGCCGACTACGGCACGACGATCAACAGGCTGACCGGCCTCAGCTACACGAGCGTGGCGAACGTCTGGATCTGGATGGGGTGATCCCGCCACGGTGGCTCGTACTCGCCGTGCTCGTCTGGGCGCTCGTCACGGTCGCGCTGACGCTGGTCGTCACGCACTTCCGTCACGCCGGGATGACACCGTGACTATTCTCGGCGGCCGTGGAGCTTCGCCCCACGACCGTCGGGGATCTGCCGGCCCTGCATGCCCTCTTCCTCGCCTCGATCGCCGGCGTCTATCTTCCGCATCGCTTCGAGCCCCCAGCGCCACCGCTCGAGGTGTTCGCAAACCAGCAGCGGCACATCATCGACAGCGGCGGCCGCTCGCTCGTCGCGACCGACGGCGACTCGCCGACGGCGTTCGCGTCCGCCTGGTCGCGCGGCGACGACTGGTTCCTCGCCTCGCTCTTCGTCGCACCGGAGGCGCAGCGCGGCGGGATCGGGCAGGCCCTCCTCGACGCGGTCTGGGGAGACCGGCACGCCCACGCCCGCCGTCGGACGATCACCGACGCCATCCAGCCCGTCTCCAATGCGCTCTACGCCCGACGCGGGCTCGTGCCGGCGACACCCGTGCTCTCGTTCTCCGGAATCCCTCGCGCCGGCGCCGCACCGCTCGCCGGGTCGTGGCACGCGGCCGAGTCGCCGCGGGAAACGGCGCCGCTCGACGCGGCCGCCTACGGGTTCGATCGTGCCGTCGACCACGCCTACTGGGCGAGGCTCGCACGCCCCACGATCTGGGCTCGCGACGACATCGCGGTCGCGTATTCGTATGCCTTCCCGCGAGGCCACATCGGGCCCGTCGCCGGACTCGACGCGGACGCCGCGGCCGGCGCGCTCGAGGGCGAACTGGCGCGGGCGACCGGGCCGGTCGTCGTCCGCATCCCGGGCTCGTCGCGATCGCTCGTCGACGTGGCGCTGCACCGCGGGCTCAGGCTCTCACCGACGCCCGGGCTGCTCCTGCTCTCGGCCGACGCCGAACCGCCGACCTCGCTCGCTCTCTCCGGCTTCACGCTCTACTGAGCCGCATGGAACTTCGCGTGAACCGGACGCCCTACTGGTTTCGTACACTTTCTCGATGTCCGGTGGAGCCTGGGAGCTGATCTTCATGATGCTGATCCTGAAGATCCCGATCGTCTATCTCGGGCTCGTCGTCTGGTACGCGATCCGAGCCGAGCCCGAGCCGGGCGTCGACCCGAGCGAGTACTCGGCCTGGCGACCGTGGCGTCGCAACGACGGCCCACGCCCGCGGCGCGGTGGCCCCCACGGCACCCGCGACGCGGTACGCGGACAGCACGAGCGCCGCGATAGAGTCGCGCCGTGACCTCATCGACACGCGACAACTGGCACCCGGCCGAGGCCGTGGCGGGGTTGCTGGCCGCCTCCGCGCTCTTCCTCGGCTTCCTCGAGCTCGCCTACCGGCCGTTCCGACTCGCGCCGGTGGCGGTCATCCTGCTTTTGATCGCGACGGTGATGAGCCAACGGCAACAGCGACTGATCGGCATCGGCTTCGCCGTCGTCGGCGTCTGCTTCGTCGTCGGCGCCGCCCTGCAGGTGCTGACGAAGCATCCGCTCTTCTAGCGAGCGGCTCCGCCGGGCAGCGCTCCACAGGCAGGGGTTCCACCACTCCCCTGGTACAACACAAGGGTGAGCAGGGAGGACGTTGACGGGCTGAACGCGGGGTACGCGCGCGCGCTACTCGACGAGTACCTCGACAACCCGGAAGCCGTGCCGGCAGAGTGGCGAACGCTGTTCGAGAGCGGCGATTCGCAGCTCGTCGCCACCCACCCGGGGGTCGCCCGGCTGCTCGAGCGGCTGCCGCCGGCCGGAAACGGCGCCGGCAATGGCCACGAGGCCGGCGCACCCGTCGCGAACGCTGCGCCGGCACCGGCATCTGCATCTGCACCTGCCGCACCCGCCGTCGACGCGCAGCTGCTCGGTGGCGTCGCTGCGGCGATGGCACTCGTCAAGGCGCACCGCACGCACGGCCACCTCGCGGCCCGTCTCGATCCGCTCGGTTCCGAGCCGGTCGGTGACCCGTCGCTCGAACCGCTCCGGCTCGAGCCCAAGCTGACGCCCGAGCTGCAGGCTCGCATTCCGGCGTCCGTCCTGCGGGTCGCCGTCGCCGGGGAGACCCTCGCCGATGTCCTGCCCGAGCTCGCAGAGACCTACTGCGGCACGATCGCGTACGAGCTCGAGCACCTTTCCGACCATCAGCAGCGGGTCTGGCTCCGCCAGGCGATCGAGTCGTGGCGCTACCGGCAGCCGCTCAGCGCCGCCGAGAAACGGGCGCTTTTCCGCCGGCTCTGCGAGGTCGAGGGAATGGAGCGGTTCCTGCGCAAGCGGTTCCTCGGGCAGAAGCAGTTCTCGCTCGAGGGCCTCGACGTGATGATCCCGATGCTCGACGAGACGATCGAGCTCGCCGCAGAATCCGGCGCGCACGACGTCGTGATGGGCATGGCGCACCGCGGCCGGCTGAACGTGCTCGCCCACACGATCGGGATGCCCTACGAGTACATCCTCCGGGAGTTCGAGGGCGAGCGGACGATCGACGCCGTCACTGCCGACCCGGAGGGCGGCACCGGCGACGTCAAGTACCACCTGGCCGCGCACGGGACGCGCACCACCGCGAACGGCAAGGTCGGCGTGCGCCTGGTCGCGAACCCGAGCCATCTCGAGGCCGTCGACCCGGTCGTCGAGGGCAGGACCCGGGCCGAGCAGACCGACCGCTCGACACGAAACGGCGCGCACGATCCCTCTGTTGCGCTTCCCGTCCTGCTGCACGGCGACGCGGCCTTCGCCGGCCAGGGGATCGTCGCCGAGACGCTCAACCTGCAGGATCTCGAGGGGTATTCGACCGGCGGCACCGTGCACCTGATCACGAACAACCAGATCGGCTTCACGACCGACCCGAACGAGGGCCGCTCGACCCGGTACTCATCCGATCTGGCGAAGGGCTTCGACGTGCCGATCGTGCACGTCAACGCCGACGACCCCGAGGCGGCGATCGCAGCCGTGCGGCTCGTGATGGCCTACCGCGAGCGCTTCGGCCAGGACGTCGTGATCGATCTCGTCGGCTACCGGCGCTTCGGCCACAACGAACAGGACGAGGCCGCCTACACCCAACCGCTGATGGTCGAGCAGATCAACGCGCATCCCAGTGTCCGCGAGCTGTACCAGGAGCAACTGAGTGCCGAGGGCGTGTTGACCAACGACGACGCCGACAAGCTCGTCGCCGAGGTCGAGTCGGTGCTGCGTGCCGCCCATGAGCGGCTGCGTACGTCGCTCGCCGGGACTGCGAAGGTCGATCCGGACGGCGAGATCCCGCGTGCGACGACGGCCGAGGTGACGACGGCGGTGCCGGCAGAGCGCCTGACCGAGCTGAACGATCAGCTGTTGCGCACGCCTGACGACTTCACCGTGCACCCCAAGCTGGCACGCCAGCTCGAGCGCCGCCGCGTCGCGATCGCCGAGGGGGGCGTCGATTGGGGCCAGGCGGAGGCACTCGCCTACGCGTCCCTGCTCGTCGACGGGATCCCGGTCCGGCTGACCGGGCAGGATGCACAGCGCGGCACGTTCGCGCAGCGGCATCTGGTGCTCCACGACGTGCACACCGGTGAGACGTTCACGCCGATGCAGCACCTGGACGACGCCGATGCGTCCTTCGAGGTGTTCAACTCGCCGCTCTCCGAGTACGGCTGCCTCGGATTTGAGTACGGCTACTCGGCGGCGGCCCCGGAGGCGCTCGTGATCTGGGAGGCGCAGTACGGCGACTTCGCTAACGGCGCGCAGATCGTGATCGACCAGTTCATCTCGTCGGCGCTCTCCAAGTGGCGCGAGACATCGCGGCTGACGTTGCTCTTGCCGCACGGTTACGAAGGCAACGGGCCAGAGCACTCGAGCGCGCGCCTCGAGCGGTTCCTACAGCTCGGTGCGCAGGAGAACATCCGCGTCGTCAACTGCACCACCGCCGCGCAGTACTTCCATCTTCTGCGACGTCAGGCGCTCGACGCGACCGCACGCGCGCTCGTGGTCGTGACGCCGAAGGGGCTCCTGCGACTGAAGGACGCGTCGTCGTCGCCCGCCGAGCTCGCGAGCGGCCGGTTCGAGGCGGTCCTCGACGATGCGACAGTCGACAAGAGCGCGGTGCGGCGTCTCGTCCTGTGCTCCGGCAAGGTCTATTTCGACCTGATCTCGCACGAGGCGCACACGGGCGGGGAGGTTGCGGTCGCCCGCGTCGAGCAGCTCTATCCGTTCCCGACCCCGGCGACCGCGGCGCTCGTCGCGTCGTACCCGAACCTGAGCGAGGTGGTCTGGGCCCAGGAAGAGCCCCAGAACATGGGGCCGTGGCGCTCGATTCGCCATCGGCTCGAGGAGACGGCAGCGGGGACGACGCTTCGCTACGTCGGGCGCCCGTGGCGGGCCAGCCCGTCCGAGGGCTATCCCACCGCGCACGGGATCGAGCAGGACCGGATCGCTCGCGCGGCGCTGACGCTCTAGCGCCGGCGGGCCTTGCGCGCCTCGTTCGCCTGACGCACGAGCTTCGGGCCGTGCAAGCGGGCTTGGAGAAGCATCCAGCGTCGCTGACGGGGTGGCAGGCGCCGCCAGACGTCCCAGACGATCAGGGCCGCGCTGAACGGGCGGAAGCCGAGTTTCGGACGTGCCACGGGGCAATCATGCCCTAACCGCTGTGGCCGCAGGCTCTGCCCTGTGGCTCGTGGCCGTGCTCGGGGTCGTGACTGCCGCCCTGTCCGTTCGCGCTCGCCGCGGGGCAGCCGTCTTTGCCGGCATCTCCGCCCGAAGAATCGCCGGCGGGGGTCGGTGCGGGCGTGAGGTCGGGTGGGGGCGTACCCGTTCCGGGGAGCGGCGCTGCCGCCGGGGGTAGAGCGGGTGTCGTCGTCGGGTCGGTCGGCGCCGGCGTCGGTTGCGGCGCGGGCGTCGGGGTGGGTGCCGGCGTCGGGGTCGGCGCTGGGGACGGCGGGGGCTCGTCGGACGGGGTCCGCCGCCGCGGCGCCACGATCACTCCAGCCGGGGCGACCCGAGGCGGCTGAACGGCCGTCCCCGTGGGTCGCTGCTCGGGCGGCGCAGGCGGCACGACGGCGGTGAGAATCGAGGGAGCGGCGGCCGCGTGCGATCGGTTGGCGTGGCGGACCCGCGCAGGCGCATGTGCCGTCGGCAGGGCCGCGATCACGATCGACGGCGTCGAGGCACGCGGGAGACTCAGTGGGGTTCCCGCGACCGACGTCGGGCCGAGGAGCTGGGCCGGGGTGCCGAGGAGACCGAGCGCGGCGGTGAACGACAGCGCAACGACCGCGCCCTGCGCCCACGAAAGCCTCATGTGATCCCCCGATCTGGCCGACAACTACAGCTGGGATGAGCTATCGGCAGCACGCGCTTGGGTCTTGAGCCGTGATCGGGAGCTTCAAGCTGAAGCTCGTCTTCTGGTTTGCGCTGTTGGCGCTGGTACCGCTCGGTATCGCGTTCTACGGCTATGACGCGCTCGCGAAGCGGAGTGAGACCCGGCGCACCGACGGCGGTCTCGAAGCAGCGCTTCGCGGCGCGCTCGCGGGCTACGTGATCCGGCTCGACGCCGCGAGCACCGAGGCACAGCAACTGGCTCGCGACCCGCGGCTGCAACGTGCGCTCCGCAATCACGATCGGGGCGAGCTCCGTCGCCTGATCGCGCACGTCGACGGCGCTTCGGTGACCGACGGCAAGGTCTCGATCGGCGCGGCCGCCACCCTGGCGGGCGTCCGCACCGTCACGGTCGTCGGCGGAAACCGGGTTCTCGGCCGCGTTGCGGTTCGCGTGCCGGTCGACGAGGAGCTGCTGCGCCGTCTCGGTGCAGGACTGGCGCCGGGCGACAGGCTGGTAGCCGTGGCGGCGGGCTCGGTCCTGGCCGGAGCGCCGCCGGGGGCCCGGCTGGAGCTTCGTTCCGGCCGTGCCGGACGCGTCACGGTCGCCGGTATGACGTACCGCGGTCTCGCAACCGTGCCGCTCTCGGATCCGCAGGGAATCTCCTTCGTCGCGCTTGCGCCACAACGCAAGCTTGATGCCGGTGCTCGAGACTCCGAGCAGGGTGTTCGAGCGGCGCTGCTGGGCTCGCTCATCCTGCTCGGGGTGATCACGTACCTGCTCGGCAGGTCGGTCGTCGGGACGCTCACTCGATTCGCCGGCGCAGCTCATTCGATCGCCGGTGGGCGACTCGGCGAGCGGGTCGAGGTTCGCGGGCGAGACGAGTTCGCGCAACTGGCGCGCGCGTTCAACGACATGGCTTCCCAGCTCGAGCAGCAACGGCTCGACGTCCAGACCGAGCGGGCCCGGGTCCGCGACGCCACGCAGCGCCTCGGCGAAGCGCTGGTCTCGACCCATGATTCACGGCAGCTCCTGCGGGTCATCGTCGAGTCGGCCGTCGAGGCGACCGGCGCCACCGGTGGAATCGTGATCGGCCGCGACGGAGAGGTCGCCCGGGCGGGTGACCCCGACTCGGCCGGGGAGCGGATCGCGTTCCCGCTTCGCGCCGGCGCCTCCGACTTCGGTCATCTCGTGATCGTTGCGCCGTCGTTCGACGCCGCTCAGATCGAGACCGCCCGCTCCTTGACGGGCCAGGCCGTCGTCGCGCTCGAGAATGCCCAGCTGCACCGCCTCGTCCAGCACCAGGCCCTGATCGACAGTCTCACCGGGCTCGCCAACCGGCGCAGCGCGGAGGACACCCTTCGCTTCGAGCTGGCTCGCTCGGCGCGGTTCGACGGCGACATCTGTTTCGTGCTCGCCGACCTCGACGATTTCAAGCAGATCAACGACCGGTACGGGCATCCGTTCGGCGACGAGCTTCTCAAGGAGTTCGCCAACGCGATGCGAGCGACCGTTCGGGCGTCGGATGTCGCCGCTCGCTGGGGCGGCGAGGAGTTCGCGCTCGTGCTCCCGGGCACGGATGCCGAAGGAGGCGCGATGCTGGCAGAGCGGATCCGGGAGATCGTCGAGTCAAGAATGTTGCAAGCTCCGGACGGCACCGACGTCAGGATCACCGCCAGCTTCGGCGTCGCCTCGTTCCCGGAGAGCGAGGAATTCAGCGAACTGCTCGCGGCTGCCGATTCGGCACTCTACGGCGCCAAGCGCGAGGGCAAGAACCGGGTCGGCATCTCGCCGGAATCGCTCGAGCCGCAGATTGGCTGAGCATCTGGGATGGTCTAAGCTTCACCAATCCCCCCGGGCGATATGGCATCAGAGCAGGAGGATTTCATGGCCGTGGACACAGCGTCGATGTTTGCGCAGGTCATCCAGGAACACCTGGAGTTGAAGCGCCGCAACTCAGCACTCGAGCACGAGATGCCGCTCGGCAAGTACCTGCACGACGACCCGTTCGAAAACCACCCGCTCTTCAAGACCGAGGAGCAGGCGCGCATCGAGGACACGATCGACGGCGTGCCCGGGATCGAATCGCACGAGACGTCCCTCGACTGGCCGACGACCGGCGACGACACGTTCAGCGAGCAGCCGCAGGTCACGGCGGAGCAGCCCACCGAGGCGCACGAGACGATCGACCCCGAAGACCGCTCCGACGAGAATCTCTGGTCGCGCTCTCGCGACTTCGACTGGGGAGACTGACCGGCAGGGGGAAACCTGCGGTTTCCCCCCACGAGCCCCTCTTCCCTCACGCATCGCCGTGTGACCGATGAGCACGGGCAGAGCCCGCGCTCGCCCTACGGCTGGCTCAAGCGGGCCCAGAGGTTGTCGAGGATCTGCTTGACGGGCCAGAACGTCGCCGACCCGCCGAAGTCGAGCGTTCCTGCGGCGAACACCTTGGCACCGGCGGCCGTCTCGTAATACGACATCTGGGCCGTGATGCCAGGCCCGTATAGATCCGGGATCTGGGCGAGCACCAGCGTTCCCGGCGGTGACGACGGCGCCGTGGCATCGATCTCGATCCCGTAGCCGCCCACGAACTGGCCGAACGTGGAGCCGTCGCCGAGGCCCGTGCCCGACCAGAGCCAGGGGGCCGTCGTCGCGCTCTGAACAGTGAATAGACCCTGCCGTTGGCCGTCGTCGTTGGCGCGGTACTGGACGCCGATCAGTGCCGCCTCGGGCCTCCCGGCGTCGCGCCACTTGCCGATCTTGTGCAGCACCTGCCCGGTCTTGTCGACCTTCCAGAAGAAGTTGTTCGCAGAGAGGAACATCAGGTTGCCGCCGAGATCGCGGAACCGCTGGACGACGTCGTACTCGTGCGAGGTGACGTACTCCTCATGCCCTTCGAAGACGACGAGGTCGTACGCGTGCGCGAGTTGTTCGCCGTTCGCGATCAGGTCGAAGTCGGAGTCCGAGATGAACTCCGCACTCTTCCCGGACCAGTACAACCAGTGCAGGAAGGGGAGGTCGTACCGGTAGAAGCGGGGCGGGGCACCGCGTGCGATGTACGTGCGCGAGAGGTCGACCCGGCCGTTCGGAGGGCCGGCGTACCAGGTGTCGCCGTAGCCGTTGCCGTCGACGTCCTGGAAGTTGTAGGCCTCCCAGGTGTTGGTGGGGAGGACCACGAGGATGCGGCTGGTCGCTCCGAGGATCGCGGGCCGAACGACGAACGGCGCGTAGCCGACGCGCCCGTCGGCGCCGGTGAACTGGAGGTAGTAGAGGCCGCTCGGGACGTCCGGGATCTGGAACGTGATCGAGTGCGGCGAGCTCTGCCACCTCGTCCAGTCGAGATGGATCGGCGCCAGGCCGACGTCGACGCCGGCGAACTGGTTGTCCGCGTACGTGACCACCTGCTCGGGCCCCGAATGGAACATGCGTAGGTCGAACGACGGCTCGTCGGTCGCGACATGGATCCGGGCGACCTGTCCGGGTGCGTAGCTCGGTTGGCCGAATCCGGCGTCGATCCCCTGCACGCGCACGACGACGCTCTTCGGATACCGCCCGACGAACGCGTCGGGAGCCCCGTAGACGATCTTGTTGCCGGCGGTGTCGACCGCTGTCAGCCGTACGAGGAACGTGCGCGGGTTCGTGTTCGTCGCTGGCGCCCACGTGAAGATGTGGCGGCCGGGGCCGAGATGCTGGGTGATCGTGTAGACGACGTGCGGCGCTTTTACGGTGCGTGTCACGTCCATGGTCACGGTCGCGGCTTCCCGGAGTCTGAAGATGATCTGCGCCTTGTCGCGGAAGCCGTCGCCGTTCGGGCTGATCGTCGTCAGCAGCGGGCCGTCGCCCGCAAAGCGCGTCGACGACCCGTTGTCTCCGCGCAGCCCGGCCAGCTCCGGTGGGTGTGTGTCGAGGCGGAGCGGGGCCGTCGCCAGCACGGCCGACCGATAGACGAGCCTGACCAGGTAGTCGCCGTCCGGAACGTGGCGGCCGCCGATCCGGCCGTTCCAACCGGTCTGCAGCGTGCTGCGCCGTGACGGCGGCACGATCCAGCCGAGGCTCTTGCCGCTCTCGCTGACGAGGCTGACACCGACCTGACGCGGCACCGTCAGCTGGGCGAGCACGTGGAGGCTCCCGGCGTGTGGCGAGAAATCACGCGGCGCGACGCTCAAGGTCGCTGCGTGCGCAGGGGCGGCGACGCCGAGCGCCACCAAGGTCACGAGCCCGAGCCGGCGCACGCGCGCCAGGGTACCCGTCCGCCAGGACGGGAACCGACCAAGACCGGCATCATGAAATGAGCTCTGAGTACCCTTTCGGGTGCCGTGCCGCCGCTCAAGACAACGTCGTCCTACGTCCCGACCGGCGACCAGCCGCAGGCGATCGCGACGCTGGCCGACGGCTTGCGCGCGGGTGAGCGCTTCCAGACGCTGCTCGGGGCGACCGGGACCGGGAAGACGGCGACGATGGCCTGGATCATCGAGCAGGTGCAGAAGCCTGCGCTGATCATCGCGCACAACAAGACGCTGGCTGCGCAGCTCTGCAACGAGTTCCGCGAGTTCTTCCCCGACAACGCCGTCGAGTACTTCGTCTCCTACTACGACTACTACCAGCCCGAGGCGTACGTTCCGCAGGCGGACCTGTACATCGAGAAGGATTCCTCGCAGAACGACGACATCGCGCGCCTCCGGCTCTCGGCGACGTCGTCACTCTTCACACGCAAGGACGTGATCGTCGTCGCCTCGGTGTCGTGCATCTACGGGCTCGGCTCGCCGGAGGAATGGCGTGAACGCCTGCTTTACCTCGAGGTGGGGAGTGAGCAGGACCGCGACGCGGTGCTGCGCAAGCTCGTCGAGTCGCAGTACGTCCGCAACGACACCGTGCTCGGCCGCGGGCGGTTCCGCGTCAAGGGCGACATCCTCGAGGTCCAGCCGGCGAACGTCGAGACCGCGTACCGGATCTCGTTCTTCGGAGACGAGGTCGAGCAGATCACGCACTTCGATCCGTTGACCGGCGAGGTGTACGCGAAGCTCGACAACCTCTCGATCTGGCCGGCGACCGAGTACGTCACCTCGAAGCCGACGATCGAGCGAGCGGTCTCGGAGATCCGGTCCGAGCTCGAGACGCAGGTGAAACAGTTCGAGAACGAGGGCCGGATGCTCGAGGCCCACCGCATCCGCCAGCGCACCGAATACGACCTGGAGCTGATGCAGGAGCTCGGCTTCTGCAACGGGATCGAGAACTACTCGCGCATCCTCGAGGGCCGCCCGTCGGGTTCGCACCCGTTCACGCTGCTCGACTACTTCCCCGACGACTTCGTGATCTTCGTCGACGAGTCGCACCAGACCGTGCCGCAGATCGGCGGCATGCACGAGGGCGACCGCTCGCGCAAGCAGACGCTCGTCGACTACGGCTTTCGGCTCCCCTCGGCGCTCGACAACCGGCCGCTGCGATTCGACGAGTTCCTCGAGAAAGTGCCGCAGGCGGTATTCGTGTCGGCAACCCCGGGTGCCTGGGAGTTGCGCCAGTCGACCCGCATCGCCGAGCAGCTGATCCGGCCGACCTACCTGGTCGATCCGGAGATCGAACTGCGCCCGACGAAGAACCAGATCGACGATCTGCTGAACGAGATCCGCAAGCGCGAGGAGAAGGGCGAGCGCGTGCTCGTCACGACGCTGACGAAAAAGATGTCGGAGGACCTGACCGACTACCTACTCGAGGCCGGCGTGTAGA
>DASYPH010000131.1:0-11283 GCA_036006925.1 Gaiellaceae bacterium
CATGCGCACGCCTTCGTCGATGTCGCCTTCGTGCGCGATCGCGCGCTCGAGGTCGTCGAGCACCGGCACGAGCTCCTTGACCAGGCGCTCGTGGGCGCGCGCGGCCAGCTCCTGCTGGTCGCGCGCCACCCGCTTGCGGTAGTTGTCGAACTCGGCCTTCAGCCGCTGGAGCGTGTCGAGGTACTCGTCCCGCTCGCGCGTGACCGCGACGAGCGGGCTCTCCTCGACCACCTCGGCCTCGACCTCCGGCCGTTCCACGTTCGATTCGTCCGCCGCTTCGATGCCGGCAAAGCCGGCATCTCCGCTGTTCGGCGGCTCCGTCGAGCCTACGCCGCTCACTCGTCGACGACCTCGTACTCGGCGTCCTCGACGACTTCGTCGTCGCTCGCGGACCCGCCGCCGTTGCCGGACGGCTGCTCGGCGGAGGCCCGCGCGTACAGCGCCGACGCGGCCTGCGTCCATGCTTCCTGCAACGCGTCGGTCTTCGCCTTGATCTCCGCGACGTCGCCCGACTCGAGCACGCCGCGCAACTCCATGATCCGGCCTTCGGCGGTGGAGGCGAGCGAGCTGTCGAGCTTCTCGCGGTTCTCGTTCAGCGACTTTTCGATCTGGTAGGCGAGCGACTCGCCCGCGTTCCGGGCGTCCGCCAGTTCGCGCAGGCGGTGCGCCTCGTCGCCGTGAGCCTCGGCCTCGCGGATCATGCGGTCGATCTCGTCCTGCTTCAGGCCCGAGCCGCCTTCGATCCGAATCTGCTGCTCGTTGCCAGTCGCGTTGTCCTTGGCCGAGACGTTGATGATCCCATTGGCGTCGATGTCGAACGACACCTCGATCTGCGGCATGCCGCGCGGCGCCGGCGGAATGCCGACGAGCTCGAACTTGCCGAGTGTCTTGTTGTAGGTCGCCATCTCCGACTCGCCCTGCAGCACGTGCACGAGCACCGACGGCTGGTTGTCCTCGGCCGTCGAGAAGATCTCCGACTTGCGCGTCGGGATCGTCGTGTTGCGCTCGATCAGGCGGGTCATCACGCCACCCTTGGTTTCGATGCCGAGCGACAGCGGTGTCACGTCGAGGAGGAGCACGTCCTTGACCTCGCCCTTCAGCACGCCACCCTGAATGGCGGCGCCGACTGCGACGACCTCGTCGGGGTTGACGCCCTTGTGCGGATCCTTGCCGACGATCTCCTTGACCTTCGCCTGCACTGCCGGCATGCGGGTCATGCCGCCGACGAGCACGACGTGGTCGATCTTCGACGCGTCGAGCCCCGCGTCGGCGAGCGCCTGCTTGGTCGGGCCGACCGTCCGCTCGAGCAGGCCGTGGGCGAGCTCTTCGAGCTTCGCACGCGTCAGCTGCAGGTCGAGGTGCTTCGGTCCCTCGGGCGTCGCGGTGATGAACGGCAGGTTGATCTGCGTCGTCATGGTCGACGACAGCTCGATCTTGGCCTTCTCCGATGCCTCGTAGAGGCGCTGCAGCGCCATCGGGTCGATCGACAGGTCGATGCCCTGGTCGCGCTTGAACTCCGAGACCATCCAGTCAACGACGGCCTTGTCGAAGTTGTCTCCGCCGAGATGGTTGTCGCCGTTGGTCGACTTGACCTCGAAGACACCGTCGCCGAGCTCCAGCACGGACACGTCGAACGTGCCACCGCCGAGGTCGAAGACGAGGATCGTCTGGTCCGCGCCTTCCTTGTCGAGACCGTAGGCGAGTGCGGCCGCGGTCGGCTCGTTGATGATCCGCAGGACGTTGAGGCCGGCGATCTTGCCGGCGTCCTTCGTCGCCTCGCGCTGCGCGTTGTTGAAGTACGCGGGGACCGTGATCACGGCGTCGGTGACCGACTCGCCGAGATACGCCTCTGCGTCCGCCTTCAGCTTCTGCAGGATCATCGCGCTGATCTCCGGCGGCGCGTACTCCTTCCCGTCGACCTCGACGCGAACATCGTCGTTCGGGCCTTTGTCGACCTTGTACGGAACGATGGTCATCTCCTCGTTGACCTCGTCGAACTTCCGCCCCATGAAGCGCTTGATCGAGAAGACCGTGTTCTCGGGGTTCGTGACCTGCTGCCGGCGCGCGGGCGCCCCGACGAGCCGCTGGCCGTCCTTGGTGAACGCGACGACCGACGGCGTCGTGCGCCCGCCCTCCGCGTTCGGGATCACCGTCGGCTCGCCACCCTCCAGGGTGGCCATGCACGAGTTGGTCGTGCCCAGGTCGATACCGATCGTCTTTGCCACTGGTTTCACTCCTTGCTTGTGGTACTGGGAGAAAATCTAAGTCTGGTTATATCAGATCCCCGGAAGGCCTGGCACGGCCGGGCTCCCCACCCGCCGCGCAACGACTGTTCGCCGGGCCGGCGGTTGGCTAGGGTCTCGGCGTGGAACCGGTTGCGCGGCACGAGCTGGAGGCGACGATCGCGGCCCGCCAGGAGCTCGGCCCGGCCCACGACGACCAGCTGATCGCCGGCTTCCTCGACCGGATCGAGAAGGAGATCGACCGCCGGGTCGACGACCGGATCGCCTCGCGCGCGCCGAAGAAGCGCGGACCCTCTCCCCTTCATCCTGGGACGATCGCTGTCTGCATCCCGATCGTCGCGATCGCGGGTGGCATCGGCCACGTCGCCGGACTGATCGCCGCGTTCACCGCACTCGTGATCATCTTTGCGATCGCCGAGTTCCGCCGCTAGCGCGCCTAGCGGGTCACGCCGATCAGCACACCGCCGGTGACGACGAGCAGCGCCCCAAGTGCGAGCCGCCTGCCGACCCCTTCGGTCTGACGGATCAGAAGCGCCGAGAGGCCGACGCCCCACAGGGATTCGGTCGCGACCAGCGGTGAGACGACGCTGACCCGGCCGCGAAAGTACGCCTCGAACAGGCACACGTAGGACAACCCGAACAGGATTCCGGCGGGCGCGAGCAATCTCAGCTCCCGGCCGGTCGGCGCGCGGCGCGTCCAGACTGCTGCGACTGCGGTGCCGGCGATGAGGGTCGCAACGACAGCGGTGGCCGGCGTGGTGTGGGTGTGCAGCGCGCGGACCAGATTGTCCCGGGTCGCGAAGAGCACTGCCGCGCCAGCCGCGTACCAGAGCCCGATCCGTCGCATGGTCTCGGGCCGGTCGCGCTCAGCGGCCAGCAGGATGCCGCCGCTGACGATCGCGACCGCGCCGAGCAGGAGCGGCGGCCGCAGCGGCTCGTCGAGCACGACCAGCGCGATCACGACGGCGACGAGCGGCGCGGCGCCGACCATCACGGAGGTGCGCGCAGAGCCGATCTCACGCACGGCGAGGGTGAAGAGGATCTGCGAGCCGCCGGGAGCGAGCAAGCCGGCGAGCAGGAACGGCCAGGCGCCGTGGAGGTTCGGATGGAAGGCCGCCGCGGCGAGGCCGACCCCGAGTGCGACGAGAACGGTCGCAAAGGCCGCAGCGCTCGCATCGGGAAGGCTGCGGAGCGCCAGGCGCAGCGCGACCGTCATGCCCCCGAACAGCGCCGCCGACGTCAACGCCAGCACGACCGCCGTCATACGTCTCTCCGCACGAGCCGGACGAGCGTGCCGGCGGCGGCAGGCTCGGCGAGGACAATCCCGGCCATGATCACGGCGCAACCGAGCCAGCCGACAGCACCGAGCCGGTCGCCCGCGAGCGTGAAGCCGAAGACCGCCGCCCAGACCGGTTCGAGCGAGAACGCCAGCGCCGTCTGCGTCGCGCTCGCGCGGCGCTGTGCCCAGGTCTGGACGAGGAACGCGAGCGCGCTCGCGAAAACACCGGTCACGATCAGCGCGCTCCAGACCGTCCAGCCGTGGGGCACCGCGAGCTGGCCCGCCGCGCCCGCCACCACGAGCAGGCCGACGAACGCGATCACCATCTCGACGAGCGTGAAGGCGAGCACGTCGTACTGCGGCGCATACCGCTCCATCAGGACGATCTGGAGCGAGTAGACGGCCGCACCCGCGAGCACGAGGAACTCGCCCAGGGGGCTGGCACCGTGGATTCCGGTCAGCAGCGCGAGGCCGACCGTGGCGAGGCCGACGCCGACCCAGGCAGCCGCGCCGATCCGCGCGCGAAAGAGCACCAACGCCACGAGCGGCGTCAGCACGACGTACATGCCGGTGACGAAGCCGGTCGACGAGACGGACGTCCGTTCGAGCCCCGCGGTCTGAAGCGCGTAACCCGCGCCCAGGAGCGAGCCGGCGAGCGCCGCGGCGGCGAGACCGCTGCGCCCGAGCGAGCGCACGCGTGCGGCACCCGGCACGGCGAGCGTGCAGCTCGCGATCGCGAACCGCACCGCGAGAAACGCGAACAGGGGATAGATCGCGACGGCGTCCTTCACCTGCACGAACGTCACGCCCCACACCGCCGTGACGACGACGAGCGCCGGCAGCGCCTTCACGCCTGGGTATTCGCGATCGCACGAAGCCAGCGTCGCCGAATCAGCGCGGAGAACGGCCCGACGATCCGCCAGTACCACGTGAACGCCCGGCGTGCCGCATCGTCGACCGCTGCGATCCGCGTCTCGGTCGTGAGCAACCGACCGTCGGCGCGGAAACTCGTGACCACGCGGACCTGGCCCGGCCCGGCGCCGGAGAACGATCCGATCCGCGTCCCCGGGCGCCAGGGCGTCCCCGCGCCGCCGAAGACGATCTCGCCCTCGGTGCGAGCGACCTCGCGAAGGCCGAGACGCTGGAGCGACTCGCCGATCGTCCCCGAGGCGCGGATCCCGCGTGCGCGAAACAGTGCCCGCACGAGCGGATCCGCTCCGACCGGTGTGGCGAGTGCGGCACCGATCGCCTCGGACGGGTTCAGCGGAAACGCGATCGAATGCACCTCGCTGGCATCGAACCGCGGCAACACCTCGTCGATCGCCGTCACGCCCCGATTCAATCAGCCACGGCGAGCAGCGTCGTGGCGGCTACCGTCTAGCTGAGATGCAGACGCTCGACACTCTCGGCCGTCCGCTGCGCGACCTGCGCATCTCGGTCACCGACCGCTGCAATTTCCGCTGCACCTACTGCATGCCGAAGGAGGTGTACGGGCGCGACCACCGCTTCCTCGACCGCCGCGAGTTGCTGACCTTCGAGGAGATCGCACGTGTCGCACGGACGTTCGTCGCACTCGGCACGCGCAAGCTGCGCATCACGGGCGGCGAGCCGCTGTTGCGTCGCGATCTCGAGCGACTCGTCGAACAACTCGCAGATCTCGGCGTCGACCTGACGCTGACGACGAACGCCTCGCTCCTGGCGCTGAAGGCAGGAGCGCTCGCAGCCGCAGGTCTGCAGCGCGTGACCGTCAGCCTCGACGCGCTCGACGACGCGACGTTCCGCGCCCTGAACGACGTCGACTTCCCCGTCGAGCGGGTGCTCGAAGGGATCGACGCAGCAGTCGCCGCCGGGCTGCCGGTGAAGGTGAACGCCGTGATCAAGCGCGGCGTGAACGATGACCAGATCGTGCCGATGGCTGCGTTCTTCAAGGAGCGCGGCCAGACGCTTCGCTTCATCGAGTACATGGACGTCGGACACACGAACGGCTGGCGACTCGACGATGTCGTCCCGGCCTCGGAGATCGTGGCCTCACTGGACGAGGCGTTCGGGATCGAAGCCGTCCAACCGTCGTATCGCGGCGAGGTCGCAAACCGGTGGCGCTACCGTGACGGGAGCGGCGAGGTCGGCGTGATCGCGTCGGTCACGCGGCCGTTCTGCGGCGATTGCACACGCGCGCGGCTGTCCGCCGAAGGGAAGATCTACACGTGCCTGTTCGCGGTTCGTGGCACCGACCTGCGCGCGCTGGTCCGTAGCGGCGCGTCCGATGACGACCTCGGCGAAGCCGTGCGCGGCATCTGGGGCCCCCGCGGCGACCGCTACTCCGAATTGCGCTCGGCAGCGACAAACGGCCTGCAAAAGGTGGAAATGAGCTACATCGGCGGCTGAGGCGGGCCGCTCGTTCTCTGGCACCTCCGGGCCAGGGTCTAGACTGAGGTGGTTATGTCCTCGGTGGTCGCAGCGGGCCGCCGGCATCTGCCGCGCGGTTGGTCTGATCTCGGGCGTCAGCTCGCGATCTGGTTCGGCTTCGCCGTGCTCTACCAAGTGGCGCGGGGAATCGCCGACCGGAAGCCGCCCTCGGTGGCGTTCGCGCACGGCCGCGCGGTCGTCGATCTCGAGACACGCTTCACGCACCGCCTGTACGAGCTGACGCTGCAGAACTTCGTCGACCAGCGACACGTGCTCGAGACGGCTGTCTCGTGGACGTACTGGAACTCCGAGTTCACGGTCGTCGGACTCGCAGTGCTCTTCGTCTACGTACGCCGCCACGACGCGTTCGTCCAGTTCCGGAACTCGATCCTGCTCGCGAACGTGCTCGGACTGTTCGGGTACATCTTCATGCCGACCGCGCCGCCGCGGCTGCTCGGCCTCGGCTTCGCCGACCAGCACCGCGACGGCCTCGTCAATCTTGCCGCCAACCCGTACGCCGCGATGCCGAGCCTCCACGCTGCCGACGCGCTGATCGTCGGTGTGGTGCTCTTCTCGGTCTGCCGAAGCCGCTGGGCCAAGACGCTGTGGGCCATCTGGCCGGTCTGGGTCTGGTTCTGCGTGATGGCGACCGGCAACCACTTCTGGCTCGACTGCATCGCCGGCATCGGGGTGGCGTTGCTCGCGATGGCCGTGGTCTATCGGGACCGCCTGAGCTCGTCGCTTGCCGCTCATCGGGCCTAACCGACCGTCTGGCGACGCAGCAGGGTCGGAGGACCGGGAGGCTGGTACGGTCCCCCGGGTGAGCAGGGCGGCCGCGATCAAAGACGGTTATACGACCGGCGCGCGCGGTCTTGCGTCGCGCTCGGTCGCGGGTCTGACCCGCACCAAGATCACCCCGAACGCGCTGACCGCGACCGGCGTGTTGCTCTGCGGCGCCGCCTCCGTGCTCGTGCTGTTCGAGAACCACAACGAGGTGCTCTTCTACTGGCTCGCCGCACTCGTGTTCGTCATCGGGTCGCTGGCCGACATTCTCGATGGTGCACTCGCACGAGCCGGCGGCAAGACGACGCCGTTCGGTGCGTTCATCGACTCGACGACCGACCGCGTGAGCGAAGCGTTCATGCTGACCGCGATCGCCTACGTGCTCGCCACCAACGACCACCCCGTGTTCGTCGCGGTTACCGTGGCCGCTGTCGCCGGATCGATTCTCGTTTCCTATACGCGCGCAAGAGCCGAGGCACTCGGCCTGCGCGGCGACGTGGGCATCGGCTCACGCGCCGAGCGTGTCGTCGTGATCGCCGTGGGGCTCGCGCTTGCCCCCTGGGGCGTCCTTCCGTGGGCGCTCGTGCTCCTCGCCGGCACCGCCTGGGTGACCGTCGTGCAGCGCGTCCTGCACGTCCGTACGCAACTGATGGAGGCAACTACCAATGAGTGAGATGAACGGCAACGGTCGCGTGCGGCAGCAGGAGAAGGTGCGCGTCGCGATCATCGGTGTCGGCAACTGCGCGAACTCGTTCATGCAGGGGCTGACGTACTACCACGAGGCAAAGCGCGACGAGTTCGTGCCTGGCCTGATGCACGTCGACCTCGGCGGATACCACATCAGCGATATCGAAGTCGTCGCTGCCTTCGACGTCGTCAAGGGCAAGGTCGGAGTCGACCTCGCCGAAGCGATCTGGGCGCACCCCAACGACACGATCAAGTTCGCCGACGTGCCGAAGACCGGTGTGACCGTTTCGCGCGGCATGACGCTCGACGGCATCGGCAAGTACCTCTCGCAGGTGGTCGAGAAGGACGAAGGGCCGACCGACGACATCGTCGGGATCCTCAAGGATCGCCAGGTGGACGTCGTCGTCAACTACCTGCCGGTCGGCTCCGAGGACGCCACCAAGTGGTACGCCGAACAGATCATGGCGGCCGGTTGCGCGATGGTGAACTGCATGCCCGTCTTCATCGCCCGTGAGGACTACTGGAACAAGCGGTTCCAGGAAGCGGGTGTGCCGATCATCGGCGACGACATCAAGTCACAAGTCGGTGCGACGATCACACATCGCGTGCTGACCTCGCTCTTCCGCGAGCGCGGCGTCCACCTCGACAAGACCATGCAACTGAACGTCGGCGGCAACTCCGACTTTCTGAACATGCTCGAGCGTGAGCGCCTGGAGTCGAAGAAGATCTCGAAGACGAACGCCGTGACGTCGATGCTCGACTACGACCTCGGCGCCGGCAACGTTCACGTCGGCCCATCGGACTACGTCCCCTGGCTGACCGACCGCAAGTGGGCGTACATCCGCCTCGAGGGATCGAGCTTCGGCGACGTGCCGCTGAACGTCGAGATGAAGCTGGAGGTGTGGGATTCGCCCAACTCGGCCGGCATCGTCATCGACGCTGTGCGCCTCGCAAAGCTGGCGCTCAACAACGGCATCTCCGGCTCGCTCGAGGGTCCGAGCTCGTACCTGATGAAATCGCCGCCCGTCCAGATCGCGGACGACGACGCCTACGAGCTCGTCGAAGAGTTCATCGAGCGCAACCGCCGCGAGATCTCTCTCCCGGCACCGGCGCAGGTCTAGAGCAGATCGCGGGCCGCCCCGGCGGGGCGGCCCGTATCCTTTCCGACGATGCTTGGATGAGGATCTGTCTGGTCACGCCGTTCGCGTGGTCGCAGCCGCACGACGTGAACGACCACGTCGCAGGAGTGGCCCACGGCCTCCGCACGCGCGGGCACGAGGTGACGGTGCTGGGACCGTCGACCCGGGCAGCCGACCTGCTGGCAGGAAGGCGCGCGCTGACACGGGGCGAGCAACCCGACGTGATCGCTCTCGGGGCCGCGGTGCCCATCTCGCGGCGATCGCAGCTCGGTGTGCCGGTGGGCGTCCAGGCGAACCTCGCCCTCGCACTCGCGCAGGGCCAGTTCGACGTCGTGCACGGCTTTGAACCGGGCCTGCCCTCGCTGTCGTATCTCGCGTTGCGCGACACCGACGCGCTCGCTGTCGCGACGTTCGTCTCACCGAACCGGCTCGGGTATCCCCCCGCGCGGTCGCAGCGGGAGAAGCTGCTCGGACGACTCGACTGCCTGATCGCGCTGACCGAAGAGGGCCGTGCCGCCGCCGAGGAGCGTTTCCCAGGCGACTACCGCCTGATCTCCCCGGGCGTCGACACTGAGCTGTTCAAGCCCGAGGAGAAGCGTCGGCTGATCGTTGTCGAGCTGCGGCCGAACGAACGCACAGTGGCACGAGGCGTACTCCATGCCCTGCACGAGCTACCCGGCTGGGAGCTGGTGCTCCTACGCACGCGGGCGCTGATCGGTCGCCCCGCGATCCCGCGTGCCCTTGCCGGCCGGGTGCGCGTGCGCACCGCCCGCGACGCCGAGACACGCGCGTTGCTGCTGAACGCCGCTGCGATTTTCGTGCCGGGGGTCTCCGGTCTGCGGCGCGTCACACTCGAGGCTTCGGCCGCGGGCTGCGCGATCGCGCATCCGCATGGGGTCGAGCTGCAGCCCGAGCTCGCGGCAGCGGCTGCGGCGAGGCTCGCGTCCGACGAGGGTTTCCGCCGGCACGAGGCGGCCGCGGCACGGGACGATGCGGTCGGACAGGATTTCACGGAAGTGGCGCGCGAGCTCGAGCGCCTCTACACGGCGCTCCCGGAGCGCCGGCGTCACCGGACGACGGCCGACCCGCTCGCCGACCGCCCGTGGGTGATCGCCGATCTGCACATGCACACCTCGTGGTCGCACGACTGCTCGATCGACCCGACCGAGCTGGTCGACCACGCGGAGGCAGAAGGTCTCGGCGCGATCGCCGTCACCGACCACAACGTCTTCGGCGGCGCGCTCGAGGCCGTCGACCATGCGCAGGGCCGTCAGCTGGTCGTGATTCCCGGCGAGGAGATCAAGACGGACGCCAACGGCGAGGTGATCGGGCTCTTCCTGGAACGCGAGATCCCCCGTGGGCTCAGCTTCGAGGACACGGTCGCCGCGATCCGCGAGCAGGACGGAATCGTCTACCTCCCGCATCCATTCGACCGCATGCACGCCATCCCGGCCCCGAAGGCGCTGCACCGCCACCTCGCCGAGATCGACGTGTTCGAGGTCTACAACGCCCGCCTGCTGTTCGAGGCGTACAACGACGAGGCCCTCCGTTTCGCCCGCAAGTACAACCTGACGATGGGAGCCGGATCGGACGCCCACGTCCTGCAGGGCGTCGGCACCGGCGCCGTCCGGATGCGGGCGTTTCGGGACCCCGAGGAGTTCATGATCTCACTCCGCACCGCCGAGGTGCTCCGCCGGCCGAAGTCGCTCGCCTACCTGCAGTCACTCAAATGGGTCGCTCAGGTCAAGGAAAGGGTCCGGTAAACACGAAGGTCCTACTGCCGCCCGTGGCCACCGCCGTGACGACAGACGAGATCTACGAGCGCTACCTCCGCAAGGCGATCACCGAGATCAATCGCCTGTCGCACGAGGTTGCGCAAGCCGCGGACGGTGCGCCGACGGCGTTGCCGACCGGCCACCCGCTGGCCAGCATCTTCCTGCTCAAGTACGGGCCGCAGGCGCCTGAGCTCCAGGAGGGAGTCGCCTTCCACGGCCGCGCCGGAAACGCGCTGATCAAGTCGCTGCAGCGGCTCCATGTCGACCCGATGGAGGTCTACGGGACGAATGCCGTCAAGTTCGCGGGCTGCGACCTCGCGCTCGCCGCCGAGCTGCTCCGTCGCGAGCTGCGCATCGTCGAACCGAAGCTACTGGTCGTGATGGGCGAAGACGCGCTGGAGTTCGTGAACGGCATGGGATTCCCGCTGTCGACGCCGATCGAGACTACGCTGGGGGAACTGCAGCGCTTCACGCCGACGATCGAGGCGCTCGCAGTACCGGACATCGACTCCGCCCTCGACGAAGCCCCCGCGAAGACCGCGTTTTGGAACGCTTTCAAAGCCGTCGGCCCCTGGTGGGCCGCTTTGCCGCCCTACTAGCGGTCTTCGGCCTGCTCGTCGTCTACTACGAGACGTCGACGCATCTGTGGCAGGCCGGAACCTGGTGGGACGTCGCCTGGCTGGTGTTCGTCCTCATTCCGGCGGTCTTCTCGCTCGTGCTGCTCGCGCTGCCGTTCCGCACCGCGCGCTGGTTGCTGCCCGTCGGGCTCGCGTTCGCCGCGCTCGCAGCGGTGCTCACGATCCTCGGCGTCGACGTCTTCGCCAACTTCGCGCGGCTCGGAGCGACGACGCTGCTCGGCTGGTGGTTCCTCGACTTCTTCGAGTCGGTGTCCTGGGTCGTGCTGGTCGCGTGCATCATTCCGTGGGTCGATGCGTACTCGGTCTGGCGCGGCCCGACGAAGCACATCATCG
>DASYPH010000132.1:0-5217 GCA_036006925.1 Gaiellaceae bacterium
CCAGCCCGATGAGGATCCCCTCGGGGCCGCGGAGGTAACAGAGCCGGTACTGATCCTCGTACTGCACGAGCTCACCAACCAACTCGGCTCCGTGCGGGCGCAGCCGGGCGAGCGTGTCGTCGAGGTCGTCCACGGCGAACATGACGCGGAGGTAGCCGAGAGCGTTCACCGGGGCGTTCCGGTGATCGGCGACCGGCGGGGGCGTGAGGAATCGCGAGAGCTCGAGCCGACCGTGGCCGTCCGGCGTGCGCATCATGGCGATCTCGACGCGCTGGTCGCCCAGTCCCGTCACGCGCCCTGCCCACTCTCCTTCGATCGTGGCCCGCCCTTCGAGCTCGAGGCCGAGCTCGACGAAGAAGGCGATGGCGGCATCGAGAGACTCCACCGCGATGCCGACGTTGTCCATCCGCTGAATCGTCACGCGGCCCCACCCTAGTTCTGTCGAGGCGATGCTGCCGCGGAGCTTCGGTCTCAGCGATAACGCTGACTGATGCGAAGCGATGAGCTTCGCCCTCGACTGGGCCAGTTTCGGGGAATGGCCCCTGCATCAGGCTTCGGAAGTCTGGCTCGAGCCTCGACTAGCCAGACACCGTTTCCTTTCGCTCGAGCAGCGACCTGAGGTAATCGTCCAACTTGTCGAAGCTGTCCTCCTGGCCGTCGTGCGTGGACATGTGGTCCCGGCCGGCCTGGTCGCGGAACGCCAGTCGCATCGTCAGTGTCGTGACACCGTCCGTTTCGCGTAGCTCCACCGTCTCGTCGGCCCACGCATCCGGCCAGCCTTCGAAGAGCCACGTTGCGACGGTCCGGGTCGGCGGCTCGACTTCCGAGTAGGTCCCCCGAAACGAGCACTCCTGGCCGTCTTGGGTCACGAAGACGATGTGGTAGTCCCCGCCGACGCGCAGGTCGATCGAGCACTCCGTCACACGATCGGTGAACGGAGCGAACCAGTGGCGCACATGCTCCGGCTTGGTCAGGACGTCGAAGACGAGCTCGATCGGCGCGTCGAACGCACGAGTGGTGACGATCTCGAGCTCATTCGGATAGTCGTGAACTGCCGATCCGTGCCGATCAGGTGTCACTGCCGCGCTCCTTCTTTTGTAGGTCTTTGAGGTAGTCGTCCATCCGATTCATGCGTTCGTTCCACGCCTGCTCGTACTTGGCCAGCCACTCGTGAAATGGCTGCAGGCGAGCGGGCTCGAGGCTGTACAGCCGCCGACGCCCCTCGGCCCGGTAGCTGACGAGTCCCACCTCGCTCAGCACCCGTAGGTGCTTTGAGACCTGGGGCTGGGACATCGAGAGGTCATTGACGATCGTCCCGACCGCTTTCTCGCCTGCGATCAGCGTGTCAAGGATGTCGCGACGCCGCGCCTCGCCAATCGCGTTGAAGACATCCAATGTCGTGGACGAGCGGGCCACGGGGTCATCATATTCCTATATCGGTACGTGCCAAGGATGAAACGCCAATGTGACCACGGTGATCGCCGAATGTGGCGATGCAAGACCTGACCCGGGTTCGCGGGCATCAGACGCACGCGAGCAGGTGCCCGGCAAGTGCTCGGAGCTCTTCGGCAACGGCCGGCCGTGGGCCGTGGATCGCTCTCCGCCACACGCTGCGCGCGCGAAAGCACGAAGCTCCGCTTGCTCGTCGGGCGACAGCTGCCCGAGCGACCATGCCAACTGTTCGAGTTGCTTGAGCGCTAGATGAGGGTCGCACTCCTCGTCGGTGCTTGTCTCGAAGAACAGCGCCCCCCCACGTGCGGGAGCAACCAGAGGATCGAGTCCCGTTAGCCTCTGGGGTCGTGAGAAGTGGGCCTGCCGATGGCATCGTCTTCGTCTGGCGCGGCTCCCTGGACGACGACGAACTGTTCGATCTCGTGGTCTCGCATGGAGGTCGGCCCGAGCACGGATGGTGGGAACGAATTCGGACGCACAGCCTCGGTTGGGTGACTGCGAGGACAGTGGCCGGGACGCTCGTCGGATTCGTCAACGTCGCGTGGGACGGAAGCGACCATGCGTTCCTCCTCGATCCGAAGACGCGAGCTTCATTCCAGCGCCAGGGAATTGGCAGACGGCTCGTCTCGCTCGCGGCTGAGCACGCGAAGGTCGCAGGGTGCGAGTGGTTGCACGTGGACTTCGATTCCGAGCTTCGGCCGTTCTATCTGGAGGCGTGTGGGTTCGCTCCGACGGAGGCCGGGCTGATTCACCTCAGGTGAGCGCGTTCGGAAACGCGGCGAAAACTCACAGTAGTCGGGACACCCGCCGTCGCCTGAGCCAGTGTTCGGGAATGTCACCCGACCGCGTGTCAGGCGAGGGCGCGTTCGAGGGCCGCGCGGCTGGCGGGCTCGCCGTGCGTCGGCAGCACGAACTCGACGGGCTTGTCGAGCAGCGGCCTCAGGCCGGCAGCGACCTGCTCCACCGTCACGCCTTCCGGTAGCCAACTCGGGGCGATCTCGAGCCCACTGCCGAGGTCGATCAACGTATCGCCGGCGATCACCGTGCGAATCCGCTCGCTCCAGAGCACGAGGTCGAGCTGGCCTTCACGCCCGGGATACGCCTCCATCCCGAACAGCGAGTCGCCGATCGCATAACGCGTCGCCGGAACGAGTTGGTCCTCGGGGCGATCAGGCGCGGGCGCCCACACCGGAAAGCCAAGCGATGCGGCGTCGCGCTCGTGCCACGTGGAGGTGAGAACCGTAATCACCTCGCGCGATTCGAACAGGGCGCGAACGTCGTCCGGAACAGCGATCGGGTCGATGAGGATCAGCCGCTCCCCATCGTCGACTGCGTACGCCGACACTGGCCCATCCCACTCGGGATGCGTCGCGGTCCAGTGGTACACGCCCTCGGGAAGCAACCGGTCGATGTTACGCACGTACGAAGTCCTCACGGCCTGTCAACCGCCGCCCTCGACCCGGCCAGCGTGCCGGAACGACCCCGAAACGAGCCGGCGCACGCAGCTTTTCGAGCCGCTTGGTTGTCTGATCCCTCTGGCTACTTCTGCTCGTTGATGCCGTAGACGCGTCCGTCAAGCCCTCTGAAGTGGCAGAAGGCAGTTCATTTCAGCGACGCGCTGAATGTCGCACAAGAGCTCACAGCCTGCTGCTTGCAGTTCGGTGGCTGCGGCTTCGATGTCCTCGACGCGGAAGCCGAACACCATGCCGTCGTCGTTCAAGCCATAGCTCGGAATCATCTCCGAGTCCGGCTGAAAGAGGTCGAGAACGGTTCCGTTCGGCATCGGGAACAGCGTCCAGCCGTCGTCTTCGATCATGGGCGTGAGACCGAGAACGTCGCGACACAGATTCTTCATCGCGGTGAACTGATCGGGCGCGAGGATGACGGCGTGCCAGGTGATGCCTTCGACCTGCATATTTTCCCTCCCTTCCGGCCACGGCCTCAGTGCTGAGTTCGCAGTCTCTCAGCGTCGGAGGAGCGCAATCAAGGGAAGCAGCAGTGAGCTGGGCCAGCGTGCGGGAATGTCACTAGAAGGGAGGGGCAGAAGTCTCACGCACGACCGGTTATGAGAGTGGGCCGCGAGGTGCGGCCCACTCTCGTCTAGCAGCCCTCTGCCTGTCCTTAGGCGGCCGGAACGTGGTTGTCCATACCGGCGAAGCGGCCGTTTGGCAGCTGGGTGAAACAGGTCATTAGGTCGCCGTTGGTATCGATCCCGTGGATCGCCTCGACCTGTTCAAGCGTCAGCCCCAAGAGCGACGCAAGATCCTGCAAGGAGACGAGCTGGAACGAGTCCGGGCATCCACCGACTGGTGCCGCTGCTTGTGCCGGAGTTGCGGTCCCCGCCACGCATCCCACAGCGAGGGCCGCTGCCGTGGCAAGAGCTACGCCGAAACCCTTCATTGAGTTTCCCCTTCCGCCTGCCGCAGTTGGCGAATGCCGATCGTGGCAAACCGCGGGGCGGCTTTCAAGGCCAGCCGTGGCGAATGGAAGCGCGAGACGATTTCAGTGGGCGTGTGTCGCCTCGATCACCGTTTGTGCTCACCACAACAGCCGACAGCGGCTAACGAAACACACATCGTCGACTCCGACGGCCGCGGTAACCGCCGTTAGATCTCCGCCGGAGCTTCGAGGCGAATCAAGGCTCGCCTGGGCCAGCGTGCCGGAATGTCACCAGAAGTCGATCCCGGCCCCGGCTCCGCACCGGCCCGCGCATGGTATCGATTGGATCGTTTACGATCGGCTCGCTCAAGAAGGGGGTGTCGCCGTCACGAACCGTTCGTGACCGGCCTGGCCTGGCACCGAAATCAGTAGGACGACAGGCTGGAGGAAGAGAGATGAGGCAAGATGCACGTCGGCGCGGAGTCACCGCGCTCGTGGGCCTCCTCCTCGCCGTCGTAGCGGTTGCCGCGTTCAGTGGGTCCGCGGCCGCGAAGTCGACGTCGAGCGGCAAGCTCGCAGCGAGAGGCGCGCTGGATTGCAACGGGTTCAGCCCGGCCCAGCAATCCATCAAGCCCACAGGAGCCTGTACAGACATCCGAGGCTTTGCGGGTGTCGAGAACGCAAACACCGATGATGGCCGCTTCTATGACAACGGCCACTACATCGGCCACGACGAGCCCGACCTGACATTCCTGTCGAACCGGCCGGGTTCCGGGAACGACGTGACATGGACGGAGACGCTTCCGCTGGATCCCTCCGCGGCTCCCACCGTCGGGACCCCCGGCAGCGACGTGACGCACTGGTTCGAGCTGTCGATTGCGCCGTGGTTCTCGATGGCGCTATGCGACCCGTACTCGTATCCGCAGACGTCCTGCACGCCGAACAGCGACAGGAACGCGCCGCGTCAGGGTTATCCGGGCGCGCCGCGGCACGGCTACCCGGGCGGAGGCAGCTCGTTCCTCGAGGTGCAGTTCTATCCGCCCGGCGAGGCGCCGTTCTTCGACAACATCAGCTGCGACAACTCGCACTGGTGCGCGTCGCTGCATATCAATGACCTCGAATGCACCCTGAACTTTGGCCACTGCAACACGGCATGCGAGGAGCCAACGAACTTCGCCTTCATCCAGAAGGACGGCGTTCCGACCGGTCCTGCAGGGCCACAGGTCGCGACGTTCGCGACGGTCACGCCGAACAATGACACGCTGCTGATGAACCCGGGCGACAAGATCACTGTTCACATCTTCGACGCCGCACTCTCGGGGGGTGGTCACGCGCTCGAAGTGCATATCGACGACTTGACCACCGGGGAAAGCGGCTTCATGCAGG
>DASYPH010000133.1:0-33875 GCA_036006925.1 Gaiellaceae bacterium
CGCCTGGAGTCGCGTAGGCGACGACGGCCGTTGTCACAACGGCCAAACAGGTGCCCGCCATCACCGCAATGCTCGAGCGTCCCCGCATCTCCCCTCCCGCAGAACTCGACCTATCTTATCGCCGCCGGTTTGAGCATCGAACAGGCCTCCAGCGTGCGGCAGTGAGGCCCTCGCGGCGAGGCGCTATCGGGCAGAAGAATCGGCTCGAGTGCCGAAGCCGACTCGTTGAACCCGGCGCTCCCGCCGTTCCTTATCGTTGATCGGCTTCCGTTGGGCCGCCGGCGAGCCCCGCCTGTGCAAACCCGGCAGAGATGGCACGCCTGACACACACAGCCAAGCCAGCTGCGTGTGTTCAGGGGCGCCCGTAAGGCCCATACGGGATTCGAACCCGTGCCGCCGCCGTGAGAGGGCGGTGTCCTAGGCCACTAGACGAATGGGCCGCGCAGAACGCGCGCAGTCTAGCGAAGGGTTTCTAGCGGAGGCAGAGCCCGGCGAGATCGAGCCCGTACACCGGCTGGTAGGTGACGCAGTCGACACGCTTGGACAGGAAGACGCGCGCATTCAGGACGGCGTAGGCGGCGAGTGGCGCATCGGTCTTCTCGACGGCGAGACCGAGACGGCCGTAGGCGCGGTCTCGTGCGACCCCGGACAGCTGCTGCGCCTCGTCGATCGCGTGGTTGAGGCTCGGGCTCGCGAAGTAGGACAGGTTCGTGTTGCCAACGGAGCGAATCGCGCGGCTGTCGAGGAGCTTGTCGACGAGCGCGTAGGGATCGCCGTAGTCGGGTCGCGTGATCACGTCGGTGATGTCGAAGTGCGTGCCGCGAACTGCCGCCAGCGTGAGCTGGCTGCCGCCCGGAGACGTCTGCACGTCGACGTGCAGACCGATCTTGGCAAGCGCCTGAGCCACGACCAGCGCTCGGTCGACGCACGACTGCGAGCCGCAGGCGAGGAACGTCGCATGGCCACCTCGGAGGTGGCCCGCGGCCAGCCGCCTCGCCGCCGACAGATCCGGGCCGTGGATCGGATAAACGTGCTTGGCCTCGTAGCCCGGAAAGCCCGGCGGCAGGTACTCGTCGTTCGGCTTGGCACCGTGCAGACCGAAGAGCCCGGCCAGGGTCGGACGATCGAGCGCGTAGTTGACGGCTTGCCGAAGCCACGGGTTGTCCTTGAAGAGCGGACGTTGTGTGTTCAGCGCGAGAAACGCGACGATCGGCTGCTGCACCACGAAGAGGTGGGTCTTGTCGCCCTTGAACTTCTGCGCCAACTCGGCGAACGACGTCGGCGTGACGACGCCATAGTCCGCCTCCCCACGCTCGAGCTGCAGCCGGATCTGCGAGGGGAAGGCGCCGAATCGGTAGACGATCTGACGCACATAGCTCTTGCGCGGCCCGTGGTAGTACGGGTTCCGGCGGAGCAGCAGCGACCGGCCGGGCGCGTAGCTCGCGATCGCGAACGGGCCGGCGGACGGAAGATTGTCGCGCTGCTCGTTCGGCGCCGTGCTCGGGACGGCGCAGAAGTACGGCAGCGCAAGCCGCTGGACGAAGTCAGGCGCGGGTGTGCTCAGGTGGATCGTCAATGTCTGCCCGGAGGCCTGCCACGAGCGAACCTCACGCAGATATGTGTCCGCCGGCGAGACGAGCTGGGGCGAGCGCGCCCGCTCGAACGTCCGCGCGAACGATGCGGCGGTGACCGGCGTGCCGTCGCTGAACTGCCAGCCGGAGCGCAGGTGGAACGTGTACGTCAGCCGATCCGGCGAGACGGTCGGCAACGCCGTCGCCACCTCGGGCACGAGTTTCGTCCCCCGATAACCGACGCGGGGCGGGTAGTTGAGGAGCTTGGCGCACGTCGCATACTCGAGCTCCCACGCATCGGGCGTCTGCGCCAGTGCGGGATCGAGGGTCGTGAAGTCCTGGCTCTGCGTGACGACGACGGTGTCCTGCGGCGGCTTGCTCGCGCTGGGCGCCGCATGGAGAACCACGCCGAGCAACGCGAGCGCGACGATCAAGATGACGACGCACGCACCGATCTCCATCGAGACGCGCATGACCTGAGGCTGCCGCTTCGGCCGCGGCGGACGCTGCCGCTCAGGCGTCGGCTCCACTGCCAGTGGTGTATCAGACGGCGATTTCGTGCAACAGCGGCGCCGTGTCGAACGGGTCGAAGCCGAGGCGGCCCGCGATCTCTTCGCTCGTCGGCTTCGTGCCTTCACGGAACAGGTCGCGCAGGAGCTCGCCGGTCGCCGGGTTCCGCCACCAGTCCTCGCCCACGCTCCCGATCAGGTGCGCCCGGAGCTGGGCCGAGCGGATCCAGGCACGGAGATAGTCGGCCGAGTAGAAGCCGGCGTCCATGTCGGAGAGGTAGTTCTCCTTGCGGTAGCGAATGCCGGTCGCCTCGGTGAGCAGCCGCTCGTACACGTCCGCGTCGCCGCCGTCGCCGTTGAACCGCGACCAGAAGTCGAGCTCGTAGCGCAACTTCGCCTCGTAGCGGCGATAGAGCAGCGCCTCGAGGAACGTCGTCGCCTCGGCGTTCTCACGCGCCTGTTCGGGCGTGAGACCGAAGTAGAGCTCGTGCCACTCCGGCTCGCGCGAGATCGCCTCGACGATGTACGAGTAGATCTCCGTCAGCGCATGGTCGCGCGAGATGCGCCGGAAGGTGTACGGCAGGTCCGGGTCACAGCCGGCGTAGTGCAGCGCGTGCCCGGCTTCGTGCAGGAAAGCCTGGTAGTCGTGCAGCCCGCCCTGCGCGCGCGTGATCAGGTGCACGACGGTCGGCGGGTCGCTTGCGATCACGCAAGCACGAGGTGACTTCTGGGGCCGGTCGTCGAGGTCGAGCTTGATGTTCGGCTGTGCGTTCATGTCGAAGCCGAGCGCCTCGAGGGTACGGAGGCAGATTTCAGTCGCGCGATCTTTCCTGTAGGTCGATTCGAGCGGTGAGAGCCGCCGCAGATAGGCGGTGTGGTAGCTCGAAGGGACGTCCGGACGGTCGTTGCCGAGCAGCCGCGAGAACCAGCGCTCGCGGAGGCCCTTGAAGCTCTCGGTCCCGGCGTCGCTCGCCTGCTTCAGCGCCTTCGACAGCGCGTGCAGCGAGATCGCCTTCTCCTCTTCGTTCCGCTCGATCGGATCGACGATGCCCGAGTAGTCGGCAGCGAGGTCCTCGCCGGCATGCATCAGCTCGAGGCGTTCGGCGTTGAACTGCGCGCTCGCCTCCGCCTGGATCTCGCCGAGCTCCTCGCGATCCGCGTACGAGGGCAGTACCGCGAGCTGGGCCTGCGCGTTCCGGAGCGGCATCTCCTCGCCCTTGAACGTGACGCGCGCCGCCAGCTGGCGGTTCTCGAGCTCGTCCTCCCGCTCGGCCAGCTCGGCCGAGACGAGGCCCGACTCGCAGGTCTTGCGCAGGCGGTAGAGCTGTTCGCGCGCCTCCCCCGCCTCGCCGTCCTCGGCGCCGCGCAGCGAATCGAGCTGCTCGCGGCTGAAGAGGTCGGCGAACCGCCGCACGATCTCAGCCTGCTCCGATGTCTCCTTCTCGCCTACGCGAACGGCCCGCCACTCTTCGGACCGCTCGAAAAGGTATCGCTGGAGACGAGACTCGAACTCGGTCGCGCTGAGGATCGACTGTGTGCTCATGTTCCAACGCTAGCCAAACGGTGTGCGAGCGCGATGAGGGTATCCGGCTCGAACGGCTTCGCCAGCACACCGTCGGCGACGTCCTCGTAGTCCTCGATGTCCGCCGACCCGGTCACCACCGCCACCGGGATGCCGTCCGCGCGGAGCTCCGAGAGCAGCTCGGTGCTGTCCTCGGTGCCAAGGTGGACGTCGAGCAACACGACCGACGGCCGCTGGCGCCCGACCGCCGCCTCGGCCTCCGCCAGTGTCGCGGCTTCGCTCACCGCGAAGCCTTCGAGCTCGAGGTTGATCCGGACGAGGACGCGAATCGCCGCGTCATCGTCAACGACGAGCGCGCTGAGACCTCGTTTCACTGCAGCGATGCTAACGACTACGATCCACTTGGTGACGGCTCGGACCGCCGCGAACCAGGTCTACGCCGAAGAGCTCGGTGAGCTCTGGACGGCGTTGGTGCGCACGCTCGCCCGGCTCGACCTCGCCGCCGCCGAGCCGGACGTCCTCGACGACGACGGGGCGGAACAGTCGCTCCGCCGCCTCCAATACTCCCTTCACGTCTCCTCCGAGCATGTCGTCGGCATCGTTCCACCCAGCGGTGAGGAGACGGCACACGCCGAGCTCGAGGCAGCGCTGCTCGCCGCCCGCGACGCGACGGCTGAGGTCGCGGACGCCGTGTCCGTGTGGGGCGCTTCTGGCGTCGAGCCGCTGCTCTACGAGTGGCGCGGGGCGCTCTTCCGGGTGCGGCTGGCCCGGTTGCGGCTGACACCGCCGGAGAAGGTCGTCCAGTCCGCGGCTGCTGAGGACTACGAAGGCCCTGCCCGGCCGTTGCTCGCCTTCCTGCTCGCGCTCTTCGGGGCGGTTGCATTCGTCGGCGGCGCCGCGACGGACACCTGGCCGGTGTGGGCCGCGGGGATGCTGGCCGTCGGCGCGTCGGTCGTCGCCTACCGGCCGTAGGCGGCGTGGAGCCGCGCCAGCGACTTCTCCTTGCCGAGCAGTTCGAGGCTCTCGAACAGCCCAGGTGAGATCTTCGCGCCCGTGATCGCGAGCCGGATCGGCTGGAACGCCGTGCGCGGCTTCTCCCCCAGTTCGTCGGCGAGCGCACGGAGCTCCTCCTCGAGCCGTGTCGCCTCCCACGGCTCGACCGGCTCGAGGCGCTCGTACGCGGCCTGGCAGATCCGCGGGTCGGCGCCGTCGACGTTCACGTCCTCGAACAGGAAGCGGACGAAGTCCGGGTACTGCGCGAACGTCTCGATCTTCTCCTCGACGAGCGGAACGGTCGCGTGCACCAGGTCCGTCGGCCAGTCGATACCACGTTCGCGGAGCCACTTGCAGAGCCAGTGTGCGTACTCGTCCGGCTGAAGGTTGCGGAGGTAGACCCCGTTCAGCCAGTCGAGCTTCTGGTAGTCGAACGTCGCCGGGCTCGGCACGACACGGTCGAGGTCGAAGCGCTCGACCAGCTCGTGACGGGACATGATCGTCGTCTTGTCGTCATAGCTCCAGCCGAGTAGGGCGAGGAAGTTGAACAGCGCAGCCGGCAGGTAGCCGGCAGCACGGAAGTCGTCGAGCGCAATCGCGTTACGGCGTTTCGACAACTTCCGGCCGTCGCCGCCGTTGATGTTGGGCACATGGGCATACACGGGCAGCTCGGCGCCGAGCGCACGCAGGATGTTGATCTGTGTCGGCGTGTTCGAGACGTGATCCTCACCGCGGATCACGTGCGTGATCTCGTCGAAGACGTCGTCGACCGGCGAGATGAAGTTGTAGGTCGGCCGCCCGTCTGAGCGCACGATCACGAGGTCCGGCAGAAGCTCGTTCCTGAACTCGATCCGGCCCCGGACCGCGTCGTCCCACGAGACCGTGCCTTCCTTCGGCTGGCGGAACCGGATCGCGCCCTCGTCCTCGTACGCCTTGTCCTCGGCGACGAGCCGGTGCGCGAGCTCGCGCGCCTTGTCGGCGGTGTCGAGCTGGAAGCGAACGTCACCGTCCCAATCGATCCCAAGCCAGATGAGCGACTCCTTGATCTGGTCGACGGCCTCGGCGACCTCCCGGTTCGTGTCGGTGTTCTCGATCCGCAGCAGGAGCTCACCACCGTGCTTGCGGGCGTACAGCCAGTTGAAGAGGAACGTGCGGACGCCTCCGATGTGGAGGAAGCCCGTGGGGCTCGGGGCCATGCGGACGCGGACACCAGACACGTCACTATCGTAGGGACGGGTGGAATTCGGCGCGCATGTCTCCTCTGCCGGCGGGATTCACACCGCCATCGATCGCATCGAGGCGATCGGCGGCGACTGCGTGCAGGTGTTCACCCAGAGCCCTCGCATGTGGCGGCCGACCGGGCACAAGCCGGAGGCGGTTGCCCAGTTCCGCGAGCGGCGCCGCGAGGCCGGGATCGGCGGCGTCGTCTGCCACGCGCTCTACCTCTGCAATCTCGCCGCGCCCGACGATGCGATCTACGAAAAGTCGATCGCCACGCTGCGGGCCACGATCGACACCGCCTCGGCGATCGGTGCCGACGCCGTCATCTTCCATGTCGGCTCACATCTCGGAGACGGCTTCGAGAGCGGCGTCGAGCGCACGGTCGAGGCGCTCGACCAGATCCTCGAGCGCTGCGTCGGCGACACGTGGCTGCTGCTCGAGAACTCGGCCGGCACCGGGGGCACGATCGGCCGCTCCGTCGAGGAGCTGGCGACGCTCATCGAACGGGCCGGCGACCACCCCAGGCTCGGCATCTGCCTCGACTCGTGCCACCTGTACGCGTCGGGGTACGACGTCACCGATCCGAAGTTCGTCGACGCACTCGTGACGCAGATCGACGAGGCGATCGGCCTCGACCGCCTGCGTGCGCTGCACGTCAACGACAGCGCCACCCCACTCGGCTCGAACCGCGACCGGCACGCGAACATCCTCGAGGGCGAGCTCGGCGAGGGGCTCGGCGCCTTCCTCGCCCACCCGGCGTTCGAGGGGCTTTCCGCGTATCTCGAAGTCCCCGGCGTTGATCGGCAGGGCGTCAGCGCCGCGGAGCTCGAAAAGGTGCGCGACCTACACGCGCGCTGGACCCGCTGAGTCTGACTCCTGTCAGAGACGAGTCAGAGACGAGTCAGACTCCTGTCGGAGACGAGTCAGACTCGTGTCTGACACATACCGGTGTGACAATTCGTCCCCAGGCGGCGTATGAGAGATGAGATGACGTTTGCGCAGGCTGCCGAGTCCCACCTCGACGACGTCTACGGCTACCTGGCCTGGTTCACAGGCGACAGGGCAGTCGCAGACGAGCTGACCGGGGCGACCTTCGAGCGGGCGCTGCGGCTGTGGCACCGCTTCGACCCCGCCCGCGGCTCTGCGCAGACATGGCTCTGCCAGGTCGCCCGGACGGTTGCGCTCGACCACTTCCGCTCCGAGCGCCGCCGGACGCGCCGCGAGCAGCTCGCCGCACCGCACGAGCGCTTCGAAGAACAGTTCGTCGAGGGGCTGTCCCCCGAGCTCGCTGCGGCGGTCGAGGCCTTGACGGCCGGCGAGCGCGAGGTGATCGCGCTCCGGGTCGTCCTCGACATCGACGCGACGACTGCCTCACGCGTGCTCGGCATCTCGGCCACCAACTGCACCACACGACTCAACCGCGCACTCAAGAAGCTCGAGGAGGCCCTCCATGTCGCAGCGTGACCTCGTCGCTGAGTTGCGCGGCACCCGCATCGTCGCTCCCGTCCATGTGCGCGAGCACGTCCGCCAGATCGTGGCCGGCGCCGCGACACCGCCACGGCGGGTCACCTGGCGGCGGGCGCTCGTGCTCGCGGTGCCTGCGGTTGCGGCCATCGCTGCGGCTGTACTGATCACCCGGCCGAGCTCCGACCACACCGCGACACCACCGACCCCCGTCGAGCGGCAGGCGCAGAGCCACGGTGCCACCGCCAAGTCGCTCGGCGGCGCGGCGACCGCGACCGCGACGCCGGACGCCATCGCCCCTGCCCCTGCTGCCGGCCGGGTAAGCCGCTACGGCGCGTTCCTCTCGCTCCGTGTCGGCACGGCCGACGGCGTCTCGAGCGGCGTCAAGCGTGCGCTGCAGGTTGCGACATCGCTCGGCGGCTTCTCGACCTCGGTGCACGCTTCGACCCAGGGCAAGGCGGCGAGCGCCGATCTGACGCTGAGGATCCCGCGGGCGCACGTTCAGGAAGCGATCACCCGTCTGTCCGCGCTCGGGACGATCACCGGCGAACAGGTCGACGTGCAGGATCTGACGACCCAGCTGAACGCCGGCGACCGCACGATCGCACGCCTGCAGAAGCAGCTCGCCGCGCTCCGCACCCAGCCCGAGAGCGACCGAGTTCGCGCAGCAATCGCGGCGGTGACCGCCCACATCGTGCGGCTCCAGCGGCAGCAGTCGGCGATCGAGCGCGCCGCCCACTACGCCACCGTCCAGCTGCACCTCGAGACACCATCGGCCGCACTGCCCTCGCACCACAACGGGCCGCTGCACGGACTCGGCGTGGCGTTCCACTGGATCTGGATCGGTGCCGTCTACGTCCTCGCCCTCGGCGCGCCGCTCTTCGTGCTCGTCGGGCTCGCCTGGTTCGTTGCGCGGGTGGTCCGCAGGCGGCGGGTCGACGCGCTGCTCAGCCGGCCGTGATCCGGGCGATCACCCGGAACGTCGGCTCGCCGACCGGGAGCTCCGAGAACTCCGGGTTCACGCAGCCGAGATCTGCGTCGACCCGGCTCTCGTAGGTCTGCTCGATCTCGGCCTGGCACATCGGGAGCGGCTGCCGGACCGCGCGGATCGCACCGAAGCCCGGTGAGTGCGCCTCGGCGGCGCGCAGCATGTCGAGATCGATCTCGACGCCGTACACCTTCTGCATGCAGCCGACGTACGTGTGCCCCCAGGCCTCGTACGAATAGACGAACGGGCATGAACGCCGCAAGCACCCGCCGGGGTGCACGACCTTGTCGCAGTGGACACCGCAGCGACGGCACTCCATCTCGTCTTGCGGATGGAGTGGCAGCGCCGGTGCGGCGATCTGCTCTGGTTGCATGGCCCCATTGTCCGAACGTCTGCGGACGGCCGCAAGACTTGACTTTCCGTGTTAACCGCGCTAGTCGCCGAGGCGCCGCGCGATGTTCAAGACGTCCATCGGCGTGAACGCCATGAAGTCCGGCTCGACGCCATTCGCCTCGTCGGCCGCGAACCAGAGCGCCTGGACGGTCGTCAAGCCCACGTCTGCCGCGCCGCGGATGTCCGTCTCGAGCCGGTCACCGACGAACATCGCGTCTTCGGGCTCGACGCCGAGCTGGTCGAGGGCGCGCAGGAAGATCTCGGGCTGCGGTTTGCGCGCCCCCACCTCCTCCGACCAGACCTGGACGTCGAGCAGCTCCGCAAGCCCGTGCGCCTCGACGTCGGCGCGCAGGAGGCGCGCAGGCTCCGGCCACGAGTTCGCGACGACGCCGGTCTTCACACCACGCCCCCGGAGGGCGTCGAGCAGGGCCTGCGCAGAGCCGAGGACTTGCTGGGCCGGGCGCCAGACCTCGTGCTCGGCATCGATGAAGCTGTCGACATCCGCGTCGGACAGGTCGCCGAGCAGCTCGCGCAGGAGCCAGGGGTACTCGTGCCCCGCCGCATCGTCGATCAACTCGCGGTAGCGAGCGGTGAACGCCGCCGGGTCGTCGTCACGCGCGATCGCGGCGAGTGCTTCGCGGTGCCCGACGTCGAGCAACGTGTGGTCCCACGTGAACTGGACGAGCGTGTTGCTCCAATCGAAGAGAACGGCGCCGATCACAGGACCGTCTAGGCTAGCCGTCGTGCTGCGGAGGATCATGTGGGCGCTCCTGGCGCTCGCCCCGATCGCACTGCTCGGCCGCTACGTCTTCTCGCTCGGTGACACGGAGCTCTTCATCCTCTCCGCGTGTGCGCTGATACCGCTCGCGTGGCTGATCGGGGAGGCGACCGAGCATGCTGCCGAGCACACAGGCCCCGGTGTGGGCGGTTTCCTGAACGCGAGCTTCGGTAATGCGCCCGAGCTGATCATCGCCCTGCTCGCCGTGGCCGACAACCTGCCGAACGTCGTCCGCGGCTCGCTGACGGGCTCGGTCGTCTCGAACATCCTCCTCGTGCTGGGCGCCGCGATGATCGCCGGTGGCGACGGGCCGGTCGACGCACGCTCGCTCCGCTGGCAGCTCGCCACCGTCTTCGGCGCCGTCCTGCTGCTGCTGATCCCGTCGGTGCCGGCGTGGACCGGCACCTCCTCGGAGGCGCACAGCCTCTATCTGGTCTCGCTGCCGGTCGCGGTGGTGCTGCTCTGCGCCTACCTCATCATCACCGGCCGCAACCTACGCATCCACCAGGCCGCCGCACGAGACGAACCAAGGGTCGGCGCCTGGTCGCTGAAGCGGGCGATCTCCCTCCTCACCGCCGCAACGATCGTGACCGCATTCGTCTCGGAGATCCTCGTGCACTCGCTCGCCGCCTTCGGCGACGCGGTCGGGCTGAACGAGTTCTTCATCGCGGTCGTGATCGTCGCGATCGTCGGCAACGCTGCCGAGCACGGCGGTGCGATCGTGATCGCGCACGGGGGCAATACGACTCTGGCGACCGAGATCGCCGTCACCTCGTCGATGCAGGTCGCGGTCTTCGTGACGCCGGTCGTGTGCCTGCTCTCGTTCATCGTCGGCCGCGGCCTGCCGCTCTCGTTCCGGGTGATCGAGATCGTGACCATGGCAGGCGCAGCGGCGTTTGCCACCCTCGTGATCTGGGACGGCCGCTCCCGCCGCTGGGAGGGCTTCCTGCTTGCCGGCGTCTACGGGCTGTGCGTGGTCGCCTACGCGCTCGTCTAGCTAGGGCTTGAACGGCTCCTGCACGCGCGTGAACGGGTAACCCGCCCACACGAGCTGGCCGTTGTCGACGCGCAGGCGTTCGCCGCGCTCGCGGCCGCGCAGCGCGCGCCAGCCGTCGCCGTCGCGTTCGAACATCGTCTCGCCGCGTCCCGGAAGCGTGCCGACGACCTTCGCGTGCAGCGTGCCGCCCTGCCACCAGAACACAAACTCGTTGCCCTCGGACCACCAGCGACCGAGTAGCGCACGCGCGTCGGCCGGCGGCTCCGATTCCGGATGCCACGGCTCGATCGCGGGCGGTCGCAGCTCGGCGAACGTCGCCGCGAGCGAGATTGCGAACAGCTCCATGTCGCCGCGCGTACCCGAGTTGGTCAGTGAGGCGGCACCGGTCTTCGTCTGACGGTCGATGAACACACCGGCCAGGTGCCCTGCCATCGCACCGCCGTGGCCCCCGTAGATCGCTCCGCGTTGGTTGTGCAGCTGCAACCCAAGCCCCCAGCCGAGCACCCACTCGTTCGGGTAGTACATGACCTGGGGGAACCACATCTCCTCGACGACCGACGCGGCGAGCACATCGTCGTGGCCGGCGGCGAGAAAGGTTCCCCAGCGGCAGAGATCCTCGACCGTCGACCAGAGCTGGCCGGCCGGAGCGGTGCCGCCGAGATCGGTCTCGGGCTCGCTCCAGACCGTGCGTGCGTACTCGTCGACGAGGTACCCCTGCGCCTTCGGGGCCTTGGGTTGCCAGGTCGTGCGCTCGAGCCCGAGTGGGCGGATGATCCGCTCGTCGACGAGGTCCTCGTAGGGCTGCTTGCGCTTGCGCGCGACGAGCTGCCCGAGCAGCGCGAAGGCGAGGTTCGAGTAATGGTGCTGCTGCGCGGGTCGGAGCACGAACTCGACGCGGTCCATCGACTCGACGAGGCCCTCGGCGGTCGGCGACTCCCCGGTGACGAACATCTCACCCGCCTCCCGCTGCAGGCCGGAGAGGTGGCACAGCAGGCGCCTGATCGTCGGCGAGCCGTTCGCAACCCCGTCCAGATGGTGCTCGAGCCGGTCGTCGAGATCCAGCTGCCCTTCGGCGTACAGCTGCATGACTGACGTTGCGGTGAACGTCTTCGTGATCGAGCCGATGCGGTACTGCGTGTTCGGTTTGGCCTCGGTGCCGTGCTCGTAGTCCGCCGTGCCGACGGCGTTCGCCCACACGATCTCGCCGTCCCTGACGACCGCTGCCGCGACGCTCGGCAGGCGGTCGGCCTGCCGCTCGGCGAGCAGGCGGTCGAGCGACTCAAACCCGGACACGAGCTCCCAGCGCCTCCGGCACGAGCTCGAGCGCGCACTCGATGTCGTCGTCGGTCAGATCGAGGTGCGTCACCGCGCGGAGAACACCCGGCCGCATCGTCCGCGACAGGCCGACACCCCGCTCGCCGAGCGCGTCGACCGCCTCCCACTCCCCGAGTCCGAGTGCCTGCACGTCGATCTGCACGAAGTTCGACTGTACGCGCTCGAGCTCGATCGGCACGCCCCGTGCGAACCACGCCTCCGCGAGCCTGCGTGCGCGCGCATGGTCGTCCGCGAGTCGCTCGACGTTGTGATCGAGCGCGAAGAGCCCGGCGGCGGCGACGATCCCGGCCTGGCGCATCGCTCCGCCGAAACGGTGCTTCTCGCGGCGTGCGGCGAGCATCAGGTCGGCGGAGCCTGCGATCAACGCTCCGAGCGGGCAGCCGAGCCCCTTCGAGAGGCACAGACTGACGGTGTCGAATGGCGCGCCAAGCTCGTTCGCCGGCACCCCGCAGGCGACGGCGGCGTTCAACAGCCGTGCCCCGTCCAGGTGCAGCTTCAGGCCGAGCTCGCGCGCCGTGGCCACCACCTGGAACAGCTCGTCCACGGGCCAGACGGTTCCGCCGGCGTTGTTGTGCGTGTTTTCGAGCGCGACCACCGACGTGCGCGGCGTGTGGAAGCTGCCGTCCTCGTGCATCGTGCCCCGAAGTTGCTCGACGGAGAACCGACCGTGCCTGCCGGGCAGCCCGCGGGTCTGCAGGCCGCCGTGCATCGCTGCACCGCCGAGCTCCGAGACCATGATGTGGGCCGTCTCCTCGACGACCAGCTCGGTGCCTCGCTCGCCGAGGATCAGGAGCGCGATCTGGTTCGCCATCGTCGCGGTCGGGAGGTAGACGGCCTCCTTCTGGCCGAGCAGCTCCGCCCCCCGGCGCTCCAGCTCGAGAACGGTCGGGTCCTCCCGGGCCTGCTCGTCCCCCACCTCCGCGCTCGCCATCGCGGCGCGCATCGCCGCCGAAGGCCGCGTCTGGGTGTCCGAGCGAAGATCGATCATTTCACCGCAATCTAACGAGCCGCTCACATCCCGCCTCGATGATCACGCCATGACACCACTCGTCCCACCGTTCATCCAGCATGTGATCCAGCAGAAGGCGGGGCCCCTCGCCTACGTGCCGACGCGTGCGTCACTCGGCTGGCGCTACTCGGGGTACAGCTGGAACCCCACGACGAAGCAGCTGACGGTGCGCATCCACGACAAGCACTACAGGCCCTCGAACACGAACCACACGGTCGCCGTCACCGCCGAGTACTTCAACGGCCCGCTCGCAAGCTGCGGCGCCGGCAACGAGAAGAGCTACCAGGTGGACGGCAACAAGGTCTGGAGCTCGGGCGACAACCTCGCCTGGCGCTGCGTCAAGGCCGCGAACGGCCGGATCGTCAAGATCCTGGCGTCGGGGAAGCGGCTGCCTGTGGTCGGGCTCGCGATCATGGCCTCGTCGGTCAAGCGCATCTGACCCTGCCGCTCCCGCCGGGTACCTTGGCCCGATGGACCTCGACCTCGTCGCAGAGACGCTTTCGGGCGAGCAGCCCTACCGCAGCCGCCAGGTCTGGGCGTGGGCCGCACGTGGCGCAGCCTCGTACGCCGAGATGACGAACGTCTCGACCGGTACCCGGGCCTTGCTCGAAGAGCGGGTTCCGTTCTCGACGCTCACGCTCGCGCACGAGGCGACGTCGGTCGACCGGACCGTCAAGGCACTCTTCCACACGAGCGACGGCCACCCGGTCGAGGCGGTGCTGATGCGTTTCCGGGACGGCCGGCGGTCGGTCTGCCTCTCGTCGCAGTCCGGCTGTCCGCTCACGTGCACGTTCTGCGCGACCGGGCAGATGCGCTTCCGCCGCAACCTTACTTCCTGGGAGATGCTCGATCAGGCGCTGCACTTCCGGCGTCTCGAGCCGATCGATCACGTCGTCTTCATGGGCATGGGGGAGCCGATGCTGAACTTCGACGCCGTCGCCGCGGCGGCGCGCCTGCTGCCGGACCTCGGCGTCACCCACCGCCGCACGACCATCTCCACGGTCGGCTGGCTCCCCGGCCTGACGCGCTTCGTCGACGAGGTGTCGGAACCGATTCGGCTGGCGCTTTCGCTACACGCGCCGACCGACGCCCTGCGGAGCCAGATCATGCCCGTCAACGACCGCTACCAGCTCGAGGACGTGCTCGCCGAATGCCGCCGCTACTTCGAGCTTCGGCGGCGAAAGGTGTTCGTCGAATACGTGCTGCTCGACGACATCAACGACTCGCGCGAGCATGCCCGAGCCCTGGCTCAGCTGCTCGACCGCGACGCCTTCAAGGTGAACCTGATCCCGTACAACCCGACGGGCATGTACGCCGGTTCGTCACGCGAGCGGATCGGCGCCTTCAAGTCGGTGCTCGACGCGGCACACCTGCCGGCCACGGTACGGCTGACGCGCGGGCGGGACATCGCCGCCGCGTGCGGCCAGCTCGCCGCAACTGCGTGAGCACCCAGCTCGTCTTCGAGACCCACTCCACGAGCGTCGACAACGAGCGCGGCATCGCCACAGGGTGGCTCCAGGGTGAGCTCTCCGAGACGGGTCGCGAGCAGGCCCTGCTGCTTGGCGAGCGACGCCGAGACGACGGCGTCGAGCTCGTCGTCTCATCCGACCTGCGCCGGGCAGTCGAGACGGCTGAGCTCGCGTTTGCGGGCTCGGCGATCCCGGTCCGGCACGACCACCGGCTACGCGAGTGCAACTACGGCGACTGGAACGGGATGCCGCGTGCCCGGCTCGAGGCGGAGCGTCTACGGCGGATCGACGTGCCGTTCCCGGGCGGCGAGAGCTGGCGCGAAGCGGTGCAGCGGCACGCGGGATTCCTCGACGAGCTGGCCGGTGCTGGCAGGCGGCGAGTGCTGCTGATCGGCCATGTCGCAACCCGCTGGGCGCTCGATCACCTGCTGAACGGGGTTCCACTGCAACGGCTCGCCACCGAGGAGTTCGGGTGGCGCGAGGGCTGGGAGTACCTGCTCGATGAGAAGATGCGCTGACGACGGTCGAGAGGAAAGGAAACCGGAACCGAGGATGCCCGTGAAACTCCACCGCTGCCCGAACATCTGGGCCAAGACCAAGGGACACCCGTGCTGGCGGGTCCAGAAAGCACTCGACGACAACGGCATCGACTACGAGGTCGTCCCGGGGCCGTGGCCGCGCCGCAAGACCCGCATCGACGTGCGCGAAGGGACCGGGCAGACGCTCTACCCCGCAATCGAGTTCGAGGACGGAACCTGGTACCGCGAGCAGTCGAGCGAGATGGAGCGGACGATCCGCGAGGGGCGGCTGATGGAGAAGGCCGACGCCCGCGGCCAGGCTGGGCCTTAGGTGCCCTTGCCGAAGTCGGGCGTGTCGTCCGAGGCGAGGTACGAACCGTCGGGCGCGTAGAGCACGAAGTGAACGAGGAGCGGTGAGACGGCCTGCGAGAGCGGGATCTTCACCGACTCCATGTGCGTGACGACGTTCTTCGTGGTCACGTAATGGCGAACAAGGCGCTCCTCCTGCGACTGGTTTCCTTGCAGCGCGTCGACGAGGCCCCACTCCAACGTCAGGTGCTTGCCCGGGACACCGCCGATCGCCACCTTGGCGGAGGCGACCTCGTTGGCCCCCTGCAGCGCGACCTTCGCGTCCGAGACGGTCGCAACCAGTCCGCCTTTCCCACCCGATGCGGAGGCGCTGCCGTTGCCGGCGTTCTTCGAGCCGCCGCACGCCGAGGCGGCTAGGACCAGCACGACGAGCACGACCAGACGAGGCGTGAGCACGCGTCCATTCTGCCGACAACGGGCCCCTGCACCGCCGGCGCTACCCTCCGGCCGTGCCGACATCGCCCCTCCAGCAGCGCAACGAGCTTCGCAACGTCGCGATCGTGGCGCATGTCGACCACGGCAAGACGACGCTCGTCGACGCGATGCTCTGGCAGTCCGGCTCGTTCCGCGAGAACCAGAC
Organism: Gaiellaceae bacterium; assembly: GCA_036006925.1. Taxonomy (GTDB): domain Bacteria; phylum Actinomycetota; class Thermoleophilia; order Gaiellales; family Gaiellaceae; genus PALSA-600. Next base: position 15,717 of record DASYPH010000133.1, read on the forward strand.
CGTCAACGAGCGCGTGCTCGATTCGATGGATCTCGAGCGCGAGAAGGGGATCACGATCCTCGCCAAGAACACGGCCGTCCGTCTCGGCGACACGAAGATCAACATCGTCGACACGCCGGGCCACGCCGACTTCGGCGGCGAGGTCGAGCGCGCGCTGACGATGGTCGACGGCGTGCTGCTGCTCGTGGATGCGTCGGAGGGGCCGCTGCCGCAGACGCGGTTCGTGCTGCGGAAGGCCCTCGAGTCGCGGCTGCCGGTGGTGCTCGTCGTCAACAAGGTCGATCGCCCCGACGCCCGTACCGCTGAGGTGGTCGACGAGGTCTACGAGCTGTTCCTCGACCTCGACGCGAGCGCCGACCAGATCGAGTTCCCGATCGTCTACACGATCGCGCGCGACGGCCGCGCAGGCCTCGATCCCGACGACCTCGCAGCCGACCTGCAGCCGCTGTTCGACACGCTGCTCGCAACGATCCCCGCACCGTCCTTCGATCCCCTCCACCCGCTGCAGGCGCTGGTGACGAATCTCGACGCGAGCCCCTACGTCGGCCGCCTAGGCCTGCTGCGCATCCGCCACGGCCACCTGCGGAAGGGTCAGCAGATCGCCTGGTGCCGTGCGAACGGCGACATCGAGACCGCGCGGGTGACCGAGCTCTACGTCACGGAGGCACTCGACCGGGTGCCGGCCGACGAGGCCGGCCCGGGCGAGATCGTCGCGCTCGCGGGCCTCCCCGAGGTCACGATCGGCGAGACGATCGCCGATCCCGACGACCCGCGTCCGCTGCCGGTGACCGTCGTCGACGAGCCGAGCCTGAGCGTCACGATCGGGATCAACACCTCGCCTCTCGCCGGCACCGAAGGCGACAAGGTGACTGCGAGCTCCGTCAAGCTGCGGCTCGACGCCGAGCTCGTCGGCAACGTCTCGCTGCGTGTGCTCCCGACCGGACGGCCGGACGCCTGGGAGGTGCAGGGCCGCGGCGAGCTCCAGCTCGCCGTGCTCGTCGAGCTGATGCGCCGGGAAGGCTTCGAACTGACCGTCGGTAAGCCGGAGGTGCTCGTGCGCGCCATCGACGGCAAGCGGCACGAGCCGGTCGAGCGGGTGGCGATCGACGTCCCCGAGGAGTTCATCGGCGTCGTCACCCAGCTCCTGGCTCTGCGCAAGGGACGCCTGCAGCAGATGGTCAATCACGGCACGGGCTGGGCGCGCATGGAGTACCTCGTCCCTGCGCGTGGCCTGATCGGCTTCCGCACCGAGTTCCTGACCGAGACCCGCGGCGCCGGGATCATGCACCACGTGTTCGACCGCTGGGAGCCGTGGTTCGGCGAGCTGCGCACGCGCCCCACCGGCAGCCTTGTCGCAGACCGGCAGGGCGCCGCGACCGGCTTCGCGATTCAGAACCTGCAGGAGCGCGGCTCACTCTTCGTCGCACCGACCGATCCACTCTACGAAGGAATGATCGTCGGCGAGAACGCCCGCTCGGACGACCTCGACGTGAACGCATCGAAGCCGAAGAAGCTGACGAACATGCGCGCCGCGAGCGCCGACGAGTTGATCCGGCTGATCCCGCCGCGGCCCCTGTCGCTCGAGCAGGCGCTCGAGTTCATCCGCAACGACGAGTGCGTCGAGGTGACGCCGAAGTCGGTACGGCTCCGCAAGGTCGAGCTGTCCGCTTCGAAGCGGTCGAGCCTTGCTTCGAAGCGGAAGCGCGAACGGGAAACAGCCGGCCAGGCCGGTTAGTCGCTCAGGCGACCCCGGCGAGGCGAGGCGTGCAGCTCGAGAGGCCACGCTTCTCGAGGTACTGCTGGTGGTAGTCCTCGGCCTCCCAGAACGGCGGCGCGTCCTCGATCGTGGTCGCAATTGGGCGGCCGAGCCGCGCCTGAACCTGCGCGCGTGACGCCTCGGCGGCAGCCCGCTGCGTCTCGTCGTGCGTGAAGATCGCCGAGCGATACTGGGAGCCGACGTCGGGGCCTTGCCGGTTCACCTGCGTCGGGTCGTGCTCGGCCCAGAAGACCGCGAGCAGCTGCTCGTACGGCACCTTCCCGGCGTCGTAGGTGACCTCGACGACCTCGGCGTGGCCGGTGTTGTCGCGGCAAACCTGCTCGTAGGTCGGATGCTCGACCTGGCCGCCGGCGTAGCCGACACGCGTCTTCGTGACGCCGTCGATCCGCCGGAAGGCGGCCTCGACGCCCCAGAAGCACCCTGCTCCGAATGTTGCCTTCTGCTCCATCACGCCTCCTCGAGCTTCAGCGATGCCGAGTTGATGCAGTAACGCAGGCCCGTCGGGTCCGGCCCGTCCGGGAACACATGGCCGAGGTGCCCGCCACAGGCGGCGCACATCACTTCGGTGCGCACCATGCCGTGCGAGACGTCGGTCTCCTCGTCGATCGAGTCCGCGTCGGCCGGGGCGTAGAACGCCGGCCAACCGCAACCCGAGTTGTACTTCGCGTCGGACGCGAACAGCTCGGCGCCGCAACCGGCACAGTGGTAGCGGCCAGGCTCGAAGACGTCGTCGTACTCGCCGGTCCACGGAGCCTCGGTGCCCTTCTCGCGCAGGACGCGGTACTGCTCCGGCGAGAGCTCGGCTCTCCATTCGGCTTCGGTCTTGACGATCTTGTTCGGCAAGCGATCTCCTTTGTTCGTGGTCATTTGTATAGACCGCCTGGACGTCGATTCGTTACGCGCGCGCGGTGTGCTCCGAGAGCTCCGCGAACGCATGCTTGACGACCGGCTGTTTCGCCGCCCGGACCTCGTCCAGGCGCCGCACCGGCCGGTTGTGAGGTGCCTCTTTGAGCGTCTCCGGCTCGTCCGCAGCCTCGCGGACGATCGCCAGCATCGCATCGCAGAACGCGTCGAGCGTCTCCTTCGCCTCCGACTCGGTCGGCTCGATCATCAGTGCTTCGGCGACGACAAGGGGAAAATAGACGGTCGGCGGATGGAAGCCGTAGTCCATCAACCGCTTGGCGACGTCGAGCGCGCTGATGCCGTGCTCGCGCTTCAGGGTGCGGGCGCTCAGGACGAACTCGTGCATGCAGAGGCGGTCGAACGGCAGGTCGTAGGCCTCCTTCAGCCGGGCGAGCATGTAGTTGGCGTTCAGCACCGCCACCTCGCTCATCTCGCGCAGGCCGGGGCCGTAGGAGCGCATGAACGCGTATGAGCGGACGAAGACGCCGAACGGGCCCGAGAAGGCGCGCACCTTGCCAATCGAGCGCGGGCGGTCGTACTCCAGGTGGAAGCCACCGTCGTCCTTGACGACGACCGGCACCGGCAGGTACGGCTCGAGGGCGGCGCGAACCGTGATCGGGCCGCCGCCCGGGCCGCCGCCGCCGTGGGGCTGCGAGAACGTCTTGTGCAGGTTGATGTGCACGACGTCGAAGCCCATGTCGCCCGGGCGTGAGATGCCGCAGACGGCGTTCAGGTTCGCGCCGTCGTAGTACATCAGTGCACCGACGCCGTGGAAGATGTCGCGGATCTCCTCGATGTTCTCGTCGAAGAGACCAAGCGTCGAGGGGTTCGTGAGCATCAGTCCCGCAGTGTGCTCGTCGACCTTGCCGCGGAGGTCGTCGACGTCGATGTTGCCGCGCGGGTCCGTCTTGACAGGCGTCAATTCGTATCCGGCCATCGTCACGCTGGCCGGGTTGGTGCCGTGCGCGGTGTCGGGGATGACGATCTTCCGGCGCTGCTCACCTTCGCCCCGGTCGGCGAAGTAGGCACGGAACAGCAGCAGGCCGGTCAGCTCGCCCTGGCTGCCGGCGGCGGGCTGCAGCGAGACCGCATCCAGACCGGTCACCTCGCGCAGGATCTCCTGGAGCTCCCACTCGAGCTCGAGCGCGCCCTGCGCTGCGTCATCGTCGACGAGTGGGTGCAGGTTCGCGAAACCGGGCAGCGCGACGAGCCGCTCGTTGATCCGCGGGTTGTACTTCATCGTGCAGCTGCCGAGCGGATAGAAGCCCGTGTCGATTCCGAAGTTCCGAGTCGACAGCTCGGTGAAGTGGCGCAACACTTCCGGCTCGGCGAGCTCCGGCAGGCGCGGAGGCCGCTCGCGCGCCAGCTCCGCGGGCACCGGCGGAACCGGCAGCCCCGGATCGGGCACGCCGATACCGCGGCGTCCCAACTGCGACTTCTCGTAGATCAGCTTCACGACGCGAGCGCCTCGACCAGCCGGTCGATCTCCTCGACCGTTCGCTTCTCGGTGACCGCGACGAGCAGCGCGTCGTCGAGCCCCGGGTAATCGCGCCCGAGCGGGTACCCGGCGTAGATGCCTTTCGCCCGCGCATCGGCCAATGCCTCGCGAGCGTTCCGACCGGTGCGCACGGCGAATTCCTTGAACGTCGGCCGCTCGGGAAACAGCAGATCGAGCCCGGCCGCGACGAGTCGTTCCTTCGCGTATCCGGCGAGGGCCATGCACGTCTCCCCCAACTCGCGCAGCCCGTCCGGACCGAGCAGGCTCAGGTGCACGAGGCCGCCGAGCGCGAGCAAGGTCTGGTTGGTGGTGATGTTCGACGTCGCCTTTTCGCGCCTGATGTGCTGCTCGCGCGTCTGCAGCGTCAGCACGTAACCGCGCTCACCCGCAGAGTCGACCGTCTCGCCGACGATGCGACCGGGCAATCGGCGAATGAACTCCGAGCGGGCTGCGAGGAACCCGTAGTGCGGGCCGCCGTAACACATCGCGTTGCCCGCGGACTGACCCTCGCCGATCGCCATCGCGCAGCCGTAGTTACCCGGGGCCTCGAGCACGCCGAGCGAGATCGGGTCGACGTGCGCGATCGCCATCGCCCCGGCGTCGTTCGCTGTAGCGGCCAGCTCGGGTCCGGCTTCCAGGCAGCCGAAGAAATTCGGCGTCTGGAAGATCACCGCGGCAGCGTCGGTAGCTGCGTCGCGGAGTCGTTGTGGATCGGTGACACCCCCCTCGTGCGGCACCTCGACGACCTCCAGGCCGAAACCCGGCGCGTACGTCTTCACCACCTGGCGCACCTGCGGGTTCGTCGCCTCCGTGATCGCAATCTTCGAGCGGCCCGTCACGTGCTTCGCGACGAAGCAGGCGTCGGCGGCCACCGTTGTCCCGTCGTAGCCGGAGGCGTTCGAGACGTCCATCCCGGTGAGCTCGCAGATCGCGGTCTGATACTCGAAGACGGCCTGCAAGACACCCTGACTCATCTCCGGCTGGTACGGCGTGTAGGCCGTCAACAGCTCGCCACGCTGCAGCACGGCGTCGACCAGCGCGGGCACGTGGTGGTCGTAGATGCCGGCGCCGAGGACGCAGACCTCGTCGACGACGTTTCGGCCGGCGAGGTCTTCGAGGTGCCGCTGCAGCTCGACCTCGGCGAGCGCGGGCGGCACGTCGAGCTCGCCGGCGAACCGGACCCCGGCGGGGATGTCGCGAAACAACTCGTCGATCGTCTCGACGCCGATCGCCGCGAGCATCGCCTCGCGATCGGCGTCCGTGAGCGAGAGGTAGCTCACTGCTCCGCGACGACCTTCTGGTAGTCGGAGACCGACAGCAGCGCGTCACGCTCGGCCGGGTTCGAGAGCCGGATACGCACGAGCCAGCCTTCGCCGTACGGGTCCTCGTTGACCGTCTCAGGCACGTCGACGACCTTCTGATTGACCTCCAGCACCTCACCTGAGAGCGGCGAGATCAGATCTGAGACAGCCTTGACCGACTCGACCTCGCCGTACGAGCTGTCCTTGGCGATGGTCGAGCCGACGTCCGGCGGTTCGAAGTGCACGAGCTCGCCGAGCAGATCCTGTGCGTGCCATGTGACTCCCATCACGGCCTCGTCTCCGTCGATCCGTGCCCAGTCGTGCTCGGGGTGGTAGAGGAGGTCTTCCGGGTACGACTCGGCCACGACTCACTCCTTGCTGTAGATGGGCTTCTTGACGACCTGCGCCTTGCGCGGGCGGCCGCGGACGTCGATCACGAGCTCGCTGCCGCGTGCGGCCTGGGCGGCCGGAACGTAGCCGAGCCCGATCCCGACCTCGAGCATCGGCGACTGCGACCCAGAGGTGACGAGCCCGCCGCCCTCGATCGGCATCCCCTGGCGCGGAATTGCCTTCTCCGTCATCACGAACGGCACGAGCTTCTGTTCCGGACCGCGTGCCTTGATCTCCCGCAGCCGCTCGGCACCGGTGAACTCGGTGTCGAAGGCACACGCCCAGCCGAGGCCCGAGGAGATCGCGTCCCGTTCCGGGCCGATGTCGTTGCCGTGCAACGGGTAGCAGACCTCGAGGCGAAGGGTGTCGCGGGCGCCGAGGCCGCACGGGGTGACGCCTCGTCCGATCACCGCGTCCCAGAGCGAAACCGCGTCTTCCTGCATGCACGCGAGCTCAACGCCCTCCTCGCCCGTGTAGCCGGTGCGGTTGATCATCACCTCGACGCCGTCCAGCACCGCTAGCTCGAACGTGAACGCCTTGCCGGCGGGCAGGTCGAGCCGCTCGAGGGCGTGCGGGCCCTGGACGGCGAGCAACGCGAACTCGTCCGAGACGTCGCGCACGTCGGAGCCCCGCAGCTCCCGCTCCTTCAGCGACTCGTAGACCGGGTCCCGGTTCGAAGCGTTGACGACGAGCAGGTAACGGTGGCCCCCGAGGCGGTAGACGATCAGGTCGTCGATGATCCCGCCCGAGTCCGTGGTCAGCAGGGTGTACTGGGCATCGCCGGGCGACAGCTTGTCGATGTCGTTCGAGAGTGTCGCCTGCAGCAGGTCCCGGGCCGTCGGTCCTTCGACCTCGATCTCGCCCATGTGCGAGACGTCGAAGACGCCGGCGTCCGTCCGTACCGCGCGGTGCTCCGGAATCACGCCTTCGTACTGGACCGGCATCTCCCAGCCGGCGAACGGCACCAGCCGCGCCCCAGCCGCCACGTGGCGTTCGAAGAGCGGCGTGCGGCGCAGGGTCTGCATCGGGGCCGATGCTAGATGACCACTTCGTGACACTGCGCGCGGACATGGCTGTGGAGAACAACCTGTCCACAGCCACGCGTCCTGACGAGCCGGCCCGCCGACCCGAAACGCCGCTCGAACCGCCTGGGCCAGGTCCCACCCGTGGACGAAACGTCACGGTGGCTGCCACCGGACCTGCCGGGTCGTGGCAGGTCCCGAAGGTGAGGTTTGTGACGCTTAGTCTTCGCGCAGGAAGGACGGCACGTCGAGGCTGTCGCCGGTGTCGAACCTCGGCGGCCGCTCGCCGATCGGTGCGCCCTCGGTTGCCACCGTGCGCCCGCGCCGGCGGCGCTGCGCACCGAAGCCCGTGGCGATCACGGTCACCCGCACCTCGTCCTTCAGGCTCTCGTCGATCACAGCCCCGAAGATCACGTTCGCGTTCTGATCCGCGGCCGACGTCACGACCTCGGCCGCCTCATTGACCTCGAACAGGCCGAGATCGGCCGGGCCGCTGATGTTGAGCAGGATCCCCGTCGCGCCCTCGATCGACGACTCGAGCAGCGGTGAGCTCACCGCCGTTCGCGCAGCTTCGGTCGCGCGGTTCTCGCCGGTGCTGGTGCCGATGCCCATCAGTGCCGACCCGGCGTCGCGCATGATCGTGCGCACGTCGGCGAAGTCGAGGTTGACGATCCCGGGGACCGTGATCAGGTCGGTGATGCCCTGCACACCCTGACGCAGGATGTCGTCGGCGAGCGTGAACGCCTCCGACAGCGGTGTCTTCTTCTCGACCACCTGCAGCAGACGATCGTTCTCGATCACGATCAGCGTGTCGACCTTGTCGGCGAGCTCGTTGATCCCCACTTCGGCCTGCTGCGCGCGCCGCCGCCCCTCGAACGCGAAGGGCCGTGTCACGACGCCGACCGTCAGCGCCTCGAGCTCGCGCGCGATCTCCGCGACGATCGGCGCGCCACCCGTACCGGTGCCCCCACCCTCGCCCGCCGTGACGAAGATCATGTCGGCGCCCTTGAGCGCCTCTTTCAACTCGTCCCGCGTCTCCATCGCTGCTTCGCGGCCGACCGCAGGATCGGCGCCCGCGCCGAGCCCTCGCGTCGCCTTGGCGCCGATGTGGATCTTGACGTCCGCCTCGCAGCCGAGGAGGGCCTGCGCATCCGTGTTCACGGCGACGAACTCGACGCCGGTGACACCCGCGTCGACCATGCGGTTGACCGCGTTCGTGCCGCCGCCGCCGACGCCGACGACCTTGATGACAGCGAGATAGTTTCCGGAGCGATCTCTCATTGGATGTGGCTCGACCTCAAGCTCGAGTGCAGGGTGGGGCTGGTCGAGCGCCTCCTCTCTTCGGGAGAGTACGGGGGGTTTCCTGTTCTGTCAACGCAAATTTGTCGAAGACTCGATCAGCCTAACCGTCAACCTCAACCTCCGACTTGAGAGTTTGTCGAGAGCACCGAACGCTCCGGCAGGCTGACGTCGAGGTAGCCGCCGCCCGCCGTCACGGAGGTATCGAGCCCGAGGATCCGCCGCGCGATCGCCACCTTCAGGCGCAGGTCGGACGCGTCTCCGAGCCGCAACTCGAAGGTCGCCCCGAGGCGCAGCGTGAGACTCCGTGGGCCGACGTCGACGAAGTGGACGTTTCCCGGCAGGTGGGCGCCGCGGACGACGGCCACGGCCGCAGCAGCGGCCGCCACGCCGGCCGACGGTGTCGCGCCGACGGCGATCTTCACGTCCTTCGTCACGTAGACGCGGGGCAGGCTCGAGAGATGCGGGTGCGAGAGCGGGCGCAGGACGCGACCCCCCGCCGCGACCAGGTATGCGTCGACGCCCTGCCTGAGAACGAGCACGGGCCGCTCCGGGCGCACGACGACGCGGAGGGTGTGCGGGAAGGCACGGTCGTAGGTGAACGAGCGGACGCCGCTGAGCGTCGCCAGGCGCGCGTCGAGCGCACGTGCATCGACACGGAGGAGGCTCCGCCCCTCCTCGGCGCGGAGTGCGAGACGAACCTCGCGCCGGAGCTGCGGGGTCCCACCGCGAACCTCGATCGTGCGAACGCCGAAGAGTGACGTGTCGCGCGCCGCGAAGTAGCCGCCGACCGCGAGCGCCAGCAAGGCGAAACCGATCAGGATCGACCGTCCTGAAGGTGCAAAACGCGCCAACTCGAGCACGCTGCGGCGCGCGGGCAGTACCGCGGCACGAGCGGTCGACCTGCGGCGGGCGGCCACGCGGCCACTTTCGCCGCCCCGCGCGGGTTCCCTACGCCGGCAGGACGAGCGGCCCGAGGAACTGGACCTCGTGCTCGAGCTCGACACCGAAGCTCTCTCGGACCCGCCGACGCGCCTCGACCATCAGCGCGATACAGTCGGCCGAGGTCGCACCGCCGGCGTTCTCGATGAAGTTCGCGTGGCGGGGCGAGATCAGCGCGCCGCCGATCTGGTGGCCCTTCAGCCCGCAGTCCTCGATCATCTGCCCCGCCCCCGCCGCGCCCGCCGGATTCTTGAAGACGCTGCCGAACGTGCGCTTGTTCGTGGGCTGCGTCGCCTTGCGCCGGGAGAGCAGCTCGGAGACCGTCACCTTCACCGCCTCGCTCGTGCTCGCGACCAGCCGGAAGCGCGCACGCGCGACGACCTGCCCTGGCGCGAGTCCCGAGTGCCGGTACGAGAGAGCGAGCTCGTCGACCCCGAGCGTCCGCGCGCCCGCCGCGTCGACGACGACGGCGTCGATCAGGACGTCGCTCCAGTCGCGCCCGTAGGCGCCTGCGTTCATCCGGACGCCGCCGCCAGCGGTGCCGGGAATCGCCGAGGCGAACTCGAACCCGCCGAGACCGGCTGCACGACAGCGGTGGAGGCAGACGGCGTTCGGCGCGCCGCCGCCGGCAACGAGCACGCCGTCCTCGATCCGCGCTGCAGCGAGCTCGCCCGCCAGCTTGAGCACGAGCGCGTCGACCCCGTCGTCGTGCACGAGCAGGTTGGAGCCGAGTCCGACCACCTCGACGGCATGACCCTGGTCGCCGGCCCAGGCGAGCGCGGACACAAGCTCTGGAACCGTCTCCGGCTCGGCGAACCACCGTGCCGGCCCGCCCGTGCCGATCGTCGTGTAGCGCGCGAGCGGGACGAGCTCCTTCACGCGGCCCCGAGCAACCCGACGGCGCGGTCGATGTCGCCTGCTCCGAGCAGGAGGAGGACGTCGCCGGGCGCGTGCCGGCGTCGTAGGCGCTCGACGCCCGACTCGACCGACGGCGTCCAGCCCGCGAGGATGCCGCGGTCGCTCAACGCGTCGACGATCAGCTTGCCCGTGACGCCGGGCACGGGCTGCTCGCGCGCCCCGTAGATATCCGTCACCGTCACGTCGTCGGCCGCGCCCAGCGCCGCGGCCAGCTCCCACGCCAGGTGCCGCGTGCGGGAGTAGAGGTGCGGCTGGAAGAGGACGCGCAGCGTCGCAGCCGGGAACCGCTCGCGGGCCGCCGCAATCGTTCGCGCGACCTCGGTCGGATGGTGGCCGTAGTCGTCGACGACCACCAGGTCGCCGAGCTGGTGCAGCTCGAAGCGACGCCCGGTGCCCGTGAAGCGGGCGAGCACCGGTGCAGCCTCCTCGCGCGAGACGCCGACCGCCATGAGCGCTGCAAGAGCCGAGCCGGCGTTCAGCCGGTTCAGCTCCCCCGGCACCGCGAGATCCCCGTCGAACGGCGGCTCGTCGCGAACGACCGTGCTGGCGTGCGCGAGCCAGGTGTCGAACTCGGCGACCAGCTCCGCGGACGACGCGAACTCGGTGTGATGGTCGAGCTCGAGGTTCGTCAGTACGGCGATCTCGGCCGGCAACGCGAAGACCGAGCGATCGGACTCGTCGCCCTCGACGACGAGGTACCCGGACCCGAAGCCCGCGTTCGAGCCGAGCTGCGGCACCGGCGCGCCGATCAGCCACGCCGGGTCGCGCCCCGTCTCGCGCAGCACGAACGCGATCATCGCCGCGGTCGTGCCCTTGCCGTGCGTGCCGGCGACGACGATCGCAGGGCGCGTCGAGACGAGCTCGCGCAGGAACTCGGCACGGCGGACGCCCGGAACCGACGCGTAGGCCGACGAGACGACGGCCTCCCAGCCGTCGCGAACGACCGGCTCCGGCGAGATCTCGACGTCGATGCCGTCGAGCCCGGCAAAGTACGGCGTCCGCACGCGGTCCCAACCGCCGACGGTTGCGCCCCACGCCTGCGCCAGCTGCGCATAGGCGCTCAGGCCTGCGCCGCCGATGCCCACGAACCACAGCTTGCGGCCCTTCATCGGCGGGCCATCGCCACGAGCTCGTCGGCGATCTCGTTCGCGGCTTCCGGCTTGGCGGCTGCGAGCATCGCCGCTCCCATCCGGGCGAGCCGGCCGTCGTCGGCGAGGAGCGAGTCGACCAGCTCGGGCACCCGGCCGAGCTCCGGCTCGCGAACCATGATCGCGCCGCCTGCCCTCGCGAAGTGCTCCGCGTTCGCGGCCTGGTGATCGCCCGTCGCGAACGGATACGGGACAAAGATCGCGGGCCGTCCGGCGGCGGCGATCTCCCAGACGGTCGAGCCGGACCGCCCGAGCACGAGATCGACGGCCGAGAGCGCGGCACCGAACTGATCCGTCTCGGCGACGACCCGATAGTCGTCACGCTGCGCCGTTGTGCGAACGAACTCGAAGTCGCGACGGCCGGTGACGTGCAGGATCGGGGGGCCGGCGTCTGCCCACGTGGCAGCGACGAACTCGTTCAAGGCCAAGGCCCCGGCGAGCGCGCCGAAGACGCCGAGAATCCGACCGTCGGCAGGTAGTCCGAAGAGCTCGCGCGCCTGCGGCTGCGGGACGGCCACCGAGCGCGCGGGGATCGGCCGGCCGACCACCCGCACCTTCGCGCGGTAGCGCGTTTCGATCGGGTAGGCGAGGAAGAGCCGCCGTGCGAACGGCGCCGCGAGCCTGTTGGCGAGGCCGAGGTGTGCGTCCGCCTCGCTCAACGCAGCGGGGATGCGCATCGACGCAGCGGCGAAGACCATCGGTCCCGCGACGTAGCCACCCCCGCCGAGCCCGACGTCGGGGCGTCGTGCGCGCAGGATGCGCCGGCACGCACGCGGTGCGGCGCCGGCGAGGAGAAGCGCCCGGGCGAGCTCGACCGACGGTCGGCGGGGTAGCCCGCTGACGCGAAAGGTGTCGAGCTCGAAGCCGGCTTCAGGAACCAGTTGAGCTTCGACGCGATCCGGCGACCCGGCGAACGTCACCTGCACGCCGCGCTGCTGGAGCGCTGCCGCGACGGCCAGTGCCGGTAGCACGTGCCCGGCCGGTCCCCCGGCTGCGATCAGACACCGCAGCTGCCGCTCGGTTCCCATGCTGAGCGATGTTAAGGAGGATTCCGACTCCGATGAGCATGACCACGAGGCTGGACCCGCCGTAGGAGAGGAATGGCAGCGGGATTCCGGTCAGCGGCGCCACGCCCATCACGGCCGCGATGTTGATCGCTGCCTGGCCGGAGACGAGTACGGTGAGCCCGGCGGCGAGGCGCTTGCCGAACGGATCGCGGCAACGCAGGGCGATGTTGAAGCCGGCGTACGCGAAGGTGGCGTAGGCGGCGATCACCGCCGTGACGCCGATGAGCCCGAGCTCTTCGCCGATCACTGCGAGCATCATGTCGGTGTGCGCTTCTGGGAGGTAGAAGATCTTGCCGACGCTCTGACCGAGCCCGACGCCGAAGATGCCGCCGGAGCCCATCGAGATCATCGCCTGCACGAGCTGGAAGCCGGTGCCCTGGGCGTCGTGCCATGGGTGAAGAAACGCGAAGAACCGCGCGCGGCGGTACGGTTCGAACCAGATCGCGACGGTGCCCGCCGCGCAGGCGATCGCGAGAGCGGCGCCGAGCACGCGCGCAGGGGCGCCGGCAACCACGAGCATGCCGGTGAGCATCACAAGCAGGGCGATCGACGTGCCCATGTCGGGCTCGAGCATCAGCAGGACGCAGAAGACCGTGGCCAGCGCTCCGACCGGCTTCCACAGCTCTCGCAGGTTGCGTGGGGCGGGCTGGCGCGCGAGGTAGCCGGCCGCCCAGATCGCGAGCGCCAGCTTGGCGAGCTCCGACGGCTGGAAGACGGCTGGGCCGACCGAGATCCACCGGCGGGCGCCGTTGATCGCCGGCCCGATCACGAGCACGGCGAGGAGCAGCCCGAGCGAGACCAGCACCAGCACCGGCGAAACGAGGCGCAACCGCCGGTAGTCCCAGCGTTGTGCGACGACCATCAGCACGATCCCGAGCGCCGCGTAGATCCCCTGCCGCTTCAGGTAGTAGACGGGGTCGCTGCCGCCGACCGTTGCCGACGCGGAGGTCGCGCTGTAGACCATCACCAGGCCGAACGCGACCAGCGCAAGCGTGACCAGGATCAAGAGCCTGGATTCGAGCTCTCCCCGCTTCATCCGCCCTCCTTCTAGGAGGGCGCGCGAAGTCCTAGTACGAGGCCTCGGAAGGTCTCGCCCCGCTGCTCGAAGCTCTCGAACTGGTCGTAGCTCGCGCACGCCGGGCTGAGCAGCACGACGTCACCCGCTCGTGCCAGTTCGGCCGCGTGTGTGACCGCGCGCTCGAGCGTCTCGTCGCGGTCGCCGCCGACGACTGCCTCGAGGCGGCCCGCCTCGGCGCCGATCAGATGGATCGAGCGGACGTTCGGGCCGATCGCCGCCGCGAGCGGTGCGAAGTCCTCGCCTTTCGAGGAGCCGCCGAGGATCAGGTGCACCGGCTCGTCCGCGTACGTCGCGAGCGCGGGAAGCGCTGCCGCGACGTTCGTTGCCTTCGAGTCGTTCACGTAACTCACCCCGCCCAGCTCGGCGACGAGCTCGAGCCGATGCGGCACGCCGCGGAACGTGCGCAGGGCTGCGGCGATTGCGTCGTCGGACATGCCTGCGGCGCGAGCCGCGGCGGTCGCAGCGGCGGCGTTCTCGCGGTTGTGGCGGCCACGGAGCAGCGGCTCGGCCGGCAGCGGCTGATCGGCCGAGAACGCGATCCCCGGCAGTCCCAGCCCTTGTGGGACGACCATCGCCCGAGCGCGCTCGAAGATCCGCAGCTTCGCGGCTCGGTAGGCCTCGAACGTCCCGTGGCGATCGAGGTGGTCGGGCTCGAGGTTGAGCAGCACCGCGACCTCGCAGGAGAACTCGTGCACGTCCTCGAGCTGGAACGACGAGAGCTCGCAGATCACCCAGTCGACCGAGCGGACCGAGGAGAGCGGCTTGCCGACGTTTCCCGCAACGACGACGTCGCGCTCCGCGGCACGAAAGATCGCGCCGAGCAGCTCCGCGGTCGTCGTCTTCCCGTTGGTGCCGGTGACGCCGACGAACCGTGTCCCCGGCAGAAGCCGGTAACCGAGCTCGATCTCCGACCAGACCGGTATTCCGCGCTCGCGTGCCTCGGTGACGAGCGGGCGCTCCCCCGGCACGCCGGGGTTCTTGACGAGGAGCTCGACGTCGTCGAGCAGCGAGAGATCGAGCTCGTTCCCGAGCGTCCGGTCGACGGTTGTCACGTCGTCGCCGCGTTCACGCAGCCGCTCCGCGGCCGAGACACCCGACCGCGCGAGGCCGTAGACGAGGGCTTTCACCGGGGCCGGAACTGCGGCAGATAGTACTTGTAGAAGAGCGCGAAACCGACGGCACAGAGGATCGCCGTGACGATCCAGAAGCGCACCATGATCTTCGTCTCGCTCCACGCCTTCATCTCGAAATGGTGCTGGATGGGCGCAATCAGGAAGATGCGTCGCCCCCAGTACTTGAACGAGAGCACCTGCAGGATCACCGAGAGCGCCACGAGCGCGAAGATGCCGCCCACGAACAACAACAACAGCTCGACCTTGAGCATGATCGCCATCGCGGCGATCGCCCCGCCGATCGCCATCGCTCCCGTGTCACCCATGAACACCTCGGCCGGGAACGCGTTGAACCAGAGGAACCCGACGCACGCGCCGATCAGCGCAGCGCCGATGAACGCCAGGTCGAGCCGGTTCTCGATGCGGCCGTGAACCGGCGTCGCCGAACGGATGAAGATCGTCACCGCCATCGCGGTGAACGTCGCGAGGGCGATCGTCCCGGTACCCGCTGCGAGCCCATCGATCCCGTCCGTCAGGTTCACGCCGTTGACCGAACCGGCGATGATCAGGAAGAGCAGCACATACCAGAACGGCCCGAGCGGAAGCCACTTGTCGACCAGCGGGATGAATACGTCGTGCCGGAGTTGCTGGTGGTGCGCGGCGAAGCCAACGGCGACGGTCACGCCGAGCAGAAGCAACATCTTCCAGCGACCGCGCAGGCCGAGCGAGCGCTGGTGGCGCAGCTTGATGTAGTCGTCGAGGAAGCCGATGCCGCCGCACGCGAGCGCCGTGCCGAAGATGGTCAGCGCAGGCAGTGTGTAGTCCGAGAGCGGCAGGAAGGCGATCATCGCCGCCGCCAGGATCAGCAGCCCGCCGGCCGTCGGCGTCCCTTGCTTGGCCGCGTGGTGTTGCAGTCCCTCCTCGCGGATCTGCTGGCCGAATTCGTGCTTGCGCAAGAACCGGATGAAGGTCGGGCCGCTGAGGATCGCGATGATCATCGCGACCAGCGCCGCTACGAGAACTCTCGCCATCAGTTGAGCAAGTTCTCCGCGACGACCTCGAGTCCCACCGAGCGCGAGCCCTTGACGAGCACGACGTCGCCGGGCCGGAGCTCGTCGCGGAGGCGCACGGCGGCGTCTGCTGCCGTCGCGACCCACTCGCCGCCGTAGAACCGCCCGAGCTCGCCGACGGCGATCACCGACACGCCGAGCTCCCGGACGAGCTCGCCGACCTCGCGGTGGTACAGAGGCGCGGTCTCTCCCAGCTCGGCCATCTCGCCGAGCACTGCGAGCCGCCTCCCCGCGCCCGCGCGCTCGACGAGGTGCGTCAGCGCCGCGCGCATCGAGACCGGGTTCGCGTTGTAGCAGTCGTTCAGCAGCAGACCACCCCCCGGCAGCGGGTGTTCCTCCTCGCGCAGCTTGGAGAATTCGACGTTCAGCGTTCCGGTCGGCAGTGGCACGCCGAGGCACCGGGCGGTCACGATCGCCGTGCGCGTGTTCGCGAGCTGGTGCCGCGAGCGATAGCTCGTCGTGAAGGGGATCTCGAGATCGGGGTGGACGCGCTCGACCACGATGTCGGAGCGCGTCAGGTACGGCTCGAGCAGCGGTTCGTCGGGGACGACGGCGATGCCGCCCGCAGGCAGTGCCGCGATCAGCTCGGCCTTCGCGCGTGCGACGTTCTCGATCGTCTCGACCAATTCCAGGTGAACCGGGCCGACGTTGGTGATCACGCCGATGTCGGGCCGGGCCGTCTCCGCCAGCTGGGCGATCTGCCCGAGGCCACGCATGCCCATCTCGCTGATGCAGATCTCGGTCTCCGGCTCGAGCCGACAGAGCGTCAGCGGGACTCCGAGCTCGTTGTTGTAGTTGCCCTCGTTCGCGATCGTCGCGGCGTGAGGCGCACAGAGCGCGAAGAGGATGTCCTTGGTCGAGGTCTTGCCCGTCGACCCCGTGATCCCGACGATGCGGGCTTTCGAGCGGCTGCGCACGACCGTGGCCAGCTCAGCGAGCGCGGCGTGTGCGTCCCGTGGGACGAGCGCGGCCGACGCGCCGCGCGCGAGCGCGTGCTCGACGAAATCAGAGCCGCCGCCGACCGCGACGAACAGGTCTCCGTCCCGGATGCGCCGCGAGTCGATCTGCACGCCGGTCACGGCGTCCGCCCAGGGGCGGGCGATCACCCGGCCGAGCGGCTCGACGACCTCGAGCCCGATCGCGATCACGCCAGCGCCTCGCGGGCGACGCGACGATCGTCGAAGGGGACGCGACCGCCGGCGATCTCCATCTCGGTGTCGGCGCCCTTGCCGGCGATCACGACGACATCGCCTGCCCGTGCCGTCGCCAGCGCGGCTTCGATCGCTTCGCGACGGTCGAGCACGACCTCGAGCCGTCCGCCCGAGACCTCGGCGGCGATCGCGGCCGGGTCCTCGGAGCGAGGATTGTCGGTCGTGACGATCGCGCGATCCGCGAGGCGTCGGGCGATCTCGCCCATCAGCGGCCGCTTCTCGCGGTCGCGGTCGCCGCCGGCACCGAAGACGACCGTGAGCCGGTCGCCGAGCTCGCGGGCGGCCTTCAACACGTTTTCGAGCGAGTCGGGCGTGTGCGCGTAGTCGACGATCACGTCGAACGGCTGGCCCGCGTCCACCGACTCGAACCGTCCCGGCACGCCCTGGAGCGCCTCGACCCCGGCGCGGATCGCAGGCTCGCCAATCCCCAGCTCACGTGCCGCCCAGATCGCGCCGAGCGCGTTCGCCCGGTTGAACCGGCCGCGCAGCTTGAGATCGATGTCGCCGAGGTCGTCGTCCGGTGTGAAGGTTCGTGCCGCCGGCAGCGACGCAGCGAGCCGCTCCCCCCACTCGTCGCCGACGTTGATCACAGCGTGCTCCGCTTGCTCGAAGAGCGCTTCCTTCGCGCCGAAGTACGCGTCCATCGTCCGGTGAAAGTCGAGGTGATCCTGGGTGAGGTTCGTGAAGACCAGCACCGCGAAGCGCGTTCCGGCCAGCCGCCCCATCGTGGCCGCGATCGACGTCGCCTCCATCGCGCAGGAACGATCGCCGGCGGTCACCATCGCGCGGAAAAGTCGCTGTAGGTCGATCGCCTCCGGCGTGTTCAGCCCGGTGGGCTGCGTGTGGCCGCCGACGCGACGCTCCATGTTCGTGAGGAGGGCGGGTCGGAGATGTGCGGCCTCGAGGATCGAGGCGAGCAGAAACGCAGTGGTCGTCTTGCCGTTCGTGCCGGTGACCGCTGCGACGTCGAGCTCGCGCGACGGGTGCGCGAAGAACTCGTTCGCCGCGAGGGGCATCGCCGCGCGGACGCTCGGCACCACCAGTTGCGGCACGGGCACGTCGACCGGATGCTCGACGACGAGTGCAACCGCGCCTGCGGCGACCGCCTCGGCGGCGAGCTCATGGCCGTCGACCGTCGAACCCGGTACGCAGAAGAACAGCGCTCCCGACGCCACGGCGCGCGAGTCGTGGGCGAGATCGGTGATTTCGAGGGAAGCCGCGGGTGCGGTTTGCCCGAGCGCCGCGCTCAGGCGTTCGAGAAGCATGGGCGAACCGTATTACCGCGAGGGGGTCACCGGCGCGTCCGGCTGTACTTCGAGGTATTGGAGATCGAACTTGGCGATCTGCGCAAAGGCCGGCGCGGCGACTTCGCCGCCGAAGATCGAGCCGTGCGGCTCGTCGACGGTGACCAGCACCACGAGGC
>DASYPH010000134.1:0-2564 GCA_036006925.1 Gaiellaceae bacterium
AGTCCGCGCGGCATGTTGCCGAGCTCAGTGACCTCGCAGGCGTGCAGCACACGCGCGTGAACGTGTGGCGCTATGAGCCCGGCGCGGCGGGACGCCGTCATCGGCACGAGCTCCAGGAGGAGACGTTCATCGTCCTCGCCGGAACGCTCTCGATGTACCTTGGCGAGCCACCTGAGCGCCACGACGTGCCGCCTGGGGGCTTGATCCACGTCGATCCAGGCACAGCGCTCCAAACGGTTAACCGCGGCGACGAGGACTTACTTGTCTATGCCTACGGCTATCCGCCGGAGAACCAGCACGCCGAGATACTCCAGCCCGTGGTCTGAAGCGTTCCGTAGTGCCCTTCAGGATTCGCGCGATCCTGGCGCATCATCCTCATCAGGGTGTGTTCGGCCCAGGCCAGGGTGACGCGCGCCCGCGCGACCGACCGCCGCTAGTCGTCGGGAATAGACGTCCGGAATCGGGGCGTGGGGTGCATAAACACGATCTCGCTGCAAATCGTGGCCTTTCATCGCCCGCGACCGGATTAGTGCACCCTACGGGGCTGCTCCACGAATACCGCTGAACCGGATTCGCACCCCACACGCACCCGTGCAGCAGCAGTTGGGCTTTCCTCCTGTCGGTGGTTGTCTGTAGCTCCATCACCGCTGGCGGGAAGCGTGTCTCGGCTTAGTTGCAG
This sequence comes from Gaiellaceae bacterium, assembly GCA_036006925.1. Lineage (GTDB taxonomy): Bacteria > Actinomycetota > Thermoleophilia > Gaiellales > Gaiellaceae > PALSA-600. The sequence continues at coordinate 680 of DASYPH010000134.1, forward strand.
GACGCGACGAGTGCGACCACGAGGGACCCGGGCCAGGGCTCGAACGGCTCGGCTATGCATTGGGCAAGGATCGCGTCTAACGCGGCGCCGAGCAGCCCCGCGCTTGCGTCGGCGTGCGCTATCCGCACGTCTAGAATCAGCTCGCCTACGGTTCGCCCGCTGAACACTTCGTCTGCCTGCTCGGCTCGAAGCCGGAGCGCCTTCCGTTCAGCGGGGGTCAGGGGGGTCAAGGGTTCTCCCGTTTGGAAGCGTACTCCTACTCGCTCAGCCGCCGGCGACCCGGGCCTTGGCTTGATGGGCGTGGAAGACCCTTTTGCGCGCGGGACGCTCGTCAATCAGAGCGCGCCCACCACGAGTCGAAGACGTCGATCCTGCACGCAGATGTCGCCGTTTGGTGGAACGACGACAGCGCGTGGGGTGCATGAACACGATCTCGCTGCAAATCGTGGCCTTACATCGCCTGCGACCGGATTAGTGCACCCTCCGGGTTCCTTGGTGCTAGCTCGATCGAGTGACGGAGGTGAACCTGAACGTCCGCGGGCACCGTTGCTCGGTCGTAGGATCGGCAATCATGACTTCGGATCCTGCCGCGTCAGATCGGTCGTATGGGGCGGGGCTTGCCGCGCCCCGGCGGGGGTCGAACGGCCGTTGTGTCGAGGCCGTGATCCTCGCTGCGGGTGAGGGTTCGCGGCTTGGTCGATCGTCGAAGCCACTCACGGAAGTGGCGGGACTAACGCTTCTCGAGCGGACAGTTGCCAGCGTGCGGGCCGCCGGGATCACCCGCGTGGTTATCGTGGTCGGGCATGCCAAGGAGGCGGTGGCGGAGTTTGTTTCGCGCCGCGGTCTCGAGGTGGAGCTCGTCACGAACGACCGCTTCTCAATCGGGAACGGCTCCTCGGCCGTCGCCGGGGGACAGCTCGTTGGGGAGCGCTTCCTGCTGATGATGTGCGACCACCTCGTTGAGTCCGACGCGATCGCACGAATGATCGCGTCCACCGCCCTATTCGCTGCTGCCGTCGACGCGTGCCCCTCCTACTCAGACGTTGGCGACGCAACGAAGGTGCGGGTCTCGGACGGCGCCGTCGTCGCGGTCGCACGTGATCTGGACCCCTGGGACGCTGTCGATGCCGGCATCTTCGTCTGCGACACATCCGTGATCGAGACCGCAGAGCACGCACTCGCCGCCGGGGAAGGAACCTGGAACGCGGTAAAGCGACGTTGGATCATGCAGGGGCGCCGCCTCGAGGCTGTCGACCTGACCGGCTCCTTCTGGATCGATGTCGATACTCCCAGCGACGCGCGCCGCGCCGAGAAGCTGATCGTCGCCCGCGCCGCCTCGAAGCCGCTCGATGGGCTCGTGTCGCAGCGGCTCAACCGGCCACTATCTCGATCGATCTCACTGGTGCTCGTACGCGCTGGCGCCTCACCGACTGCGGTCACGGCGGCGTCCTTCGCCCTCACGCTCGCCGCCGCGGCCGCGGTTGCGCTGGGGAGCCGTTCCTCCGTCGCGCTCGTGGCGGGCGGTCTGCTCGTTCAGCTTGCCTCGGTCGTCGATGGCTGCGACGGGGAGGTCGCGCGCGCGACGCTCCGCGCGTCTCCGCAAGGCGCATTTCTGGACTCCGTCCTCGACCGAGTCGGCGACGTCGTGCTGCTCGCCGCGCTCGCAGTCGCCGCGGGCGCAGCCACGGCTACCTGGACGGCGCTCGCCGCCGCGCTTGTTGGCTGCCTTTTCGTGCACTACCTGAAGGCGGCCTTCGAAACGACAGCACGCATCTCCTTCCCCACCTCGCGCCTCTCCTTCGGACGCGACGCTCGGATGCTCACGATCGCGATCTGCGCGGTTGCGCTACAGCCGCTCGCTGGCCTCGTCGCCGTTGCGAGCTTG
>DASYPH010000135.1:0-2482 GCA_036006925.1 Gaiellaceae bacterium
CGCCGCGCCCGAGGTGACCGAGTCGGTGACCGCGCAGAAGGCGGACCAGGCGATCACGGTTACGACCCACGCTCCCGCGAGCGCGGGCGTCGGCTCGATTTTCGACGTGGCTGCGAATGCGCCCGGCGGCCCGGTCGCCTACTCGAGCGGCGGCTCCTGTACTAACAGCGGCACGACGTTCACGATGAACAGCGGCACTGGTACCTGCGCGGTGATGTACGACCAGGCCGGCGACGCGAACTACAACGCTGCGCCTGAGGTCACCGAGACGGTGAACCCCGGTAAGACCGACCAGACGATCTCGGTGACCACGCATGCACCGGCCAGTGCCGTGTACGGGTCGCAGTTCACCGTCGCCGCGAACGCGCCGGCCGGCTTGGTCGCCTACTCGAGCGGCGGCTCGTGCACGAACAGCGGCGCGACCTTCACGATGACGAGCGGCACGACTGCCTGCCAGGTCAACTACGACCAGGCCGGGAGCGCGAACTACAACGCTGCGTCCGAGGTGACCGAGACGGTGCCCGCGGTCAAAGCCGACCAGTCGATCTCGGTGACGACGCATGCGCCGACCAGTGCCGTGTACGGGTCGCAACTCACGGTGGCCGCGAACGCCCCGGGCGGCGCGATCGCCTACTCGAGCAGCAGCTCCTGCACGAACAGCGGCGCGATGTTGACGATTACGAGCGCGAGCGGCACGTGCACCGTCAAGTACGACCAAGCCGGCAACAGCAACTACAACGCCGCACCCGCGGTGACCGAGGTGGTGAACGCCGTCGCCGCGTTCGGCGGCTTCCAGTCACCGCTCCCGAACGCCGTGCTCAAGGGGGGTTCGAAGATCACCGTCAAGTTCACCCTCACGGACGCGTCGGGGCACCCACTCTCGGCAGCGGCAGCGGCGGCGCTTGCAGCAGCTGCCGGCAGTGTGGAGGTCACCTTGACAGGACCCAACGGCAACACCACGCAGCTCGCGTCGGCGCTCTGCACCTGGGTCACCAACGGCCAGTTCTTCCAATGCAATCTCAGGACGCCCTCCGGACTGAAGACGGGCACGACAAACGCCTACAGGCTCACCGCGATGCAGAACGTGGGCGGTCACTATGTCCCGGCGCCCCCCTTTTCGAACACGGCGTCCGACGCCAACCCGGAGACGATCTTCTTGCTGCCGCAGATCACCGTCTCGGCCCACGTCGGCAAGCGGAAGTCGCGGCACGGCCGATTCCTCCGCGCGCAGATCTCCCTCGTTGGCCGGATGTCTCCTACCGCCAGCCGCGAAAAACTGCGCTTCACCATCCAGCGCTTCAAGCACGGAGCCTGGAGCACGATGGCGCGCGCGAGTAGGACGCTCAGCACAGACGGCGCAGCAAAGATCTCGGTCAAGGCGTCTAAGACCGGCCGCTATCGCGCGCGGGCCTCCTTCGCGGGCGACCCGATTAACGCTCCTGCGCGCTCAGCCTGGACGCGCTTCCGCGTGCGCTAGACACGTCTCGTCTCCGCCGGCTGGGCACGTTGCCGGCGAGAAAAGCCCTGCTGCAGCTATCTACGTTCCAGCGCCCTGAGCTTGTCCGGGTCGGCGATCAGGTCGAGCTCGACGATCCGGTCGTGTGAGATCGTGAAGCCGAGGACGGCGATCGGCCGGTCACGCGGGACGACGATCAGGCCGGCGGCTCCGTTCACGGTGGCAGGTCGTGCGAAGCGGGCGAAGCGCGGGGCGCGAGCGAGGATCTGATCGGCCACGGCTGCCGCGCCGGTGACGACCGGGGCCGCGCCGGCTGCCGTGATCCGGCCGCGGTCGGCGCGGAACACGACCTCGGGGTCGAGCACGGCGACGAGCCCTTCGAAGTCTCCGTTGCGGGCTGCGGCGATGAACGCGTCGACGACCTGGCGCTGCCGTCTCACGTCCGGCTCGACAACAGGCGTGGCGCCGCGAACGCGGTTGCGGGCGCGGCTCGCGAGTTGCCGTGTGGCGGCGGGGGTCCGCTCGACGATCGGCGCGATCTCGTCGAACGGCATCCCGAACATGTCGTGTAGGACGAAGGCCAGCCGCTCGCCCGGTGTGAGCGTCTCGAGCACGACGAGCAGCGCGAGTCCAACCGAATCGGCCAGGAGCGCCTCGTCCTCGGGGCCGTTCTCCTCCGCCAGGGTGACGATCGGCTCCGGTAACTCGCCCTCGAAGTAGTCCTCGCGGCGGGCCCGCCGGGTGCGCAGTATGTCGAGGCAGACACGGGCGACCACGGTCGTCAGCCAGCCGCGCATGTTCTCGACCTCGCTCGTCTCCGAGCGGTGCAGACGGAGCCAGCTCTCCTGCACGGCGTCCTCGGCTTCGCTGAGCGAGCCGAGCATTCGGTAGGCGACCGCCCGCAGGTGGGGGCGGTGCTGCTCGAACTGTCTCCCTTGCTGCTCCGTGTCGTCCACCCGTCACATCCTCCCGTTCCGATCCGTCATGGGGGAGACGAAGTACGACGGATCGATGTGACAGGAGGAC
>DASYPH010000136.1:0-24790 GCA_036006925.1 Gaiellaceae bacterium
CCGCTCGCGCCGCAGAGGGCCCGCAGCTTGCGGACCCTCTCTGTGCGTCGAGCCGGTGGTCTTATGCCCGGACGAAACCGTTCTTGTGGACGATTACCTCTCCGTCCGTGATCTTCGGCGGATTCGGAAGTGCCGTCTCCAGCTTCTCCTCGCGCACCCAGTTGGCTGCGACGCGGGTCGACTCGTCGGCCTGCGCCGAAGTGTCGAACAGGCCGATTGAGCTCATGACGCCGTCGCCGGCCCCGATGAGGTAGTAGCCCTCGAAGCCCGGCAGGTTGCTCAGGCGGGGGACCAGGGTCTCGTCGACCTTCTTCGTCAGCTCGTCGGTGCGACTCTGGTCGACACCCTCATAGCGTCTAACGGTGGCATGCATCTGATGCTCCTGACTGTCACGGTGCTGGGTGGAGAACCGGCTCTTTAGTCCTCCCAGTCACTCAGGCCCGAATGTCACAGTCGAAGAGGGAATCTCGGAGCCTCGACGGCTTCCGTGTGGGACTTGGCGCACCACCTACTGTAGCAGATGTCTTGACAACGTAGAGATATAACACTACGTTCTTCAACGTTATCCCTCTTAGGAGACGGCGATGTGCCCATTCTCGGTCACCCTGCAGAACGTTCCGGATCCGGAGCTAGGCCCACTTCTGATTCGGCTCGCACAGGCAGGCTTCCACGACCCGATCATCAAGCCCGTCAGTGCCGATCGCACCTCTGACAAGACTGCCGCTCCTCCTGGTGGGGGGACGCCCGATCTCCCAGAGGATTGGCGGCTCGTGCGGGCGCGGGAAGGGCAGTCGTACCGGTGGCCCGATCAGCGCGAGCACTACTCCCGCTACCGCGTCTTCCTCGGCTCGACGCGCGCCGAAGGCGCCGTTCACATCGGACTTGGCGAGACGATTCGCAAGAACAAGTGGGGACGCGACCGGAACTACATCGTCGCCTTCCTGAGCAGCGGATCCCCGCAGCAGCCGCTGGCCGAGTTTGTCGCAGCTGACGACTACGAGGAGACACGCGAGCTCGTCGCGGTCATTCGCGGGAGCGACGGGGGCCGACGTATGTACGGCGCCGGCGACGCCCTTCCCGGCGTCTACGAGGAACGTTTCCGAACTCAGATGTACAGCGAGCGGGTCGTCTTTCCGGGCGTCTGGAACAAGGCTGTCGTGGTCGCAGGCGAGGACGACGAGGCGACGATGCTCAACCACGCCCTGATCCAGGGCCGGCGGCGCTACCGGAGGTAGGGCCGGAAGGGGTTGCGACCAGAGACAGCGAGCCGGCAGGTGTCGGATTCTTCTCTGGAAGCTGCTCGCAAGCGCCCAGACGTGATCGGATCGTGCAGACCTGGGTGCAGACCCCGACGGCGAAAATCTCCCGGTTTGCAGCCTGCTTTGAGCCCAGTACCGCCCATCGAAAGACGCCGGAAACGGCGTCTTTTGCGCCCAATGGGTGATTGGATGCGCAGCATCTGCGCTACCGTGTTGGCAGCGTCCCCGTGTTATGACTCCCGCACGAGCCCGCCGCTTGTTGTTTCGGGGGAGTCGCAAGAGGGAGCGACATCGTGAGGAAGAGCCTGAGGCGTGCGCTCGACCGGCTGCGCGCGAAGACCAACAGCGCCCTCCACAACAGGACGTCAGTGCGGGCCGGCTTACAGGACCCTGCGCGAATGCAGGCAATTCTCGCGCCGGTTCGCGGGCGCTCGTAGAAGCCGCGCGTGCGCACGGCGATCGTCTCGACCTACCCGCCGCGGGCCTGCGGGATCGGCACCTTCGCGGCCGACGTCCGAGCGACGCTGCTCGGGGTTCCGGGGATCGAGGGCGCCGATCTCGTCGCGGTCGTGCACGAGCCGTCGAGCCCACAGCGGCGCGGCGTGCTCGCGACGATCGTGCAAGCCGTGCGTGGCGACTATGTCCGGACTGCCCGAATGCTGGGGCGGCTCGATGTCGACGTCGTGTTGCTTCAGCACGAGTTCGGGATCTTCGGGGGCCGTGACGGCGAGTACGTGTTGTCGTTTGCCCAAGAACTTGCACAGCCGCTCGTGGTGACACTGCACACGGTGCTGTCGGAGCCCACGTCGCACCAGCAAGAGGTACTGACGGAGCTGTGCGCCGAGGCGGAGCTCGTGATCGTGATGACGGACACGGCGCTTCGTTTCCTGGTCGAGTCGGGCGCCTGTTCGGAGGAGAAGGTCCGTGTGGTGCCGCATGGAGCGCCGGTGCGTATCGCGGAGCGGGCCGCGGGTGGGCTTCGGGCACGGCGGTCCACATCGCCTGCCGTCAACGATACTTTCCGGCTCTCCACGTTCGGCCTGATCTCGCCTGGCAAGAGACTGGAAACGGTGCTCGATGCGCTACCGGCGATGATTGAACGACACCCGGAGATCGTCTACACGATCGCCGGCCGCACCCATCCGGATGTCTCGCGTAGGGAGGGGGAGCGGTATCGGCTGCTGCTCGAGCGGCGCGTGCTCGAGCTCGGCCTCGGCGACCATGTCGAGTTCGACGATCGGTTCCTGTCCATCGAGGAGCTCTCCGACCTGCTCGCTGCAACCGACGTCTTCCTGACGCCGTACGGAAACCGGGAGCAGATCGCCTCCGGCGCGCTCACGTACGCAATCGCTGCCGGCTGCGCCATCGTCTCCACCCCCTACTGGTACGCACAGGACATGCTCGCTTCGGGGGCCGGACTGCTCGTGCCGTTCGGCGATCCGGAAGCTCTCGCCGACGCGGTCTGCAGCTACGTCGAGCAGCCGGACATGCTGAAGGCTGCGCGCACCGAGGCAAAGCGGATCGGCTCGACGCTCGCGTGGCCGGCCGTCGCAGAGGCCACTGCTTGCGTCTTGCAGGAAGCCGACGAGCTTGCGCCGCGGCGACGGCCCGTCGGGGTCGCCGACCTGCACCTGACGAGCTTGCGCACCGATCATCTACTCACCCTCGCCGACGACGTCGGCATCGTGCAGCACGCGCACGGAATCATTCCCAACCGCAGCAGCGGCTATTGCGTCGACGACGTCGCCCGGCTGGCGGTCGTCTCGCTCGCACTTGCGGAGCGCGGCGACGAGCGGGTCTGGACGTCGAATCTCTACCGCGCGCTCGCGTTCCTTCAAGCGGCTGCCGACGACGGCGGCGGGATGCGCAACTTCATGGGTTATGACCGTCGCTGGCTCGACGAGCCGCACGCAGGCGACCACGTGGGACGCTCGATCTGGGCGCTCGGGGACATCCTCGCCACGGCGTGGATCCCCGCCGTCGTGCGACCGGCGCAGGACCTCCTCGACCGGCTCGTCGGCACGCTCGGCGATGATATCTCTCTGCGAACTGCGGCGTATGCCGTGCTCGGGCTCTCCCGACTCGACGCCGACCGGCTCGAGCCGGCCGCGCACGGGCAGCTCGAGCGGCTCGTCGAGCAACTCGCCGAAGCCTATGAGCGCACCCGCTCGGAGGATTGGTGCTGGTTCGAGGACGAGCTCAGCTACGACAACGCGCGGCTGTCGCAGGCACTCCTCATCGGCGCGAACGCTATCGACCGGCCGGAGCTCGCCGAGCTTGCGCTTGAGTCGCTGCGCTGGCTCGGCGACGAGTGCGGGCTCGACAAGGACGCGCTCCGGCTTCCGGGGCACCACGGCCGCCGCCGAGGCGAGCCGGCGCCAGGCGCCGGCGACGAGCAGCCGCTCGATGCCGCCGCGCTCGTCGAAGCCGAGCTGAGTGCCTTCGCTGTCACTCACGACGCCGAGCACGGCGTCCGGGCAATTCGAGCGTTCGAGTGGTTCCTGGGCCGCAACCGCCTGCAGAAGCCGCTCTACGACTTCGCGACCGGCGGCTGCAGCGACGGGCTCGGGCGAGAGGAGCTGAACGACAATGAAGGAGCCGAGTCGACACTCGCCTTCCACCACGCGGCGCTGCTCCTCGACGCGGCCGGCGTGCGGGCAGCCGATCGCGAACCCGCGCGCGAATCCGCTGCGGCATGAACACGCTCGAGCTCTTCGAACGCCACACTGGCAACCCGATCCTGACCGCGGGCGACTGGCCCTATCCCGTGAACGCCGTCTTCAACCCGGCGGCTGCCGCGTGCAACGGCGAGACCGTCTTGCTCGCGCGCGTCGAAGACCGCCGAGGGATCTCACACCTCACAGTCGCCCGCTCGGCAAACGGCGTCGACGGTTGGACAGTCGAGCCCGAGCCGCTACTAGCCGCCGCCGACGGGATCGAAAGCGAGCAATGGGGGTTCGAGGACGCCCGGGTCGTGTGGGTCGAAGAGCTCGGACGCTGGGCGATCACCTGCACCGCCTACGGCCCGGCCGGGCCCGCTGTCTTTCTTGCTACGACGGAGGACTTCGATGCCGTCGAGCGCCACGGCGTGGTCCAGCACCCTGAGGACAAGAACGCCGCGCTCCTGCCGCGCCGGATCGACGGCCGCTGGGTGCTCCTCCACCGTCCCAAGACCGAGTTCGGCGGCGCGCACGGCGAGATCGTTCTTTCCCGCTCGGACGACCTCGTCAGCTGGAGTGCTCCCGAACAGGTGCTCCAACCACGCGCCGGCGCGTGGTGGGACTCGTCGCGGATCGGCATCGGACCGCCCCCGCTACCCACCGAGCACGGCTGGCTGCTCGTCTACCACGGCGTCAAGGACACCGTGGCCGGAGACATATACCGAGTTGGTCTCGCGCTGCTCGACCTCGACGAACCGACCCGCGTCCTCCGCCGCCTCCCCACCTGGGTCCTCGCTCCCTTCGCGGACTACGAGCGAACGGGCGACGTTCCCAACGCCATCTTCCCCTGCGGCCTTCTCCACGATGAGGCCAGCGACGAGATCCGCCTCTACTACGGTGCCGCCGACAGCTCCATCTGCCTCGCCACCGCACGACTGAGCGACCTGATCGATACCGTCCTCGCCGCACCAGTCGCCTGAAGTCACTCGGTCATGCCGGACGTCGGGGCTTCACCTCGCGACTGCTCCCGATACCGGCGGTAGAGGCGGGGCAGCTGCGCACGCGGATCCAGACGGAACTCGTCCCGGTCGATGTCGATCCACGCGTCCGCGTGGGCGGCGGTGCAACGTGCGGCGCCGACGAACGCCGCGATGGCGGCGACCGCTGGTTTCGGTGAGCCGTCGGCCCGCCAGAGCCCGAAACTCCGCTCGTGGGGCGCGAGATCGAAGGGCGGGCTCTCCCACAGCGCTGGGTCGTAGTCCGAATAGCACCAGAGCAATGCCCCGAGGCAGCCGGCGCGACGAAGCCCCTCCAGCGCCCTCGCCGTATATGCGGCTCCCGCATCGTCCTCGACGACCAATGACGGAAGGCCGAACTCGCTGAACACGAGGTCACCGCCTTGCCCGAGCCAGTGCGTCACCCGGGCAAGGAATGGGAGCACCTGGTGGTCGGTTGGACCGTCGGCCCAGTGCGCGTAGATCGGGTAACCGTGCATCGAGAGGAGATCGCATGCTTCGGTGGCTTCCGGCGGGCCAAGCCGGCGATCCTCTTCGAGGTCTTCCATGTGCAACCCGACCGTGACGAGTGCCGTCGCGTCGGCGCTGCGGATCGCCGAGCTAAGGCGAGCAAGCCATGCGCGTGCTGCTGACCGGGTCGGCGGGATAACACAGTTGGAGTTCTCGTTGCCGAGGTCCCATGCCCAAACCGCTTCATGTCCGGCGAGGGCGGCTGCAGCCTCCGCGGCAAAGAGAACCTGGGCATCTCCAACGGCCGAGTCGGTGTACCAGTTGCGAAGCCCGGTGTCGACGACCCTACCGCCCGAGACGACCCGGAAGCGAGGGTCACGGCTCGAGCCTCCGAGCGCCCAGGTGGGGATCCAGTTGACTCCGCTCATGTGACCGGTGAAGAGGGTGGGAATCAGCGCGAGCCCAAGCCCACCGGCGAGATCGGCGACTTCGACGAGCCGCGCGAGCATCCACCGGTCGACCCGGTCTGGAGCCGGCTGGAAGTCTTCCCAGGTGAGAAACATCCGCACGGAGTCGAGACCGCAGGCGGCGATTCGCCCAAAGTCGGCCTCAACCTCTGCCAGATCGAATTTCGACCACCAGCTCATCCCGGTACGCGCCGGCCAGTAGTTGACGCCGACCCGAAACAGCTCCCCCTGCGATCTCGCGCTCAGCGGCCGGCCTCTTGGCCGTTCCTCGCGTCGTGGTGGAGTTCGACGACGCGCCGATAGAGCGCGAGGTAGTCGTCCACCATCCGCTCGACGTCGAAACGCCCTTCCACCGACGCGCGCACGGCGGTCCGGTCGAGCGCGCCCGAAGCGGGGACGGCGGCAACGGCCTCCTCCGCGCTATCGACGAGGAAGCCGTTCTCGCCGTGACGGATGATCTCTGCCATCGAGCCGCGCCGCCGCGCGATGACCGGCGTCCCACAGGCCATCGCCTCGACGACGCTGAAACCGAAAGGCTCGTCGAAGTTGACGAGGTGCAACAGCGCCCGTGCGCCGCCGAGGAGTCCGCCGCGACGGTCGGGGCCGACCGGGCCGATATAGCGCACGCGCTCCCCGTCGAGGCGCGGCTCCACGAGCTGCTCGAAGTAGTCGTGGTCCTGGATGATCCCGGCGATCACGAGCGGCATGCCGGCGCGCTCGGCGACGTCGATCGCCTCCGCGACCCCCTTGTCCGGATGGATCCGCCCGAAGAACAGGAGGTAGTCGCCCGGCGTCCGCTGAAGCTCGAATTCGCGCAGGTCTATGCCGTGGTGGATCGTGTCGGCGTAGTCGAGACGCTCGTGCCGGTCCGCATCGCTGATCGCGACGTAATAGCCGCCCCCGTTGTACTTCTCGAAGACGGGAACGATCTGCTCCGACGAGAACCCGTGGATCGTGGTCACGACAGGGGTTTCGACCAGGCCGCTGTAGGTCAACGGCAGGAAGTCGAAGCTGTTGTGGATCACGTCGAACTCGCCCGCCTGCTCGAAGACCGCTGAGATGTGGAGCGCCTCCCAGGCCTTCGCGTCCAATGCCGGATCCTCGGAATAGCCAGTCGGCGCCGTGCCGACGAGATGAGCGGTTGTGACCGAGTCGGCGGTGGCGAACAAGGTGACGTCGACTCCTCGCCTGACCAGGCCCTCGGTCAACAGAGAGGCGAACTGCTCCCACGGGCCGTACCGGCGCGGCGGAACCCGCCAAGAGATCGGCGCCAGAATCGCGACCCGCAAGGTCCGGTCGCGAGCAACAGGAGACGACACCAGCTGTTAGGCCCGCGCCTCGCGGAACGTCACGAGCCGGCCTCGCCGCTCGTCCCACAGCTTCGGCCACGAGCGCGGCGAATCGGAGCCGGCCAAAGCATCTGTCGAAACCATCCCAGCCGTTGTACCGGAATCTCGGCGTGAAGTGAGTGCGACGCCGCCGTGAACGCGCGAGAGGGGCCGGCAAGCCGACCCCTCTCGCGTGGCGATGTGGCCGAGTTACGCGACTGCGAGCTCGTTGCTCTGAGCGATGATCTTGCCGCTCGTGATCTTGGGCTCGTTGGGCATCAGCGTCGTAAAGCTGGGGGTTCAAACTGGAGCGCCGTGATCTCAGCTGGAGATCACTGCGGTCCCTGCCGTGCGAACGCCTTGAGACTGTCGCGAGAGCACAGCCGGCCGTCCGCGCCGAAGCTCATCATGGTCACGTTGAGCCAGGCTGCTGCCCCGACCGCTCCGAAGGCGCTTTCGCGTGGAGAGAGCGTCCCTCCGACCTCACTCGTGATGTTGGCAGCGGTGCTCGGGGCGGGTATCGGCGCAGCAGTCTTGGTCGCCGACTGGTGGAGTTGGCCCGGCGGCACGTGGACGACCCTCGGGCACTCCAGCCCGTTTGTCTTGTGGGCGGCGTTGATCTGTGCTCAGACGACGCTCTGGACCCTGGCGGCAGCACCGGTGTGGTCGATTCTGCAGCGAAATCGGGCGGGTTGGAAAGGACAGCGGACGGAGATCGTCGGCTCGGGCCTACTGCTGGTCGCCTTCGTCGGGGCGATGGTCGCGATCACCAATCTGACAGGCCCGGTTCCCAGCGTGTTTCCCCACCAGCACGTGAAGGTGTGGAGCCTGACAGGCGTCGCGCTTGTTCTCGCGCTCGGCGTCGCCGCCACGATCTGGCTCATCCGCGGCCGCCTGAACGAGCTCCGGAGCGGCGAAGGCGACAGGGAGATCGAGCTGTTTATCGAGTTCCGCAGCGAGCTCGAGCGTTTGCTGGGGATTCTCGGCGCGATCGTCGGGCTTGCGGTGCTCGCTACCGCGGCGCTTCGTCAAGTCGTACTCGAATACGCCGCGCAACACCCCAAGGTCGGAGCGAGCTTTCCGCCCGACTATCCAATCCTGTACGGGCTCATCCTCTCGCTAGTGGTCGCGCTCGCGTACCTGCCGACCTACCTCGCCCTCCTACAAACCGGCGCTGACCTACGCGACCGCGCTGCACCGCTGCGCGGACCAGACGAAACCGACTTCGAAGCCGTCATCGCAAAGCGCAAAACGCTCACCGAATTGCTCGGCCTCGACATTTCAGCCAGCACGAGCTTTCGCGTCGGCGCCACGATCCTCTCACCCCTCTTCGCCGCCTTGGTCAGTCTGCTGCCGAAACTCGGTGGCTAGCGTCGGTCAGTCCGATTTCGACCGCTCGGGCCGATCACTCCGACTTGCGTAGTTGGGGTCACGTCCGGCCCACGATGCGTTACGCCTCGGGGTCGTGTCTGGTTGCGGTGTGCCGCTAGTGTCGAGGCAGGTGTGACGGGCGATCTGCTCAACGGGGGTGACACATGAATCAGCGGAAGCTTCGTGATCTCGAGGCGTCTGCGGTCGGTCTGGGTTGTATGGGGATGTCTGCGTTTTATGGCTCGACCGACGAGGCTGAGGGCATTGCAACGATCCGGCGGGCGCTCGAGCTCGGCGTCGACTTCATCGATACTGCGCAGCTGTATGGGCCTCTAACGAACGAGTCGCTTGTCGGGCGAGCGGTCGCGGGGCGCCGCGACGAGTACGTGATCGCGACGAAGTTCAACCGACGGACGGACAACGCGGTCCCCGGCGACATGTCGAGTTTGGGACCGGCGGACGGCTCCGCCGACCATGTGCGGAGCTCGATCGAGGGGTCGCTTCGCCGACTCGGCACGGATTACGTCGACCTCTACTACCAGCATCGCGTCGATCCGAAAGTGCCGATTGAGGAAACCGTCGGTGCCATGGCCGAGCTGGTCGCGGAAGGCAAGATCCGCCACATCGGGTTGAGCGAGGTCGCCGCTGACACGATCCGACGCGCCAACGCCGTTCACCCGATCACGGCAGTGCAGACCGAGTACTCGCTGTGGTCGCGGGATCCTGAGAACGAGGTGTTGCCGACGTGCCGGGAGCTCGGCATCGGCTTTGTGCCCTACTCACCGCTGGGTCGCGGCTTCCTGGCCGGTCGCTTCACCTCGCCGGACGAACTTGACGACGGCGACTTCCGCCGTACCGGCCCGCGCTTCACTGGCCACAATCTGGAGGCCAACTTGCGCCTCGCCGACAAGGTCAAGGAAATCGCAGCCGAGAAAGGCGTCACGCCGGCGCAACTCGCGATCGCGTGGCTGCTCGCCCAGGGTGATGACATCGTGCCGATCCCGGGCACGAAGCGCCGCACCTACCTCGAGCAGAACGCCCGAGCGGTCGATGTCCAACTCACCACAGACGATCTCGCGCGCATCGACGCAGAGCTTCCCGAAACAGCCGGCGAGCGCTACGACGAGGCCGGGATGGCCAGCGTCAACCGCTGAGGAATCCCAGCGCGTCAGGCTCAGAGTTCGTGAGCGTGGACACTCGTGGCGTGAATGCTGACGACCGTCCATCGATCTGTGCGGTCTGCGGCGTGACCATGGTGCCGGCCGCTCTCAGCGGCAGGGAGGACCATGACGGCGAATGGGTCTGCCTCGAGTGTGAGGCACTCGAACGGGCGGATTGACCGCCGGACTCGCCGTCGGGTGCTGCCTTCGGCGACCTGAAGGACTGAACTCGAGCACGACCACAGGCCCGAAACGAGCTAGCGGCACTCAGGCGAGAGGACGCTGGCTCAAGCGAGGGCTTGTGATCCTGACGGTGGCGCGCGCCGCTGCGCTGAAGTCGGCGAGGGTTGTCCCACCAAGACAAGTCCAGAAGGAGGACGACCCTGCGTGCGGGTCACGGGTAAAGCAAGCCGCGGATCGTGTCGACGAGCTCCTCATGCCGGAACGGTTTTCGCAGCACCGGTGCATCTGCTGTTGCGACAAACGGAACGCCCGCGTCCCCGGTCATGAGCACGATCGGCAACTCAGGGTAGAGCCGGCGCAGGCGGTCGGCTACCGCATCACCGCTGATGCCCGGCATCAGCACGTCGAGAACGGCCGCGTCGACCTCGTTGCTTCCCATCGCCGCCAGGGCCGCCGGCCCCGAGTAGGCGGTGATCACCTCGAAGCCGGCCTCCTCGAGCGTCGCCCGAAGCATCTCGGCGAACTCGGTGCTGTCGTCTGCGACGAGCACGCACGGCATCGGATAGACCACCTCTGACAATTCGGACCCGGCAACCAACGCGGCGAGGCAGCCTAGCGGGCACTCAGCGGCGATCGCCAACCCGGCCGCCCGGAATCTCGGCCGGACGAGTACTTGGTACCGACGGCCTACCTCGATGGCGCTGAGAGGCTCCGTGAGGACACTGCGGTGACGCGCTGACGCGCCGGGCCTTGCGGTGGTCGCTCTGCCCGGCGTCGAGCGAGTGGCGAAACCGGCCCCGCTTTCCAGTTGCCAGAACGCTGGTTTGCTGGGAGGAGGGGTTTCGACTGCGGCTCGCGAGAGCGGCTCGAATACGGCCACATCATCCCGGTCTCCAAGGGCGGCGCGAACACAGCGCGCAACATCGAGTTGCGTTGTCAAGATTGCAACCGAAAGAAGGCAGCCCGGATCTAGCGCCGCCGCTGCCAACCGCCGCGACGGCCTTCACGGACTGGAGTCTCTCACGGTCCCACTTTCAGTCAATCCCGATGCCTTTGGCCTCTAGAGGGAAGGGCGCCGTGGAGCGAGTCGATCCCCTACCGGAGGCAACGGGGAGAAGAACGGTCAGAACCCCCGCCAACGAGCATTTCGCGGCATGGAGGTTCATGGAACCAGCTGAACCTCGCCACAACGGAGGACACTCGCCTGGACGAGCGTCCTCCGTTGCTCCATAGGTCGTAGCTGGGGGTCATTGAGGACCCGATAAGCGTCCGGGCATACGGCGTGACGTTTGTCCAAGCTCGGTTCCCTGGGCGCGGGTCTTGGCCGATGGCTGTCGACTTACCGCGGTCATCCCGACCTACGGCTGTCACGCCGGAGGTCGCGGGTTCGAGTCCCGTCGCTCCCGTATCAAAGCGCGCCTCGCATTGGGCCGGGGCGCCGGGGCTTGAATCTCGCCCAGTCGGTGTCAAGCTGTCTCACGCCATGCCGATTGACGTAGGCGCAGGCACAATTATCGCCGGCTTTCGCGTGGAGTCGCTCCTCGGGGAGGGGGCGATGGGGACGGTGTACCTCGCCGAGGAGACGACGAACGGACGGCGCGTTGCGCTCAAGCTCCTGGCGCCGGAGGTGGCGAGCGACGAACGATTCCGTGCGCGTTTCCTGCGCGAGACCGAGCTCGCGGCGAGTCTCGACCATTCGCACGTGGTTCCGATGCTGGCGTCGGGCGAGGAGAACGGAACGCTGTACCTGGCGATGGCGCTCGTGGAGGGGGCCGACCTCCGCAAGCTGCTGCGGAGCGAGGGCCGTTTCGATCCCGAGCGCGCGATTGACCTGATCGGTCAGGTTGCAAGCGCGCTCGACGCAGCACACGCGGCCGGACTCGTCCACAGGGACGTGAAGCCGGCGAACATCCTGGTCGAACGAACCGACGAGGGAGAGAGGGCGTACGTCTGCGACTTCGGCCTCGCGCGCCACGTCACGTCGGTCAGCAGCCTCACGAGCGATCGCGGCTTCGTCGGCACCATCGACTACGTCCCTCCGGAGCAGGTCGAGGGCGGCACGGTCGACGGGCGGGCGGACGTCTACTCGCTCGGGTGCGTGCTCTTCGAGTGCCTGTCGGGAGAAAGACCGTTTGACCGCGAGAGCGAGCTCTCGGTCCTCTTCGCGCACCTGAACGATCCCCCGCCGCGCATCACCGAGCTCCGCCCCGAGCTGTCGCCGGCATTCGACACCGTTTTCGAGACCGCACTTGCGAAGTCACCGGAGCAGAGGTACTCGACCTGCGGCGAGCTCGTACGGGCAGCCCGCGCGGCGTTGCAGGGCAATGTGCTGGCGCGCCGGCGTCGGATCCGGCGGCGCTCCCTCGTGGTGCTCGGCACGGTCGCGCTGGTGGCCGGTGCCGCCGCCGGAATCATCATCGCAACGAAAGGCACGCCTCGCCGGGCAGCCTCGGCCGGGCTCCCGATCTCGCTCCGGCCAAGCGCGGTCAACCTGATCGACGCGCGGTCGCACCGCGTCGTCGACCACGTGGGCATCGGAACAGAGGTCCCGGTCGCGGACACGAGCTGGAATGCGGTGTTCGCGAAGCATGCGGGCTGGGTGTTGATGGCCGCGAAGCAGCGCCTCGTCCGTATCGACCTCCGGACGCGCAAGTTGACGGCGTCCAAAGCCCTTCCGTGGCCGCCCGGCGCAATCACCAGCACGGGCAAGTCGGTCTGGGTGGCGCAGGACAATGGGCCCGAGATCGAGGAGATCGACGCCGACTCCGGCAAGGTCCTCCGCCATGTGACGATCCAACGGGGCCAGAGCGAGGGAGGTCTCGCGTACGGGGCCGGATCGCTGTGGCTCGTCTCGGGGAACGGCGTGATCCGCGTCGATCCGAGGAACGGCCGTATCGTGCGCCGCTTTCCGGTCGCGGGAACGTCCACGATGCGAATCGTCTTCGCCAACGGAGCGGTCTACGCCGCGCGACAGGGCAACGGGCTCATCGTGAAGGTCGACCCCGTCGCGAACATGATCGTGCATTCCACCCGGCTGCACGGCTGGGTCAGCGACCTCTTCGTCGGCGGCGGCTCGGTCTGGGTCTCGATCGTCCCTGGGGGCGTGTACCGCCTCGGCGAGGACGACCTCAACGTGCGACAAACGCTTCCCGCGGGGAACGACCCCGAGCAGATCACGTTCGGCGGCGGCGCCCTCTGGATCACCGACCCGGCCGCGGGCAGCATCTCGCGCGTTGACCAGGTCTCGGGCGCTCGCGAGACGTTCTCCGGCCGCGGCGCCGAACCGGTGACCGCTGCCTACCACGACGGTCTCGTCTGGGTCGCCGCGTCGCCGCCGCTCCCGCCGCTGCCGCCCGTTTCCGGGCGGCAACTCGACGTCGTCGCGGGCGGCGTCCCGTTCGACCCGGCTCGCTACGGACTTTTCGACGAGCAGGTGCTCTACGCGACCTGCGCGAAGCTCCTGAACTACCCGGACGCATCCGGCTCCGACGGAGCGCGGCTCCGACCCGAGATCGCCGCCGCGATGCCCACCGTCTCACCTGACGGTCGCACCTACACCTTCCGCATTCGCCGCGGCTTCCGGTTCTCGCCGCCCTCGAACGAGGCGGTGACAGCGGAGACGTTCCGGCACACCATCGAACGCCAGATCGCGACGAGCCCGAAGGATCCGGGTCTCGACCGGTACGTCGCGGACATCGTGGGCGCGAAAGCCTTCTACGCGGGCAGGACGGCGCACGTCGCCGGCCTCTCCGTACGCGGCAACCGGCTGCTGATCACGCTCGTCAAGCCCGCAGGCGACCTCCCGACGAGGGTGGCGATGCCGGAGTTCTGTCCGGTTCCTCTGTCAGTCCCCGTGCGCGGTGGAGCCGACCGGCCGATCCCCTCGGCCGGCCCCTACTACATCGCCTCGAGCCTGGGCCCCCGGAGCGTCCTCCTGCCGAACCCGAACTACCACGGCCCGCGCCTGCGACGCTCCTCGCGCATCGTCGTGCAGGCGAACGTGCCCGAGGCGAAGGCCATTTCCCTGGCCGACCACGGCAGGGTCGACATGATTGCGACCTCGGCCGCCGGTGAACTGCTCGCGCCAGGCGGGGTAATCGACCGAAGCGCCAGCACGTCGAGCACGCTCCGAGAGCAGTACCACGTCTACCAGGCGCCGATCTTCGACTACTTCGTCTTCAACACCCGGAGACCGCTGTTCCGGAGCCCGCGTCTGCGGCGCGCCGTGGATTACGCCCTCGACCGCAGCGCACTCGCCTCGGCGTTCGGCGACAGCGCGGCCGATCGCGTGGTCCCCCCAGCCGTTCCCGGCTACCCCGCGGGGCGCATCTTCCCGTTGAGTCCCCATCTCGCAGCGGCCCGGAAGCTCGCGGGAGGAGGAAAGCGACACGCAGTGCTCTACATCTGTGCCGACGCGAGGGAACGCACGATGGCGGAGATCGTCCGCCGGAACCTCGCCCCGATCGGGATCGGCGTCTCGGTGCTCGAGGACGACCAGTGCCCCGACAACCCGAGCACCTCAGCGAAGAGCAGGCGCGCCGACCTGTTCCTGGTCAGCGGCTGGCCGTTCACCGAAGCTGACGAACGCGACCCCGCGCAGGTCCTCGACCAGGTACTGCGGGAGGGGGCATACGGGACGCCGCTCCCGAGCACTGGCTGGGATGAGCGGTCCTTCGACCGGCGGCTCGACCAGGCGCAGCCGCTGCGGGGCCTAACGCGCGTCGCGGCCTATCATCGACTGGCGGACGAGTTCACGCGCACCGGGCCGATCACCGTGTTCGGAAGCTGGGTCTGGTCGGAGTACTTCTCGCCGAGGGTCGGCTGCAAGGTGTTCCAGGGCGAGTACGGCGTCGTCGACCTCGGCGCCCTCTGCAAGAGCAGCTGAAACACGGCACCGGCCGCAGCCGAGCCCGCGCCCAGGGCGACGACCGCTGCCGCGGCAATCACAAGTACCAAGAGCGGATACCAAGCCGATACCCGCGCCTCCGACGATCGGGCTATCCGCCGATCGAAAGGAGAATCGCCAGCGCCGGCTTGACGAACTGGGGAACCCATCCCTTGAACCCGTAGTTCGAACGTGGCGGGCGCGACGTTCTCGTGGCCCGCCGCCTCACGCTGCCAGCGACCAGCTGAATCGTGTGCGCGCGTCGCGAGGCGCGAGACCGCTCGGTCGGGGCCCTCCGAGAACGAATACCACGGGCGGGCGAGCGCGCAGGAGAGATCGACGAAGGTCGCCGAGCCCCTCTGTCCGCCAGCGTGCCGAGAGGCCGCCGACGACCAGCGTGGCGTTCTCGAGCGCTTGGAGCAGTGCACTCGCGGCGGGATCGGCGAGCACGGGCTCGGCGACCACGCCGACCAGACGCTGAACCGCCACGGAGGCGTTGGCGAGGAGCCGGCTCGCATCGCGCAGCCTGTGGACCGGATCGGCGCGACTTCCCACCAGCCGGAGCGGCGCGCGAACGGCCGAGGCAAGCCAGGCGGCGAGCTCCAGTGCGGCCCAATCGTGCTCCGCGCCGCCGAAGGGCACGAAGATGCCGTCCCCCTCGTCCCAGTCCACGTGCGTACCGGATGCGATTGCGACGTCCGCGGGAGATCGCTCGAGCAGCGCCACCACTTCCGGCGGTAGCTGTGCTGCCGCAATCTCGGGCGGCGCGTCGACAAGGACGAGCGCGGCATCGTATGCCGTCGCCAGGCGGACGAGGTCGCTCGCTTGGTCGACGCTCGCAAACGCCGCGACGCGAATCGTCGCCTCGCCCCGTTCGCGGACTGCTTGAAGGGACTCGTTCGCGGCGCCGAGTTCGCGCTCGTTCCCCACCAGGCGAGCGACGATCAGCTCGCTTCCGGGAAGCTCTGCCAACGGTTGCGCCAGCGTGACCAAGCCCGCGATCCCCGTGTCGTCCCTAGGCACCGCGAGAACTGTCCGCTCCGGCTCCTCGCTCGGAACAGCTGCGCGCCTTGCGTCCGGCCGCAGCTCGAGCTCTGGATCCTGCTCGAGAATCTGGCGCTCGAGCTGCCTAAGCGCCACGCCCGGCTCGATCCCGCACTGCTCGACCAGCGCCTCCCGCGCCTGGCGGTAGGCCAACAGCGCCTCGGCCTGGCGGCCCGAGCCGTACAGCGCCAGCATCAGCCGCCCGCGGAACCGCTCTCGCAGCGGATGATCGACCACCAGCTGCTCCAGCTCCGGGATGAGCCGGGCGTGGCGGCCGAGCGCGAGGTCCGCAGCGATTCGCTGCTCGAGCACCAGGAGGCGGATCTCCTCCAGCCGCTCGATCGGCGTGCGAGCGAACGGTTCGTACGAGAGGTCCGCGAGGGCCTCGCCACGCCAGAGATCGAGGGCTTCTCGAAAGAGGCCCCCGGCACGCTCCGCATCGCCCGCGGCCTGCGACTCGGACGCCTCCGCTGACAGTCGCTCGAACACCGTGAGATCGAGCTGCTCGGGAGCGAGCCGGATGACGTAGCCCGGTGAGCGCGTCTCGATCCCGGACTCCGAGCCGAGCGTCTTCCGAAGCTCGGAGATCTGCCGCTGCACCTGCGTGACCGCCGTCACGGGAGCGGCTCCGGAATAGAGATCGTCGGCCAGCCGCTCGACCGAGACAACCCGGTTCGCGTTGAGGAGCAGAATCGCCAGGGTTGCTCGCTGCTTAGGCCCGGCGAGCCGAATCGGGCCGGCCTCGCCGACGACCTCGAGCGGGCCCAGGATGCGGAACTCGAGCACGGAGGCGGACGGTAGCCCTTCGATAGGGCCTCGGTAGTGGCTGCTGTGAGGGTCGCAACAATCGAGCGGAAGGAGGACGGGATGAACAAGGGTCTAGTACTGGCGACCGCGTGTGCGGCGTTCTTGATCGTCGGTCTGCAGAGCGCAGTGGGGGCCGGGCCCGGGAACGTCACGTGCACGGACTCCTTCGCGGGCACTGCGCACGACCTGACGGTTCCCGCGGACAACTTCTGCGACCTCGCCGGGGCGACGATCACCCACGACCTGATTGTGGAGTCGAACGCCGGAGTCGGTGCTCACGATGGGGTGACGGTCGGCAACGACGCGATCGGGCAGACGAACTCCGAATTCGATGCCACACAGCTGACGATCGGCCAGGACCTGATCACGACGGGAGCCAATCTATTCCTGGCGAACACGACGATCGGCCGCGACCTGGTCGCTTCCCAGTCGCATACCGTCCAGACCGGCTCTGCGTGTGTCGACGAGTGTGAGTCGGGTCCCGTGAAAGTGGGCCGCGACGTCGCGATCAGCGGCTCGCCCGCCCCGCACGCCTTTGCCCACGACCTCTGCGACACGACGGTCGGTCGCGACATGAGGGTGACCGAGGTGACCGTGTTCTTCGGGTTCACGATCGGTGACATCGGCCCGGACGAGGGTTGCTCCCCGGGAGCCGGCAATCGCGGCGTGTCCAACACGATCGGCCACGATCTCGTTGTCACCGGCAACACTGCTCTCACCAATCCGTTCTTCGGGCCCTCGGGCATGGATGTGGACGACAACAGGGTTGGTCACGACCTGGTCTTCAGCGGCAACACGGCCGATCCGGGCGGCGGCACCCTCGAGGTCGCCAACAACAGGGTCGGTCACGACGCGATCTGCGCGGCCAACACCCTGTCCCTGAGCAAGGACGGTCCGGACGACGGGCCGAACAATGCAGGGCACAACAACAGCTGCAGCTGAGTAGCCTGCGTGGCAATGGAGGGGGCCTGCGTTTAGTAGGCCCCCTCCGGTACGCGTTGCGACGAGCGTTGCGGACCAAGCTGGTCCCCGCCGGTGCCGCCGAGACACCGCTGGAGGAGTCGGCCTAACGGTTCCGGTTGCCCGCTGTTAGCCGCGCTGATCTGGGGAGGCGAGGCGGAAGACGGGGTGCCGGGATGCTTCTGCGATGAACGCTTCGACCGGATCGCTTGCTTTGGCGTCGAAGAACGGGCTGGTGACCGGCGCCTTGCGCAGGTAACTGCGCAACACCGGTCCGGCCTCGGCGTCGTCTACCTCGGTTACGCGGAGCCGCTCGTTCCTGCCCGCTCGGCTGAGTTCGACCCAGCCTGCGGCGCGCGCGTTCTTCACCCAGTTTCGCTCTCCGTATGGAGCCACAAGCCAGCGTTTGTCGCCGTCTTCGACGAGCGTGACCGGTGTTGAGTGCTGCTGACCCGTCTTGCGGCCTTCGACCGTTAGCAGGTAGGTGTGTCGCCCGGCGAGGCCGACACGAACGAGCGGTCGTATGAGCGCGTTGACAATCCGCCGGGTTGTGCCGAGCCGGTACGCGGGCGACATAGCACCGGAAAGCGTAGTCGGATCAACTCGACGGGATCCTCACGTCTGGGCGATCCGGAGGAGGTGTCTAACTAGCCGCGGGGGTGTGCTCACCAGCGGGCTCCGCCGCGGCCCCACTCGGCTCCAGAACCGCTCCATTGGCGGGAGCCGACTCGAAGCCGACGCCGCTTCGTTTCCGCTCCTCGCTGCGGGAGAGGCCGAAGTTGAAAGTCGCTGCCGGCCGACGAACACCAACGCGAAGCTCCACCCTGCCCGTACGGCGACGATCGGCTATGGGTGGTTGGGTGTGAGGCCCGCCTGTAACCGACCGAGGAAGGGAACCAAGTTCGCGGGAGCGCAGCCGGTTCACCGCGTTGGCTGAAGGAGTGGGCGGCTGCGCGTCATTCCGCCGCCTGCAGGAGCGATGCGGTGTAGTCGGGGACGTAGTGGAAGAGCTCGCGCGGCGGCCGCTGGTAATCAGCTTCCGGCGGCCGCGGTTCCAGCTCGAGCGGCGTCTCGACGACGTCCGCGTAGGGGACGATCGACAACAGGTGATGGATGCAGTTGAGCCGCGCGCGCCGCTTGTCGTCGCCCTCGACCACGTACCACGGCGCCTCCGGGATGTCGGTGTGCACGAACATCTCGTCCTTCGCCTTCGAGTACTCGACCCAGCGTGCGCGAGCGTCGAGGTCCATGGGGGAGAGCTTCCAGCTGCGCAACGGATCCTCGACCCGTGATCGAAACCGGCGCTCCTGCTCCTCGTCCGAAACCGAGAACCAGTACTTGGCAAGCCGGATTCCGTCCGAGACGAGCAGCCGCTCGAAGATCGGACATTGCTGGAGGAAGAGGCGGTACTCCTCCTGTGTGCAGAACCCCATGACGATCTCGACGCCGGCCCGGTTGTACCAGCTGCGATCGAAGAGGACGATCTCGCCCGCGGACGGCAACTGCGCGACGTAACGCTGGAAGTACCACTGGCCACGCTCGCGGTCAGGTGACGTGCTGCGTGGTCTGGTTCGTCGACGCCGATCTCCATCCAGTCCGCGCCCCGGTCGCAGGCCTCCTGCAGGGCCGCTTCCAGGAGTGCACGACCGAGGCCGTTGCCGCGTCGTGCGGGTACGACGTACAGCTCGGCGAGGTAGCACTCGAGGCCGTTGCTCCAGATCGCCTCGCGAAGACGAAGAATCGCGAGCCCGTCGGGAGAGTCGCCGACGAGCAGGACGACAGTGTCAGCACCCTGCAGCAGGTGCGCGATTCGCTGCGCGAGTGTCTCGACCGCAGGTGTCGGCTGCTTGAACTCGCGGTTGAAGTCGTGCAGTAACTGCGCGATTGCGCGTGCGTCGTCGACGTTCGCGCGACGCGCGGATGGTGTTCCGGCGCGGCTCATCTGCTTCGAGCGTCGATCTGGTCGGGGGGGAGGCTGCAATCCGCACAGGCCGAAAGCGCGGTAGCGAGCAGTGCGATCAAGGAGACCGGGGTGATCCGTCTCACGACACCCGTTATACGTCCAGGGCACGTCAGACCAGTGGCCATCTCACGCCACAGAACACTCGCCTGGGCCAGTGTTCGGGAATGTTCCCCGACGAGTCCGCCGGTTGGCACGACGAAGTGCGCGTGCTCAGCGAGCTAGCGGAGGATGTTCACGGCCCTCGCCACAACCATCACGGCGAGGGTCAGGCTGATTGCGGACTGGACAAGCATCAGCATCTTCGCCCAGCGGCTCAGCGGCATCGTGTCGGTCGGGCTGAACGCCGCAGCGTTCGTGAACGAGACGTAGAGGTAGTCGATGAACTGCGGCCGCCAGCCCGACCCGGCAATGGCCGGCTCCATGTGCTGCGGAAAGAGGAAGTCGCGCTCGTGGGGCGCGCACGTCGGCCGGTTGATCGGGCCGCCGCCGTCGAGCTGCCAGTACCAGAGCCCGAAGAGGAGCACGTTCACGACCCACATGTGGACGGCCGCGCGCAGCAGCTGCGCGGCAGCCCCCGAGGCGTGCGTGAGCTTCCCGTTCACGAGCAGGTGGACGAGGAGGATGATCGAAACCGAGTTCGCCACGCTGACGAACCCGATCGACACGAGCGCGAGGCGGCGGCGCGTCAGGTGGAGCGCTCGCTCGCCCCAGCCGAAGGCGCGGACGAGCCTGCCGTGCGGGCGGATCGCGACGAACGTCGCGAGGACGAAGACCGTCAGCGCAGGGACGACCCAGCGAACGATGCCGAAGGCGCCCCCGCCCGGACCGACGATGAAGCGGGAGGGCATGTCGGCGTAGAGCGCGGCGGACGCGACGAGCGCGGCAGCCGGGAGGAGCGGCGACTCCCCGAGGTCTCCGGCGGGCGCGAACGCGCGGCGCACTGCCACAACGTGATGCTACGCGCGGCGTCGGCGGTCGGCAGCTGGGCAGAGGTAGAAGCGTCCCAGGCCCGCACGAGGATCGGCAACCGAGCTCGCATCGACCCCGAGCTCCCTCGCCGCTACGAATCCGCCTGGATACAACACGCTCGCCTGGGCCAGTGTTCCGGAATGACCCCTGACCCCTGACGCCGGACGTTCTTGCTCGTTCCGAGCTGCGCCGTGAGTCAAGAGCGACTCACATAGGGGGCTAGCTCGGATTGATGCGGTAGATCAGTGAGTGGTCGTAGAGCGAGAACCAGATCGAGTCGTTGCCGAAGGCGACCTCCGAGCACACCTCGTCCGGCAGCGTGTACCAGCCCGCCACTCGGTTAGTTTGGGGGTCGATCTTCGAGAGAGTGTTCCCCGCGTCGCACGACCAGACATAGCCGCCGGCATTCAGGATCGTGCCGTTCGGCCAGGCCACGTTTCGACGCCCGACGGTGATCCGCTTGAGAATCTTGTTCGTGTACGGATCTACGCGGAAGACGCGACCGCGCGAGCCCGCGACGTGGTAGATCCAGATCGACCCGTCTCCGGCTGTGACTGGCATCCAGCCGTAGGTGTTGCCAAACCCCGTGATCCGAGCGACGACCTTCATCGTCGTCGGATCGATCCGGAGGAGCGTTGAGCGGTCGGTGAGCGTCACCCAGACCGAGCCGTAGCCGATCGCAATGCCGTCGTCGAAGTCGTTCGCGCCTGGCGCGATCTGGAGGCGGGAGGTGATCCTGTTCCTGCCATAGTCGATCCGCACGAGTTGGTGATCGCGCGTTGTCGCCCAGATCGCCCCGTATCCCCAGGCGATCTCAGCGGCGTTGATCGGAAACCGCGCTACGACGCGCCTTCGCACGGGATCGAAGCGAACGAAATCGCCGCCTGCAGATGGCAGCCACAGCGAGCCCACGGCAGCAAGCGGTGCAAGTCCCTGGAAACCGACGACGTGGTACTTGCCGACGACCCTGTTCGTCTCGGAGTCGATCTCATTCAGCATCCCGTCGTGGTGACCGACGGCCCAGACGCGACCAAACCCGAACGCGCAGCACGCGGGTAGCGCGACAGAAACCTGGGCGACCACATGGTTCCCCAGGGGAATGGGCCGGGTCGGTACGGGTGGCAGCGATCGATGTGCGCCTGCTGCCTCGAGGAGTGTTCCCGTGACCGCGGCGACCGCAACCGCCGCTGCGGCTGCGGCGAGCCACGGCCAACGGAGCCGACGACGGGCCGGTCGCGGCCGTTCTTCGACTGATGCCTTGGCCGAGGGAGTCGCGAGGAGCGACTCGTCGTGGCGAAGGATCGCTTGCTCTATCCGGCGAAGCCGAGGAGACGGGTCGAGTCCGAGCTCGTCACGGAAGAGTCTCTGGGTAGCGCGGTACACCGCGAGTGCATCCGCTTGCCGCTCGGCTCCGTACAGCGCGACCATCAGCAGCTCACGTAGAGACTCCCGCAGCGGATGCTCCGCGACGAGCGCTTCGAGTGTCGCGACGGCGTCAGCGTAGGCGCCAACCTTGATTCGGCAGCGCATCAGCTCTTCGGTCGCAGAAAGCCGGAGCTCGTCGAGTCGGGGAGCCTCGCGCTCCGCGAACGGCTCGTCGAGCAGATCAGCGAGCGCCGGACCGCGCCAAAGCGCAAGCGCACGCTCGAGATCGTCGACCGCGCCATCGACATCGCCGCTCGCGGCCTTCCCGACGGCGGCCGACCTCAGCTCCTCGAACCGTCGCAGGTCGGTGTTCGCATCGAGGAGGTAGCCCGGGCGGCGTGTCCGCAGCGCCTCCTTGAACGCCGCGATCCTCCGCAGTCGTGAAACGTGTGCTTCGAGTGAGTTGGCGGCGGACGCCGGAACCGCTTCCCCCCATAGCGCCGCGATCAGCTGGTCGCGCGAGACGACCCTCCCCCCTTCGAGAGCGAGTACCGCGAGGAGCGCACGCTGCTTGAGGCTGCTTACTTCGACTGGTTCGCCCGCGACGAAGAACTCGAGCGGTCCAAGCAACGCCACCGTCGGTGAGTCCACATGAGGAGCTTCGCACTCCGCGGATTGGCCCGCAACGACGCGTCAGCCTCACGCAAGCCGCTTGCAAGCGGGAACTGCGAGACATCCCAGCGCTGCCCTGATTCCAACGAAGGAGAAGAGACCATGCAGCCGAAGATGCGCGGCCAAATCCGGGGACTAACTGTCGTATCAGTCATTGCAGCGGTCGCGGCCGCCGGCGCGCTCGTCGCACGGGCATCTTCCGCTGCGCCCCTCCGTGCAGCGGGGTGCATCGTTCCCAAGGTCGGAGGCGATACCCTCGCGGCTGCCGAGACTACGATCAGAAGGCGCGGCTGCAGCGTCGGAGCGATCCACTACGCGTTCTCGGGCAGGGTGAAGCGAGGACGCGTTCTCTCCCAGCGTCCGTGGCCGGGGGCGCATCGAAGGGGTGGCATAAAGGTCGCGCTTACCGTCAGCAAGGGGCCGAAGCTGCTCCCCGCGCACGTGAGGATGAAGCTGAAGGCCGCGTCTCCGGAGGGGACCGTCGGAGCATTTGGCTCGGTGTGGGTCTCCAACCACGACCTGCAACACGTGTCGCGGCTCGATCCGAACACAGGGAAGACAACTGCGAAGCTGCCCGCGGGCGACAGCGTAGGTTGGCCAGTTGCCGGCGCGGATGCCGTCTGGGCCATTGGCTACTCAGGCTCGATCACGCGCATCGACCCGACCACGAATCAGGCGTCAACCTTCGACTCACCATTCAGCTCGCTGTGCGGCCTATCTGCGGCAACGCCCGGAGCACTTTGGGTAGACGAGTGTGGAGACGCAGGCTTCAAAGCCTCCCTCCACCGGATCAGTGCGAGCACGCACAAGGTGACGGCGAGCGTTGCCGTTGGCAACGGTGTCGACAGCATGGTTCCCGTCGGAAACACAGTCTGGGCCGCCACCTACTCCCCTTCGCAGATTCTCCGCTTCGACGCGACCACCGGTGCGGTGCAGCTTCGGATCCCCGTGAAGGGCTGCCCGATGCTCATGCAGACGTCGTACGCGTACGGCTACCTCTGGGTCGGCCAAAGGGACGGCGATGACACCCAGGGGGCCACCTGCACTGGGGAGCCGAACATCCTGCGAATCGACCCGAGCACGGGCGCGGTTCGGGAGATTTCAGTCGGCAGGCCCGCGTGGGTTGCGACCGGCGACGGTTCTGTATGGACCGCAGTCGCCGACAAGACCGGCCAGCATCAAGTGATTTCCCGAATCGATCCGAACTCGCTGACCTCGACGACATGGACCAAGCTGCCAATGAAGCAGCAACCCTATGAGACGCAGCCGGACGGGTTCGCATTTCAAGATCACGCGCTCTGGGTCGGCGCATTCGCAGACTCAGTGATCTGGGTAGTGAATACCCAATAGCGCTTGCGCCCAGCCGCACGACCCACCGGAAAGCCCAGGCGAGCGCCAGCGCACTCGCTTGGGCCAGTGTTCCGGAATGACCCTTGAACCATCGAGCGCGGTGGTCCCAGTAATGGCGCTAGTTCGGATCGACTGCGGGTTCCGCAGGGGAGTGGCGAGAACACCGATTTCTGCGCGAAAGCACCGGTTAGCGCCCGACGCGACCGTTGGCTCGTGGTGATAGTGGTGGGTGGTGACCGGGGCAGCCGATCCGCCGCGCAGCCGGCGCTTCTTGCGGCTGATCGCGCTCGAGCGCATCGCACGGGGCGTGCTGTTGCTCGCAGCCGGGGTGTATCTGCTGTTCCACCTGAACAGCGACTTTGGCCGGCTGGCAGATCACGCCATCCGGGCGATCGAGCTCGATCCCAGGCGAGCGTTCCTGCACCGCATCGTGGCGTACCTGCATCATCTCCACGCCTCCGAGCTGCGAGTCGTCGGCCTCTTCGCGCTCGGGTACGGCGCGCTCGAGCTCGTCGAGGGGACGGGGCTCTGGCTCGACCAGCTTTGGGCGGAGTATCTGACCGTGTTCGCGACTTCGCTTCTGCTTCCGTTCGAGCTCTATGAGCTCGTGCGGCGACCGAGCTTGTGGAAGGCGGGTGGCATAGTCGTCAACCTTGCAATTGTCGTGTACCTCGCCTACCTCTTGCGCCGCCGTGTACGCGAGCGAGAGCGGGTCGTGCCGCGCCCGTGAGCGTGCTCGAAACCGGGAAGAAGTTCGCCCGAGTCATTCCGGAAGCGGTCGAGCGCTTCTTTGCCGACCAGGGTTCTCAACTCGCGGCCGGGATCGCGTACCGCGTGCTGTTCTCCATCGCTCCGCTGGCGATCGTGCTCGTCTCGATCTT
>DASYPH010000137.1:0-25028 GCA_036006925.1 Gaiellaceae bacterium
CGATGACTGCCCGACGCCTCCCGGGCCGACGACCGACGGGTGCCCCGTGCAGGCGAAGCTCGTGCGCCTCACCCTGTCGGGCAACTCGGTCGCCGCGTCGACCACGCTGCTCTCGACAGGCTGGTGCGACCAGTTCCCGAGCCATTCGGTCGGGGACCTGAACTTCGGGCCGGACGGCAAGCTCTATGTGAGCTCGGGCGAAGGTGCCAGCTTCACCTTCGTCGACTATGGGCAGGCCGGCGGCGGCAGCGGCTCGCCGACGGCGAAGAACCCGTGCGGCGACCCACCGGCCGGCGCCGGAGGCACGCAGACGCCGCCGACTGCGGAAGGCGGCTCGCTCCGCAGCCAGAGCGTCCGGCGTCCGGCCGGCGAGCCCGTCTCACTGGACGGGACACTGCTGCGGATCGACCCTGCGACGGGTGCCGCAGCCAGCGACAACCCGAACATCGCTGCGAGCAACGCCAACGCGAAGCGGATCCTCGCCTACGGGATGCGGAACCCGTTCAGATTCACCTTCCGGCCCGGCACCGGCGAGGTCTGGATCGGCGACGTGGGCCAAGACACCTGGGAGGAGATCGACCGCGTCACGTCGACGGCGAGCATGGTCAACTTCGGCTGGCCGTGTTACGAGGGCAACAACCCGATGCCGGGGTTCCAGGCCGCGGGCCTGAACGCCTGCGCACCTCTCTACGCGACGCCGTCGTCAGTCGTGTCGCCGTACTACACCTACAACCACTCGAACCACGTCGTCGCGGACGACAGCTGCTCGACCGCGAACGGCTCGGTGATCTCTGCGCTCTCGTTCTACGCCGGCGGGTCGTACCCCGCAGCGTACAACGGCGCACTCTTCTTCGGCGACCACTCCCGCACCTGCATCTGGGCGATGATGCCCGGCGCGAACGGCCTGCCCGACCCGACGAACATCCAGACGTTCGACAGCCCAGCCGGTTTCCCGGTCGACCTCGAGGCAGGGCCGAACGGCGACCTTTTCTACGTCGACTTCGACGAGGGAACGATTCACCGCCTCAGCTACCAGAGCTCGACGTGCTCAACCGGATCCTTCCACGTCGACTATTTCAACAACACGACCCTCGCCGGCTCGCCTGCGCTCAGCCGCTGCGAGTTGGGGATCGACTACTCATGGGGATCGGGCAGCCCGGACCCATCGATTACCGCTGGTGACTTCTCGGCCCGCTGGGACGGCAACTTCACCTTCGCGGCCGGCACGTACGCGTTCACGGCTTCGACGAGCGACGGCGTCAGGCTGTGGGTCGACGGCACACCGGTGATCGATCGGTGGCAGAACCAGGCCGAGTCCGCCTCGACGGGCACGATCGCGCTCGCCGCGGGGACCCACGAAGTGAAGGTCGAGTACTACGAGTCGACCGGGGCTGCGGCGGCGCACGTCAGCTGGGCCCCCGCCCCGCCCGTGGACGCTCCGCCTGTGCCGGTGATCGATTCACCGTCGTCGTCGCTGACGTACGCGGTCGGCGACCGGATCGACTTCTCCGGGCACGCAACCGATCCCGAGGACGGCGCCCTCCCGGGCTCCGCACTCTCGTGGACACTCCTGATCCACCACTGCACGACACCAACGACCTGCCACGTCCACGTCGTGCAGACGTTCTCCGGCGCAAGCGGCTTCTTCAACGCCCCCGATCACGACTACCCGTCGTTCCTCGAACTGCAACTGACCGCGACCGACAGCCAGCACACGTCGACGACGACCAGCGTCTCGGTGCAACCGAAGACCGTCGTGCTCACCTTCCACTCGGCACCGACCGGAATGACGCTTGCCGTCGGGGCCTCGAGTTCGCAGACGCCGTTCAGCCGCACGGTGATTGCGAACTCGCTCAACTCCGCGAGCGCTCCCACACCGCAGTCGCTCGGCGCCGTCGGCTACGACTTCTCCTCCTGGTCGGACGGCGGCGCGGCGACGCACAACTTGACCGCCCCTGCGAGCAGCACGACGTATACGGCGACCTACACCGCGAGCGCCGGGCCGCCCCCGCCGCCCCCACCGCCGCCGCCCCCGGCTCCGACCCCGACCCCGGAGCCCGTCGCGCCAACCCTCGACCTCGCCGTCACGCTGGCCGGACCGGCCACGGCAACCGTCGGCCAGACGTTGTCCTATACGGCGCACCTCGCCGCAACCGGGACTGCCTCGGCCCACGACGTCGGCCTGACGCTCGTCGTCCCGGCCGGCCTGACGGTTGCGAGCCTTCCGAGCACCTGCTCGGCAGCCGGCTCGGTGATCGTCTGCCACCCGTCGGGCGTCGTCACGGGCGGCGCAGCGGATTCGTTCACCGTGTCGTTCACCGCCACCGCAGCCGGGGCCGAGACGATCAAGGCGTCCGTCGCGTCCGCACAGGTGACCGACACCAACAGCGCCAACGACAGTGCGTCGGTCTCGACCTCGATCGTAGGCGTTGCGACGAAGCTCGCGACTCGTCGAGCCGAGGTCGCGCCGGCCAAGCCGAAACGTGGAAAGGCGCTCGTCGCATCGATCACCGTCGTGCGCGCGGCCTCCGGCGCGTGGATCCGACCGACCAGGATCTCGTGCTCCGCCCACGTGGGCTCGCACCTCGTCCGGGCGGTCGGCGCCTACCGCGCAGGGCGGGCTTCGTGCAAGCTCATCGTTCCGCCAAAGGCTCACACGGGCTGGGCGATCGAGGTCGTGCTCGGTGTCACCGTCGGGCCTCAGCACGTGACGAAGCGCTTCAGCACGCGTGTCGCCTGAGGCTGTCGCCCGTCAGAGCCTGATCCGGAAGGTGCGTCGGAGCACGTTCACACCGGGGCGTGGCCCGGTCAACGCGACGACGACCGTCAGCGGCCCGCGGATTCGCCCGGCGTAGCGCGCCTCGACGAGGCCGCGGGTGCGGGCGAGCAGTCGCCTTGGTTCGCCGTACAGGCGCACGAGTACCCGACCGCGCCCGACGAGCCTGAGCTCGAGTCGCCGCCGCGCGAGCCACTCGTCCACGTTGCCGCGGTTCGCGACCGACACCTCGAAGAGCACCTGTCGCCGGTGCCGTTCGACACGCAGGCCGCCGACGGCCAACCGCCGCACGACGGTCCCGGGAACGCGAAGCACGACCACGACCCCGATGCGTAGGTCTGCGAGCAGCGCGCGTCCCGTCGGCAGGCGCGTCGTAAGCAGGACGACGAGCGCGTGGTCGCCGGGCCGCGCCGCGGCGGGTCGCGTCGCGGTCACCGACAGTTCCGCCACCGACCTGCCCGGGAGCGCGACTCGAGCCGGGCGAACCCGGACCCAGGCGCCGAGCGCACCGGCAGCCTGCAACTGCGGACGGCCGCGAAGATCGAGTCGATACCCGGAGGGCGCCGCATCGATCACGACAGGGTCGCCGCCCGGATTCTCGACGCGGATCGTGGCCCGGCCGGGAGCCGTGAGCACGACCCGCGCCGGCCAGGCGGCGATCGCAAGCGCGGCCGGTTCCCTGCTCGCCCCCACCACAGAGGGAGCGAGCAGGGTCAGTGCCGCAGCGAGCGATGCGGCTCCTCTCACCGGCTGAGCACCGTGAAGGTGACAGCCGCCGAGTACCGGCCCGCGGGCACGGCCGGCAGCGCGGCCGTGAACCCGAGGGTGGTCGGCCAGACGTCGCCGTTCACGGCGCTTGGACCCGCCGTCGTCCCGACCACGAGGTCGGCCGCTGGCGAAACGGGGATCCCGGCTCGTGCTCCGCCTGCGAGCCCTGGTCCTACCTGACCACCTGTCGGCGCGCTCGTCGCGATGCCGAGCGGGAGATCTGCCGGAGCGAACGCCGACCGGTGCACGTCGAGCGAGTAGCCGGCTGCGACATTGCCCGTGACGGTCACCGCCTCCGAGAGCGGTGACGGCACCGTCCCGGTCCGAACCTGGCCGAAGCTGAGGCTCGAGCGCTCGAGGCTGATCGACAGCAGTGACTGGACGTCCACGTCGACCTGCGCGCCCTGCGAGGCGCTGCCGCCCGGAGGCGGAGAGCCGGCACATGTCACAGCTGGCGATGCCGAGTTGCGAGGCGCAGGTGCTGAGGATGCGAAGTCGGCCGCGTTGTCGCCGGAGTCCGTGCACCCGGAAGCGTCGCGCTGGGCGGCGATTGTGCTCGACAGCGCCGGCGCCGGACCGGTGCCTTCGTAGTCGCCGGCGCTGCCGTAACCGACGAAGTCACGGATCGATGCGGCAGCGGCGCAGCTTCCGGGCGACGCGCCGCAGGTGAGCGCCGTCGCGTCCTGTACGAGCGCGAGCTTGCCGCCCGCTGCTGCGAGGTTGGTCGTCCCGGTCGCATCCGGCGCCGGCAGCGCCGAACCCACCGCAGCAGTCGACGCGAGTTGAACCAGGTACGACCGACCCGCGGCAATCGAACCGCTGAGCGCGGTCGCCGACCAACTGGTGCTGCCGGCGCTCGCGTACTGGAGCGTCCAGCCGCTGAGATCGACGCTTGCGGCGCTGGAGTTGAAGAGCTCGACGAAGTCGTTCGCGTATGTCGCGCCGGCGTTGCCGCCGCTCGCGTACACCTGGCTGATGACGACTCCTGGCGACGCGCCGACTGCCGATGGGGTAAGCACGGCGAGCAGTGCGAGGACGAGGCCGAGAACGGCTGAAACTCGATTCATGGGCGGCTCCGATCTGACGTGGACGAGGTGCCTCCTTCGTAGCCGCGGCTCGCGCGCACCGAAAGTGTCCGTTCGGAAACCGGCACGATGTCGGCGCTGTTCCGTGACGAAGCGCGCGCGTCAGGCGGCGAAACGGGCGAGCTCGTCGGCGCACGCGTGCAACCAGCTCTGCGACCGAGGAAGTGGCACCGGCGCCCCCCACGGAGCCCGCAGGGCGACGCCGTGCACCGCACCGGCGAGAAGCGTGTACTCGCCGTCGGCGCCGGCTGCGAGCGCACGCTCGAACCCGCTGCGGGAGCTCCCGGGTGCCACACCGGGCACGCCTGGGAACGCCCGGTCGAGCCGGCCGTGCACGACCCGGAGCCGCTTTCCCCGCAGACCTGCAAGCGACAGGCGCTCAGGCAGCCAGGGCGCGAGTCCGAGCACAGCGACCACCGCCGACTCGCCGGCGACCGCGGCCGAGACCGCCCCGCCCATCGAGAAGCCGAGCATCAGCGCCCGCGACGCAGCGACGGCGGCGATCGCCTCGTGCGCGTCCTCGATGCACCAGTCGAGCTGCTGCCAGGACTTGACGCGATAGCGCACCTCCGCGAAACGCACGGATGGGAACTGTGGCGCGAGGCGATCGACGAGCCACTCGAGCGAGGCACTCCAGGTGCCTTCGACGCGCTTGCTCCGGCCGCCGTTGACGCAGATCACGGCGTCACCTGTCGCCGGCCCGCGCACACGCAGCTCTGCTCCGGCAGGCAAGGTTGTCACGGTCGGCGACGATACCCTTGCTACGGTGTGCACACGGACGCCTCATGGCGCCGTGAGATCTGGCTTCTCGTTCCTCCTTTGCAGGCGTTCGAGTTTTCCGCATCTCGAACCCTGTTTCAGAAAAAGGAGTCGAACCCAATGTCACAGACATTCCAGACGCTTGGCGTCAGCGCGCCGCTCGTGCGCGCTCTCGCCAAGCATGAGATCACAACCCCGTTCGCGATCCAGGAGCTCGTCGTCCCCGACGCGCTCGCGGGTCGCGACATCCTCGCCCAGTCGCCAACGGGATCCGGCAAGACGCTGGCGTTCGGGCTGCCGCTCGTGGAGCGCGCGACGAACGGCGGCCGCAAGCCGTCGGCGCTCGTGCTCGTCCCGACCCGCGAGCTCGCCACCCAGGTGGCAGCCGACATCCAACCGCTTGCCGCAGCCAAGGGCCTTCGCGTCTGCGCGGTCTACGGCGGCAAGTCGGTCGACTCGCAGGCTCGGCGGGCGCGCGAGGCTCACATCCTGATTGCGACCCCCGGTCGTCTCAACGACCTGCTCGAGCGCAAGCTCATCTCGCTCGAAGGTGTCCGCGCACTCGTCCTCGACGAGGCCGATCGGATGCTCGACATGGGCTTCCAGCCACAGGTCGACCGCATCCTGCGCACCGTCCCGAGCGCACGGCAGACCATGCTGTTCTCGGCGACGCTGGAAGGCGCGGTCGGCGCGCTGGCCGACCGGTACACGAACGATCCGGCGCGCTTCCGCGCCGAGCTGCCGGTCGAGCGCCAGTCCGGAGACATCGAGCACGAGTTCGTCGCCGTCACCCATGACAAGAAGCTCGATCGCCTGATCGAGCAGCTCGAGGCGGACCGGGGACTCGCACTCGTCTTCGTGCGCACCAAGCACGGAGCTGACAAGCTTGCGAAGAAGCTCGCTCGTCGGGACATCGGCGCCGTCGCGATGCACGGCAACCTCTCGCAGAACGCTCGTGAGCGGGCACTCAAGCGGTTCGAGTCGGGCCACGTCTCGACGCTCGTCGCGACGGATGTGGCTGCGCGCGGCCTCGACGTCGACGACATCACCCACGTGATCAACTTCGACCCGCCGAGGGCCGACGAGGACTACGTGCACCGTGTCGGCCGCACCGGTCGCGCAGGCCGGAGCGGTACGGGCGTCACCTTCGTACTCCCGGAGCAGCAGACGGACGTCGGCAAGCTCGCCGTCCGTCTCGGTCACGGCGCCGCGTTCACCGCGTCGGGCATGCGCCAGACCGCCACCGCGCCGCCGGCTCGCCGCCGCCGCCGCGGACGCTAGGCCCTATCGGCGAAGGCCGAGCCGGCGACCGAGGACAGCGACGCCGGCCAGCAGGCCGACACCCTCGATCGCGCCTCTGACCAGACCCTCCACCCCGCTCGACTCGAGGACTGCGCCGCTGACGGTGGCAAACCCGGCAGCGAGCAGACCGAGCGAGACGAGCACACCTGCCGCGTGCCGCTGAAGCGGTCGCGGCAGGTCACCCGACAAGCCGGCCGCGGCGTCGATCGGCGCCGGTGCGATCCGCACGGCTCGCACGAGCACGACGGTCGCAGCCGCGAGCGGGACGAACGACACCGCCGCCCCGGCGACCGCAAGCCGTGTCCACCAGATCGGCATCGGGCGCAGCTCGAGTGCGTGCAGGAGCAGCGACCCGCTCGTCAGCGCACCGGCCGCAAGAGCCACGAACGCGCGCCGGTGCACTAGCCGGAGGTCGGCGCCCGACGGGTCCCTGCGTAGGCCACGTACCAGCGTGAGCACGCCCGCGACGAACGCGATCTGGCCGAACGCGACCATCCCCAGTGCGCTGAGGCCGACCGCCCAGGGCTGTGCGGCGGACGATGGATAGCCGCCCGCCGCGCCGATCGCACGCGCCACGGCGAGGAGGATGAGCGCGGCCAGCGCGAGTGAGCCGAAGCTTGCGCGTGCAGCAAGGCGCGTCCGCGCGGTGCCGAGCTCGAGCGAGAATCGCTCGGCGACGAGCCTGG
This sequence comes from Gaiellaceae bacterium, assembly GCA_036006925.1. Lineage (GTDB taxonomy): Bacteria > Actinomycetota > Thermoleophilia > Gaiellales > Gaiellaceae > PALSA-600. The sequence continues at coordinate 7,377 of DASYPH010000137.1, forward strand.
GCGGCCCGAGCTGTGCCTGCGGGTCACAGTGGAGATGATCCTCGACCTCGGCGACGACTCGCTCGACGAGCCGGCGGCCGAAACCGATCGAGCGCAACTCGGCGCGAAGCTCGGAGCGGTACGTCATGTGAGCACCGCATCGACGGCGTGCGCGAAGCCACGCCACTCGCCGCGCCTCCGTGCGAGCGCCGTCGTCCCTCTCCGCGTCAGACGATAGGTCCGGCGCTTGCGGCCACCGACGGTCGACCAGGCGCTCGACAGCAGCCCCTCGGCCTCGAGGCGATGGAGCACCGGATACACCGTTCCCTCAGCGAGATCGAACGCACCTTCGCTGCGGGCGCGCAATTCGTCGATCACCGCGTACCCGTGCAACGGCGCGGCTTCGAGCGTTGCCAGCACGAGCGTGTCGAGATGGCCCTTGAGCGACTCGGCCTTCATACCTACCGATGCTATACCTCGCCTTGCTAGGCGTCAATGCTGCGTCGCACAGAATTTGTCGCCTGCAGTCACTTCATCGAACAGCCGCAACTGCTGATGTTCCCACGCGACCTTCGTCCGGTCGCGGGGATCCCACGCGCCGGGATCGGCTGTCTCGGCGACGACGTCGGGGGTCACGCCAGGACCGACGACACTGATCCGGTAGCGGTTGCCGTTGCCTGCCGGCCGCGGGGGTGAGCCCGGCAGCGACGCGTCGTGGGTCGGCCAGAACGAGTAGCAGAACGCTCCGGTCGGGTTGCGGAACACGATCGACGTCTCGCGCGCCCAGCCGGGCCCGTACGGCGAGTCGTGCGTATCGATGTAGAGACTCCGCCCGTACCCGTCGGTCGGCGCGCCCTGCGAGGTCGTGTGGAAGCCGTGCACCGGCTTGCCCCCGTACGCCAGCCGGCCGAAGATCCCGTGGGCGGCGCCGTCGAATGCCCAGTCGGCGTACAGCTCGAGACGGGCGAGCGGCCCGCTCCAGTGCGAGAGCCGCAACTCCTGGGCGCGCTGCCAGCTCGTCCAGGGCGCGAAGCCGCGATGCGGCAGGTTGCGCTGCCAGCGCTGCACCGCCCAGTACGAGCCGTCGGCCGCCTTGCAGGCGGCGACCAGATAGGCGAGCGGCGGGCCGTCATAGTGACCGCACCGGTGACCGAAGCGCAGCCAGACCGCACGACCCTGCGTGCTCTCACCGCCGCTGTAGTCGTGCCGGAACCGGACTTGCTGCACATTCGGGTCCGGCGTCAACGCGTTGACCGCGCCCCACGCCAGCACGTGCCGGGTCTCGCCTCGCGCTCGATACGTGACGAGCGCCGTCGACCCTCGCACCGCGAGCTTGACGTCCGTCGCATTCAGGTCGAGCAGGTCTGACGCGTGCGCACGCGGCACCAGTACGATCGTCAGCGTGAGCGCCAGGACGATCGCTGCGGCCCTGACGCCACTCCGGGACGGCGGAGACGCGCTCGACGAAGCGGCGTTCGCTCCGTATCTCGACTTCTTGGCGACGAGGGGCATCGATGGTGTACTCGCCCTTGGGTCGACGGGCGAAGGCATCCTCCTGTCACGGCTCGAGCGTCAGACCGCGCTGGCCCGCTTCGCCGCGGGCCCTCTCCCGGTGCTTGCCCACTGCGGAGCGCAGACAACCGCGGACACCGTAGCGCTCTCGGCGTACGCCGCCGAGCTCGGCGTCGAAGCGGTCGCCGTGATCGCCCCGCCGTACTACCAGTTCGACGATGACGCCCTGCTTGCCCACTTCGCCGCGGCGGCCCGTGCCTGTGCCCCGCTCCCCTTTTACGTCTACGAGCTCGAGAAGGCCTCCGGTTATGCGATTCCGGTCGCCGTCGTCGAGCGGCTGCGCGAGACGGTCGACAACGTCGTCGGGATGAAGGTGAGCGACGCCCCATTCAGCAAGGTCGAGCCATACCTGCTCGACGGGCTGGACGTCCTGATCGGAGCGGAAGCCCTGATCGGCGAAGGGCTCGCGGCGGGCGCCGCCGGGGCCGTGTCCGGTCTCGCCTCGGCGTTCCCAGAGGTCGTGGTCGAGGCGGTCCGGAGCGGCGACTCGAGCGCTGCCGGCAGCCTGCGGGCGACCGTCGAGCGGTTCCCGCGCCTGGCCGCGTTGAAGGCGGTCGCGGTGGCACGCGGCGTGCCGATGCGGGAGGACATGCGGGCTCCGAACCGCGGGTTGACGGATCCGGAGCGGGCCGAGCTGCTCGCGGCCGTTCTCTAGGAGAGCTCGTCGATCGAGCGGCGTGCCCGCTCGTGCACGTCGGCGCGTCGCGCGTCGACCTCGTCGACCGGCTCGGCCTCCTCGACGGGCTCAACCTGCTCAGGCTCCTCGACCGGCAGCGGCTCCGCGAGCGGCGGCGCATCGTCCGCCGGCTCGACGGTCGTGCGCGACTCGGCGAGCTTGGCGCGGAGCTCGTCGGCGGGCGGCGCAGCCCTCCGACGGCGGTGGCGGAGCCACGCGCGCACACCGAATGCTCCGGCGGCGAGGGCGAGCAAGCGCTTCACAAGCCGGTCACGCGGGCGATGCTACACTCCCGCCGCTTCTCGCCACGCCCGTCGCGCCGTCCCCGAAACGGCGCTCAGGAGGCGGGGCCGATTCAGTCCATGAGAAGGAGGAATTCGGGCCGTTGAACGACTACGAAATCATGCTGCTGCTGGACCCCGAGCTCACCGACGAGCGGGGCGATGAGATCATCCAGCGCATCCGCACCTCGGTCGAGGGCGCGAACGGCACCTGGGACGGCCACGAGCCGTGGGGCCGACGCCGCCTCGAGTACGAGATCGACCACAAGGGCGAGGCCGTCTACCACCTCTTGCTTCTCACCGCGCCCGCCGAGACCCTGGCGGAGATCACGCGGGTGCTCAAGATCACGGACGGCGTGCTGCGGCACGGCGCTTACCGGCGGGTCAAGGGCGCCAGCCTGAAGGCGCCCGCGCAATCCCCGGCGCCGACACCGACGGTTTCCGAACCGGCTGTGTCCGAACCGGCAGCGACGGAGCCGATCGCGACGGAGGCCGAGCCCGAGCCGGCTGAGGCAGCCGAGCCGGTCACGTCCGAGCCGGCCGATGACACCGCGCAGGTCGCGGAGTAGCCTGGGTCTCCGACCCTAGGAGAGGAGCTGAAAGATGGCTGGTGACATCAACAGAGTGACAATCGTTGGACGGCTGACGCGCGATCCTGAGTTGCGCTCGCTTCCGTCAGGCTCGTCCGTGCTGCAACTCGGCGTTGCGGTGAACGGACGGCAGAAAGATCAGAGTGGCAACTGGTCCGACAAGCCGAACTTCTTCGACGTGAAGGTCTTCGGCGCACAGGCGGAGATGCTTGCGAACAACCTCGCGAAGGGACGGCGCATCGGTGTCGACGGCCGTCTGGACTGGTCGTCATGGGAGGCCCAGGACGGAACGAAGCGCTCGAAGGTCGAGATCGTCGCGCAATCCGTGCAGTTCCTCGACAGCAAGCTCGAAGGCGCCGGCGACAGCGGCGGCGGTAACCAATTCGTCCCAGCAGGCGCGTCGAGCGGCGGAGACGCCGACTTCACCGGCGCCGACGACGACATCCCGTTCTAAGGAGAGAGAGCCTTGCCGTCACCCAAGTCCGATCGCAACAGCAGCACCCAGGGCAGAAAGCGCGGCGCACCCACCGGGCCGGGCCGCCGCAAGAGCTGCTTCTTCTGCAAGTCGAAGGTCGACGAGGTCGACTACAAGAACATCAACGAACTGAGGCGCTACGTCTCCGAGAAGGGCAAGATCCGCAACCGCCGGATCAGCGGCGCGTGCCGGCGCCACCAGCGCCAGGTCGCCGTCGCGGTCAAGCGCGCACGCGAGCTCGCCCTGCTCCCGTACGTCGGAGACAAGTGAGCGCGATGGAGGTCGTTCTGAAACAGGACGTCGACGCGCTCGGACTGCGCGGTGACGTCGTCAACGTCGCTCGCGGCTACGCGCGCAACTTCCTGCTGCCGCGCGGACTCGCCGAGCTCGCAACCCCGGGCCTGAAGCGGGAGCTGGAGCGCAGGGACGAGCAGCGCGCACGCCACGAAGCGAAGTCCGTGGACGAGGCCCGCGCGATCGCAGCGCGGCTCGACGCGCTCGAGCTCCGGTTCGACGTCACCGCCGGCCCGACGGGGTCGCTGTTCGGCTCGGTCACGGCGACGAACGTCGCTGACCGGCTCTGGGAAGCGGAGAAGCTACGCGTCGATCGCCGCAAGCTGCAGATGGACACGATCAAGCGGATCGGCCGCTACACCGTGGCGTTCGAGGTCTTCCCCGACGTGGTCGCCGAGTTGAAGCTCGTGGTCGCACCCGAGGGCGAGGAGCTGCCGCCTGCCGAGGAGCTGGCTGCGCTCGAGGCCCAGGAGGTCGCAGAAGCCGAGGCAGCCGCAGCAGCGAAACAGGCAGCGCCTCCTGAGTACCTGCCCGAGCTCGACGACGCCGGCGACGGACCTACGGTCACACCGGCCGAAGCAGCGGAGCGCGCCGACGGCATGACCGCGCTCGACGCGCCCGTGCAGGCGGAGCCTCCCCAGGACGAGGCCGTACCCGACGAGGCCGTGTCAGACGAGCAGGGCGAGGGCGAGCCGGCCGTCTGAGGCGCCCGTCCACAGGCTCTCCACCGGCCTGGGGACAACGATCCACCGACTGTCCACAACGGGCCAACGCCTGTGGATTTCGGCCGGAACTTCCCGCAAAGACCGTCCAGTTCGTCCACTACCTGAAGACGAACATCTGTTCTATCATCCCTGCACCTGACCCGCCGATGCTGCTCACACACCGCCTTTCCACACCCTTTCGCCGACCCGTTTGGCCCAGTTGACTACTCGCGGTATGGCAATGCCTGCCCAGGCGCTCGTGACCGCCCCGATCCCGCCTCAAAACCTCGACGCGGAGGAATCCGTGCTCGGGGCGATGATGCTCTCTCCCCTGGCGATCGGGGCGGTCACCGAGTCAACCAGCCTGAGCGCCGCGGACTTCTACCGCGAGAGCCACGGCCAGATCTACAAGGCGATCCTCGCGCTCTATGCGAAAGGCGAGCCGGTCGACGCAATCACCGTCGTCGACGAGCTCGACCGCACACAAGCGCTCGACGCGGCAGGGGGGCAGGAGCGCGTCCACGAGCTCGCGACGCTCGTGCCGGCAGCCTCGAACGCGCCCCACTACGCGCGCATCGTCAGCGAGATGGCGACGCTGCGCGGACTGATCCGCGCCGGCAACGACATCGCTCGGCTCGGGTTCGACCGCCCCGGCGAGACCGTCGAGCTCGTCGATCGTGCCGAGTCGATCGTCTTCAACCTCTCCCAGCAGCGCGTCTCGAGCGAGTTCGCGCACATCGACGACCTGCTCAAGGACTCGTTCGAGACGATCACGAAGCTCTACGAAGCCGGCAGCGACATCACGGGGACTCCTGCCGGGTTTCGAGACGTCGACAGGCTCACGTCCGGTTTCCAGCCGGGCAACCTCATCATCGTCGCCGCGCGCCCGTCGATGGGCAAGTCGGCCCTCGCGCTCTGCATGGCCGCCAACGTCGCCGTCCGCCACTCCATCCCCGTGGCGCTCTTCACGCTCGAGATGTCGAAGGCGGAGGTCACGCAGCGGCTCATGTGCGCCGAAGGCAAAGTGGAGTCGCAGCGTCTGCGTACCGGCAAGCTCGCGGTCGACGACTGGCCCCGGTTGACCGCGGCGTGCGACAAGCTCGCGAAGGCGCCGATCTATGTCGACGACACCGGCTCGATCACGATGATGGAGATCCGCTCCAAGCTGCGCAGGCTGAAGATGAAGGAGCCCGAGCTCGGACTCGTGATCGTCGATTACCTGCAGCTGATGACCAGCGGAACCTCGGTGGAAAACCGCGTCCAGGAGGTGTCGCAGATCTCACGGGCCCTCAAGGTGCTCGCGCGCGACCTCGAGGTCCCGATCCTCGCGCTCTCACAGCTCTCCCGCGCCGTCGAGCAACGTCACGACAAGCGGCCGATCCTGTCCGACCTGCGCGAGTCCGGCTCGATCGAGCAGGACGCCGACCTCGTGATGTTCGTCTACCGCGACGAGTACTACAACCCGGAAGACACCGAGTCGGCCGGCATCGCGGAGCTGATCCTCTCGAAGCACCGCAACGGTGCGACCGGGATCGAGAAGCTCGCCTTCCAAAAGCGCTACGCGAAGTTCGCCGACCTGGCGGCGGGCGCATGACGACGGTCTGGCTCAGCCCCTCGGCGACGAGCTTCGCCTGCCTCTGCGAGCCGTGCCTCGAGTCGGCGCGCAGCTCGGGGGCGTTGTTCGCCGATGCGCTCGCGCTGGCGTCCGTGCGCGGCTCGATCTCGCTCGAGATCGACACGACCGAGACACGCTGCGTGGCCGGGCACCAGCTGCTCCTGCGGCGGGTCTCGCGACCGCCCGGCCTCGTGCATCGAGACGAGAGGCAACTCCAGCTCACATGATCGAGCGGCAGCACGTCTGGCTCGGCCCGGAGGCGACGACCTTCGTGGAACCGTGCGAGGCGTGCCAGGCGCTGCGCGAGCCAGTCGACGGCGACCTCCTGCTCGTCCAGGGCACGCTTCGCAGGGAGGCCGACGTCGGCTTCACCACCTGCCGCCGCGGGCATCGGATCGTCGTCCGCCGGATCGCGCCGGCGAGTCCGCGCCCGCGGCTCGTCGCAACGTTTTAGTTAGCCTGCTGCCGTGCCCTCGACAGTGATCGTCGGGGCGCAGTGGGGCGACGAGGGCAAGGGCAAGATCGTCGACCTGCTCGCCCAGCAGTGCGATGTCGTCTGCCGTTACCAGGGCGGGCCGAACGCCGGGCACACGATCGTCGTCGGCGACGAGACGTTCAAGATCCGGCAGACGCCGAGCGGCGTCATCTCGGGCAAGACCTCCGTGATCGGCGCCGGCTGCGTGGTCGATCCGCAGGTGCTGCTCGACGAGCTCGACGAGCTGCGCTCACGTGGGATCGACCCATCGGTCGTCGTCGTCTCCGGAAACGCCCACCTGATCATGCCGTGGCACGTGGCGATCGACCAGGCGTCCGAGCGACGGCTCGGCTCGCTGCAGATCGGGACGACGCGCCGCGGCATCGGCCCCGCCTACGCCGACAAGGCCTCGCGAATCGGCATCCGCGTCCAGGACGTCCTCGACCCGAAGATCCTGCGCCAGAAGATCGAGGTCGCTCTCGCGGAGAAGAACGTCTGGCTCGAGCGTGTCTACGAGGTCGCGCCGTTCGACCTGGAGACCGTCTGGGCCCGGTACGCCGGGTACGCAGAGCGACTCGCGCCCTACGTCGGCGACGTCTCCCTGCTGGTCGACACCGCCCTGCGTGACGGCAAGGACGTCCTCTTCGAAGGAGCACAGGCGACGCTGCTCGACCTCGACCACGGCACGTATCCGTTCGTCACGTCGTCGAACCCGATCGCATCCGGCGCCGCCACCGGTGTTGGCATCGGACCGACTCGCATCGACCGCGTGCTGGGAGTCTCGAAGGCATACGTCACGCGCGTCGGTGAGGGGCCGTTCCCGTCGGAGATCGCCGGCCCGACACAGGACCGGCTCCGCGAGCTCGGAGGCGAGTACGGGACTGTGACCGGCCGCGAGCGCCGTTGCGGCTGGCTCGACCTCGTCGCGCTCCGGTACGCCGTGCGGGTCAACGGCATGACCTCTCTGGCGCTGACGAAGCTCGACGTGCTGTCGTCGTTCGAGGAGCTGCCGGTCTGCGTCCGTTATCGGCTGCGCGACGGTGCCGAGACGGAGCACTTTCCGGCGCACCAGTCGGACTTCCACCACTCCGAGCCGGTGTGGGAGACGCTGCGGGGCTGGGGGCAGTCGCTCGACGATGCCGCCTCGCTGAGTGCACTGCCGGCCGCCGCACGCGAGTACGTCGACTTCGTCGAGCAGGCCCTCGAGGTGCCGATCGAGCTGGTCGGCGTCGGAGCCGCGCGCGAGCGCGTGCTCGTGTGACGTGCCGGTGCTCGCGGTGACCGCGAGCGGCTGGACCCAGGTGATCGTCGGCCTCTCGATCTTCGTGCCCGTGATCATCACCGCGCTCATCACCTACTACGTCCTGCGCGGTGCGAAGGACGACCCCGACGAGCAGCGCTGGCGCAGGCTCGAGCTCGAACGGCGTGAACGCGAGCAGTAGACTCGCCGCGTGAAAGTGCTCGTCGTCGGCTCGGGCGCGCGTGAGCATGCGCTCGCGTGGCGTCTCTCCCAGAGCACCGGGCTGACCGAGCTGCACGCGGCCCCCGGAAACCCCGGCATCGCGACACTCGGGACGTGCCACCCGGTGCGCGCCGACGATGGCGACGGGCTGCTCGCACTGGCACTCGGCCTCGAGATCGACCTCGGGGTGATCGGCCCCGAGGCGCCACTCGTCGCCGGTGTCGCCGACCTGTTGCGGCGAAACGGCATCGCTGTGTTCGGGCCGAGCGCCGAGGCTGCGCGAATCGAAGGGTCGAAGGCGTTCGCCAAGGACGTGCTGCGGGCAGCCGGGGTGCCGACAGCCGAGACGCTCTCGGTGGCGCGGGCACCGTGTGTGCTCAAGGCCGACGGGCTCGCCGCCGGCAAGGGCGTGTTCGTCTGCCACACGCGCGAGCAGCTCGACGCGGCACTCCCGGCCGTCGAGGCACTCGGGCAAGGAGTGGTGATCGAGGAGCTGCTCGAGGGGTACGAGGTGTCGCTCTTTGCACTGTGCGACGGGCGCGGCGCCGTCCCGCTCGGCTCGGCTCAGGACTTCAAACGGGCCGAGGACGGGGACGCCGGACCGAACACCGGCGGGATGGGCGCCTTCTCCCCTGTGGCGTCCTTCGACGGCGGGGCACTCGTCTCCGAGATCCACGAACCGGTGCTCGAGGAACTCGCACGGCGCGGCGTTCCCTTCATCGGCTGTCTGTTCGCCGGCCTGATGATCACCGCCGACGGGCCGCGCGTGCTGGAGTTCAACGCCCGACTCGGCGACCCCGAGACCCAGGTGCTGATGCCGCGCATCTCAGGCGACCTGCTCGGTGCGTTGGCCGCGGCCGCGAGCGGCGACCTCTCGGGCACCGACCTCACGCTCGACGATCGAGCGGCGGTCACGGTCGTGCTCACGAGCCCCGACTACCCGGGGCGAAGCGACTATCCGGGCCTGCCGATCACCGGGCTCGAGGACGCCGCCAGGACCGGCGCCCTGGTCTTCCAGGGCGGCACTGCGGCGCGAGACGGGCGCGTGATCACGCGCGGCGGCAGAATCCTCTCGGTGACCGCGACCGCCGACACGATCCCAGCCGCCCGCGACCGTGCGTACGCAGCGGTCGACCTCGTCTCGTTCGAAGGCGCCCGCTTCAGGCGCGACATCGCCGCGGGGGTCGGGAGCTGACCGTGAGCGCTGCTCCGCAGGTCGGAATCCTGGTCGGCTCCGAGTCGGATCGCCCGCGGATGCAGGCGGCGCTCGACGAGCTGGACGCGCGGGGTATCGCCTGGGAGTTCGAGGTGCGCTCGGCCCATCGCTCTCCCGACGCCGTTGCCGAGTACGCGAAGAGCGCGGCGGAACGTGGCCTGAAGGTGCTGATCTGCGGTGCGGGTCTCGCAGCCGCGCTCCCGGGCGTCGTCGCCGCGCACACCGAGCTCCCGGTGATCGGCGTGCCGCTTCGCTCGTCGATGTCCGTGCTCGACGGCCTCGACGCGCTCCTGTCGATCGTGCAGATGCCTCCCGGGGTGCCGGTGGCCACCGTGGGCGTCGACAACGCGAAGAACGGCGCCGTCCTGGCCGCGCGCATCCTCGCGTTGGCCGCCCCGCCTTCCTGAGCCCGCTCTACACTGGCCCAGGTGATCGCCCGCTACTCCCGTCCGGAGATGAGCCGGATCTGGTCGGAGGAGGGCAAGCTCGCACGCTGGCTCGACGTCGAGCTTGCTGCGCTGGACGGCTGGGCGGAGGTCGGCGCCGTACCGGCGACCGACGTCGCCGCCGTTCGCGAGCGTGCTGTCGTGCCGACCGCCGCACGTGTCGCCGAGATCGAGCTCACCACCGACCACGACCTTGCCGCCTTCGTCGACGCGGTCGCCGAGCAACTCGGGCCCGAGGGGCGCTGGGTCCATTACGGGCTCACCTCGTCGGATGTGGTCGATACCGCGCTGGCCCTCCAGATCAGAGACGGCGGTGTCGTGCTCGTCTCGGGGCTCGACCGCGCGCTCGCAGCGGTCGTCGCGCGGGCCGAACAACACCGCCGGACGGTTTGCATCGGGCGCTCACACGGGATCCATGCCGAGCCGATGACGTTCGGCTGGAAGCTCGCGGGCTGGGCGTTCGAGCTCGACCGCGCGCGCGAGCGGCTCGAGCGGGCGCTCGAGTCGTGCCGCGTCGGTCAGCTGTCGGGGACGGTCGGCACCTATGCGGCGATCGATCCGGCGGTCGAGCGCATCGCCTGCGAACGGCTCGGCCTCGAACCGGACCCGGTCTCTACCCAGGTGATCTCCCGCGACCGCCACGCAGAGCTGCTCGGCGCGCTCGCGATCTGTGCGTCCTCGCTCGACCGGTTCGCAACCGAGATCCGCCATCTGGCGCGGACCGAGGTTCGCGAGGTGGAGGAGCCGTTCGCCGCCGGCATGAAGGGCTCGTCGGCGATGCCCCATAAACGCAATCCGAAGGTGGCCGAGCGGATCGGCGGCCTCGCCCGTGTCGTCCGGGCCGCGGCGGGGGTCGGGCTCGAGAACATGCCGCTGTGGCACGAACGCGACATCTCGCACTCCTCCGCCGAGCGGATCGTGGTTCCGGATGCGTTCCTCGCGCTCGACTACATGCTCGACCGGTTCACGTGGATCGTCGAGGGGCTCGTGGTCCACCCGGAGCGTATGGAGCGCAACCTCTGGGCGTCCCATGGCCTCTTCTTCTCGCATCGCCTTCTCCTCGCCCTCGTCGCCAACGGCTCGGATCGCGCCGACGCGTACCGCATCGTGCAGCGAAACGCGATGCGCGCCTGGGACGAGGAGCTCGATTTCGCGACGCTCGTGCGTGCGGACGCCGATGTCGCGTCGCTGCTCTCTCCGCTTGCACTCGACGAGGTGTTCGACCTCGACGCGACGATTGCCAACCTCGACCGGACGTTCGATCGTCTCCACCAGCTGACCACGAAGGAGGAACCGGCCCATGCCTGAAGCCACGCACGTCGGCAGCGGAAAGGTGCGTGAGCTGTACGCCCTCGACGCCGACCGGCTGTTGCTCGTTGCGAGCGATCGCATCTCGACCTTCGACGTCGTGCTGCCGACGGAGATCCCCGACAAGGGACGTGTGCTGACGGGGCTGTCCGGCTTCTGGTTCGCACGCACGAGCGGCGTGATCCCGAACCACTTGCTCGAGCTGCGCGACGACGGACGCTCGACCGAGTGCCGTCGGCTCGAGATGCTGCCGATCGAATGCGTCGTTCGCGGCTACCTCGCGGGCTCCGGCTGGAAGGACTACCTCGCGACAGGTGCGGTGTGCGGCCATACGCTGCCGGCAGGGTTGAGTGAATCCGAGCAACTGCCGCAGCCGATCTTCACGCCTGCGACGAAGGCCCAGTCGGGCCACGACGAGAACATCGATCGCGCCACAGCCGTCGAGCTCGTCGGCCGCGAGCGGTTCGACGAGGTCGAGCGAACCGCGCTCGAGCTCTACGCGTTCGCCTCCGCCCACGCGCGAGCGCGCGGGATCATCCTCGCCGACACGAAGCTCGAGTTCGGCATCGACGAGACAGGCCAGCTCATGCTCGGCGACGAGGCGTTCACGCCCGACTCGTCACGGTTCTGGCCGGTCGACGACTACGAGCCCGGGCGGACGCCGCCCTCGTTCGACAAGCAGTTCGTTCGCGACTACTGAGAGACGCTCGGCTGGGACAAGACAGATCCGGGGCCGGAGCTGCCGGAGGACGTCGTCGCCGGGACGCGCGAACGCTACATCGAGGCGTTCGAGCGCCTGACGGAGATCTCCTTCGCCGACTACGTCGCCGACCCGGGCGTGGTGCTCGCGTGAGAGCGACGGTGCTCGTCCGCCCCAAGCAAGGCATCCTCGATCCGCAGGGCCAGGCCGTCGAGAGCTCGCTACGTCACCTCGGCTTCGACATCGCCGAGGCGCGCGTCGGCCGGGTGGTCGACGTCGAGCTCGCGACCGACGATCGCGAGCAGGCACTCGCCGCGCTCGAGCAGATGTGCGAGCGCCTGCTGGCCAACCCGCTGATCGAGAGCTACTCGATCGAGCTCGCCCGCGCATGAGCGGGGCCCCCCGGCCGACCGTGGCCGTCGTCGTCTTCCCGGGGTCGAACGACGATCGCGACGCGCAGCACGCGCTGGAGCTGCTCGGAGCAGACGCGCCGCGGCTCTGGCACACAGCAGACGAACTGCCACGCGGGACGGCCGCCGTCGTCGTCCCGGGGGGCTTCTCGTACGGCGACTACCTTCGCTGCGGTGCGATCGCCCGTTACTCGCCGGTGATGGGGGCCGTGATCGACTTCGCCGCCGCCGGCGGCCTCGTCCTCGGCATCTGCAACGGGTTCCAGGTGCTCACCGAGGCGGGTCTGCTCCCGGGCGCGCTGCGGTCCAACGCCTCGCTGTCGTTCGTCTGCCGTGACGTTCCACTCGTCGTCGAGCGGAACGAAACGCCGTTCACGTCGCGCTGCGCACCCGGACAGGAGCTCACGATCCCGGTCAAGCACGGCGACGGCTGCTGGTTCGCCGACGACGCGCTGCTCGGCCGGCTCGAAGCGAACGGCCAGCTCGTGCTGCGCTACGCGGACGGTGCGAACCCGAACGGATCGATCGCGAACGTGGCGGGCGTTAGCAACGAGGAGGGCAACGTTCTGGGGCTGATGCCCCACCCGGAGCACGCGGTCGAGTCGTTGCTCGGGTCGACCGACGGTGCGCTGATTCTCGGCTCGCTGATCGACGCGGCTCGATTGTCGCTCGCGGCGTCCGTCTAGGCACCACCACCGCTCACGCGGCGCCTCCGGAGAGCCCGAGCGCGTCGGCAAGCTCGGGTGTCTGCTCGAGTGCGGTGTGCAGGCGGACCACGTCGCGGGCACGCAGGGTCACCGGCCCGCGCCGTGACACCCCGTCGGTGGAGTAGGCGAATCGCACGAGCCGCTCGCCGCGCGAGCCTTCGAGCAGCTCGACGACGGAGGAGAAGCGCTTCTCACCGGCGCGCTGCGGCAGCGTCACCCGCTCGATCAGCGAGGCCTCTCCCCAGGGGGTGGTCAGCTTGGCGCTCATGACGTCGACCCTAGAGAGGCAAACGTGACACGTGGGAAACGCCTCTGTGACAAAAAGGCGTCAATGCGACGCCGTCAGGCGTCGATCGTGACGTGCCCGGGCTGAGCGGCGACGCGTTCGAGCCACGCCCCGATCGCCTCGTACGGAGCCAGGTCGAATCCGCCCTCGTGCGCGACATGCGTGTAGGCGTAGAGCGCGATGTCGGCGATCGTCATCCCCTCGCCCACCAACCAGGATCGGCCGGCGAGCCGGCCTTCCATGACGTCGAGCGCGCGGTAGCCCGCTCTGGTTCGCTCGGGCAGCCGGTCCTCGAACGACTCCGGCCGTCCCGAGTACGTGAGCCCGAACCGCGCCACTGCAATCGCCGGCTCATGCTCGTACTGCTCGAAGAACATCCAGCGGAGCACCTGCGCGCGGTCGAAGCGGTCGTCCGGAACGAAGCGTGTGCCCTCGCCGAAGTACCAGCTGATGGCACCGGACTCGGCGAGCGCTCGCCCGTCGTCCAGCACGAGCGTGGGCACCCGGAGCGCAGGATTGAGGTCTCCGAGCAGCTCACGTCTGCCGGACCGGTCGACGACGTCCACGGTGTGGCGTTCGTACGCGATGCCCAGGTGCGCCAGGAGTAGCCGCACCTTGTAACAGTTGCCCGAGACCGGGCTGTCGTAGAGCAGCACGGTCAGAGCGTAGTGCTCAGCCTACGAGCGCCAGCAGCTTCTCCAGTGTGTTCCAGTTCCGGGCGGTTGCCGTCGCGCCGAGGCTCCGCTCGGAGAGCTGCTTCGCGAGCTCCGACCGCCCCACGCCGTCGGGGTGCCACGAGTAGATCTCGCGCCCGTTTACAGCCAGGCGCTCCGGCGAGAACTCTTCGGCGGCGAGCCGTGCTGCGCGCTCGGGATCGAGCGGTTTCCGCAAGAACGTGATGAGGTAGCGCGAGCGATCGACCGCCGCGGAGCCGAGCGGGTCGCGCGCGAGCACCGCTTTGAGCTCGCTCGGCGTCCGGACGAACACGTCGACGTCGAAGCCCAGGCCGGCCGCGAGCTGCTGCTCGAGGGCGGCCTCCAGCCGAGCCGGCTCGAGCGAGCTTTCCAGCACGACGTTGCCGCTCTGAACGTAGGTACGAACGCTCCCGTAGCCCTCGGACCCGAGCAGTTCCCGCAGCGCCTCCATCCGGACCCGCCGGCTCGGGCCGAGGTTGATGCCGCGGAGCAGCACGATCCTCGTCGCCACGGCGCCGTTCTACCACGGCAGGTTGGCGCCGACGAAGACGTCTAAGAGGAGCCGATGATCTCGATCCGGTAGCCGTCGGGGTCGCGGACGAAGCAGAGCCACGAGCCGCCTTCGCGCACTTGATAAGGCTCGCGCTCGGGCTCGATGCCCTGCTCGGCGAGCCGCGCCAGCGTGCCGGTGAGGTCCTCGACGCCGATCGCGATGTGGCCGTAGCCGGTACCGAGCTCGTAGGTGCGCCCATCGTGGTTGAGCGTCAACTCCAGCTCTTCGTCCTGGCCCGGAAACCCGAAGAAGTAGTTCGTCGCCTCGCGCTCGCCGCTCCGGACGATGTCCATGTCACGGCGAAACTCGAGTCCGAGCGCCTCGTAGAACGCACGGCTTGCGGCGGGATCGGTAATCCGATACATGGTGTGCAAGTACGTGGACATCCCTGCATTCTGCCAGCGCAGCGGGTGCTCAGAGTCAGCGAGGTAGCCTGCGCGCGTGTTCGTCGCGGCAACGCTCCACTACATCGTCCACTGGCCCACCCAGGGCGGCTACAACTTCATCAGCGGACCGCTCGCAGACATCACGCTGATCACGGCGTTCGCGAGCACGCTCTACCTCTTCCTACGACGGCACAACTGCCACGTCAACCGCTGCTGGCGCCTGGCGTGGCACCCGCATCCGGACCACGGGCATCCGGTCTGCAAGAAGCACCATCCGGAAGCCAACAGCATTCATGCCTAGCCTTCGAGCTCCTCGCGCAGGAGCGCGAACTGCACCGCGTCCTGCCAGACACCGTGGCGTAGGTATGCCTGCCGCTTCACCCCTTCGCGCATGAAGCCGACGCGCTCGGCGTGGCGGAGCGCAGCCACGTTGAAGCCGTAGCAGGCCAGCTCGAGGCGATGGAAGCCGAGGTCGAGCAAGAGGTAGCGTTGCAGTAGGCGAGCCGCTTCGTCGGCGACGCCGCGACGGCGGAAGTCTGGATGCACGGCCAGCACTTCGAGCTGCGCGATCCGGTGCGCCTCGCTGACCTCGTGGAAGCCCATCGTGCCGGCGCGGGCGCCGTCGACCTCGATGACGAGGCGCCCGAAGCGGGCGGGCTCACGCTGCGAGCGCTCGACCTCGGACCGCACCCCGGCGACGTCCTTGGCACGCCCACCGCCGAGGAACGGCTCGACGTCGTCGTCGCCATAGAGGGCGGCGAGCCACTCGACGTCGGCTTCCTCGGCCCGCCTGATCGTGATCATCCGCGTCAACGTAACGATCGGACGCCACGCTGCGACGCCTCCACCAGGGCCGTCCTCGCCCGGCGGTACCATGCTCCCCTGGCTGCCGTTGCCGACCAGCCGTTGCATCGCTCTCTTGGTCTGACCGACTGGGAGTTCGACCGTATCCGGACGCTCCTCGACCGGCCGCCGAACGATTTCGAGCTCGCGGTCTTCTCGCTGCTCTGGTCCGAGCACTGCGGTTACAAGCACTCGGCGCGGCTGCTCAAGCGGCTGCCGAACGGTGGCGAGCGTGTGCTCCAGGGACCTGGCGAGAACGCGGGAGTGATTGACCTCGGTGGGGGTGTCGCGGTCGCCTTCAAGGCGGAATCCCACAACCACCCGTCGGCCGTCGAGCCGTTCCAGGGAGCCGCGACCGGGGTCGGCGGCATCCTGCGGGACATCGTCGCGATGGGCGCTCGGCCGGTGGCGCTGCTGGACGGGCTGCGCTTCGGACGGCCCGATTGGCACTTTCGCCGCGCGGTCGCCGGGATCGGGCACTACGGCAACTGCGTGGGCGTCCCGAACGTCGGCGGCGAGTGCGTCTTCGACGACGCCTACGCCGCGAACCCGCTCGTGAACGCGATGTGCGTCGGCCTGATGCCGACCGAGCGCCTCTTGTCGGCGAAGGCCCAAGGTCCTGGCAACGCGCTCGTGCTCTACGGCGCGCTCACCGGTCGCGACGGCATCGGCGGCGCGTCGGTGCTCGCATCGCAGGATCTCGCCGGCTCGGACGAGAAGCGCCCGTCGGTCCAGATCGGCGATCCGTTCCGAGGCAAGGCCCTGATCGAGGTCTCGCTCGAACTCGTCGAGCAAGGGCTCGTCGTGTCCCTGCAGGACTGCGGCGCGGCAGGGCTCGCTTCGTCGCTGGCCGAGATGGCGCGCGACGGGACGGGGGTCGATGTGCACCTCGACCGCGTGCCGCTGCGCGAAGCCGACCTGGAGGCGTGGGAGATCATGATCTCGGAGTCCCAGGAACGCATGGTCGCCGTCGTCGCGCCCGATCGACTCGACCTGGTGCGAGAGGCCTGCGCGCGCTGGGAACTGCCATGCACGGTGATCGGGGAGGTGACCGATCACGGCGAGTTGAGCGCGTACATGGACGACGAGCTCGTCGGCCGGATCCCCGCCGCGCTGCTGACCGACGAGTGCCCCAGGTACGACCTCGAGCCCGAGCCGCAGGCTGTTGAGCCGACCCGCATCGACCCGGTCAACGACGAACCGAAGACCTGGATCTTCGAGCAATACGACCAGCTCGTCGGCTCGCGCACGGTCCGGCGCCCTGGACTCGACGCTGCCGTCCTGCGCATCGACGGGACACGCGGTATCGCGGTCTCACTCGACGGCCCGCCGCTCGGTGAGCGTGACCCGTTCACGGCCGGCTACCGGGCCGTTCTCGGCGCCGCGCTGAACGTCGCCTGCGCCGGCGGCGAGCCTCTCGCCCTCACCGACTGCCTCAACTTCGGCAGCCCTGAGAAGCCCGGCGTCGCCTGGGAGCTCGAGCGAGGGATCGACGGGATCGCGCAGGCCGCCGACGAGCTCGGCATCCCGGTCGTCTCGGGCAACGTCTCGCTCTACAACGAGACCGGCGGACGCTCGATCCCGCCGACGCCCGTGGTCGGGTGCGTCGGACTCGTCCGCGACGTGACGCGGATCCCCGACCGGTGGCGGCGCGGCGACGGGATCTATCTGCTGCGGGGTGGCGGCGCGGCGCTCGTGCGCTTCGTCTGGGAGCAGTCGCACACCTTCTCGCTGGCTCACGACGTGACGGCCGGCAACCTCGGGCGCGCGCTCCGCGAGGCAGCCGCCTGGTCAGGCGGCGAGCCGAGCCACGTAACGACGTGCTCGTTGGAAGGTGAAGCGGTGCTGGTCGCCGCCGCCGAGCGGCCCTCGTGGGCCGACGTGGTCGAGCTGGGGACCGTCTGATGTGCGGTGTCTTCGGTGTGCGCGCACCGGCCCGCGACGTGGCGCGGCTTACGTATTTCGGCCTGCACGCGCTG